>CP119311.1:3371614-3678124 GCA_029202545.1 Candidatus Pseudobacter hemicellulosilyticus
TTTTGCGGCGCTGTTTTTGATGCTATCATTTTTTCATCAAAACCTGACTGCACAACATTCAACCAAAACCGTTACCGGTACCGTCGTAGACGATCAGGGTAACCCTCTCCCCAACGCAACTATCAAATCAAGATCACAGGAACGGAATGTATTGACCAATGAGAATGGTTTTTTTACCATTGTGATCCCGGCATCGGACACGGTGCTGGTGGTCAGCTATGTGGGTATGCAGACCCGGGAATTCCCCATCAGGGGCAATGGGCTGCAGCGCATAGTACTCTCCGGTGTGGTCAATTCACTGAGTGATGTGGTAGTGATTGGTTATGGTACGGCCCGAAAAGCCAACCTGACCACGGCCCAGACCTCCATCTCTGCAAAAGAGCTGAACCGGACCGTGAACACCACTATTGAGCAGGCCATGCAGGGCCGCGCGCCAGGGGTATACATTACCCAGAACTCCGGTCAGCCGGGTGGCGGCATGTCGGTCAATATCCGCGGGATAGCTTCTATCTTCGGCACTACGGAACCATTGTACGTGGTAGACGGCGTACAGTTGCAGCCTACGCCGCTTACCCTGGGCGCACAAAGCTCTTCCAATCCCCTGGCCGGTTTTAACCCCGGTGATATTGAGGATATACAGATCCTGCAGGGCCCGTCGGCCACTGCTATCTACGGTTCCCGCGCTACTAACGGCGTGGTGCTGATCACCACCAGGCGGGGTAAATCGGGCGATGTACGCATCGGCTACAATTTCCAGCAAAGTATACAGGGACCGCCTAAAAAACTGGACGTGATGAACCTGCGGGAGTATGCGCAGATGGTAAAGGAATATCATGTCATTGCCGGTGGTGAAACACCCCTGGAGTTCCTGGACCCCAGCCTGCTGGGGGATGGGACCGACTGGCAGAAAGAACTGTTTGGTAACGCCCCCATGGCCAAGCACCAGCTGACCCTGAGCGGCGGTACGGACAAAAGCACCTATTATATATCGGCCGATTACCTGGACCAGAAAGGGGTGGCCGAAGGCTCCGGCTTTAAACGGACCTCCTTCCGCCTCAACCTGGACAATAAATTATCCAAAAGGATCAACCTCGGCCTGAACCTCAGCTATAACCAGACAAAAGAGAACCTGACCACCAGCCAGGAAAATATCATCATCAACGCCCTGCAGCTATCGCCGCAGGTGCCGGTGAAGAACCTGGACGGTACCTGGGGTGGCGCTGATGAGAACAACGGCGCCAATATCTATGCGCCGGTGAACCCGCTGGCCATTGCCAGTATGGTGACCAATGAGAACAACCGCAAACAGTTCCTCGGCGGCGCCAACCTCACAGTGAAACTGCTGGAAGGACTGCAGTTCCGCACTTCATTTTCTACAGACCTGAATTATTCCCTGGCCAGTTATTTTATTCCCAAGTATAAGATCGGCTGGGCGGAGAATCCTACGGCTTCCTTTACCAACAGGAGTACACAGAGTACTTACTGGAACTGGAACCAGTTGCTGGAATACAATAAGACCTGGGGCGAACACCACCTGACGGTCATGGCCAGCCATGAAGCCCAGAAATCAGAGTGGCGTAACCTGTCGGGCGGCAGAACAGGTTTCCTGACCAATAATATCCTTGACCTGTCGGCAGGTGATAACCTGACCTCTGTGACAGCGGGTGGTTCCTCCCTCTGGGCCATGGAATCCTACCTGGCACGGGCCCAATATAATTACGCAGACCGATACCTGCTGTCCGCCTCCTTCCGGGCTGATGGCTCCGCCAATTTCGGACCGGAGAACAGGTGGGGGTATTTCCCCTCCGCTTCGGCAGCCTGGCGGGTATCCAACGAAAAATTCTTTACCCTGGATTTTATCTCCGAGCTGAAGCTGCGCCTGGAGGGCGGTCTGACCGGCAACCAGGGTGGCGGTTCCTATATCTATTCTCCCCTGGTAGCAGGCGTTTCGCCTAATGGCACCGGTTTCCTGCCCAGTCGCTATAAAAATCCCGGGCTGAAATGGGAAGAGACCATGACCCGGAATATTGGGCTGAACATCGGCTTTGCCAAGAACAGGATTGAAATAGAAGCGGATTACTACCTCAAAGCCACCAATAACCTGTTGCTGGAAGCCACCGTGCCCTGGTATATGGGCTCTAATGGCACCGGCTCCATTTCCCCGCAGGTAATGAATATTGGCGAACTGGAAAACAAAGGCTGGAGCGTGACCCTCAAAACAGTGAATATCCGTAACAAGGATTTTACCTGGAGCTCCAACCTGAACCTCTCCGCCTTCAAGACCAGCATCAAGAAGTTCTATAACAACTCTGCCAAACTGGACCGCACTTCCTGGTGGCTGGACAACTGGACACAGCGCTCCGTAGTAGGAGAGGCCCCCTGGTTATTTTTAGGTTACAAGGAAGACGGCCTGTTCACCAGTATTGATGATATCAATGAAAGCCCTGTGCCCGTGGATAATGACGGTAAAAGATTGCCTGTAGACCCTGTGACCGGTATCTGGGTGGGCGATGTTAAATTCAAGGATATCAGCGGACCCAACGGTGTTCCGGATGGTATCATTGATTCCTACGACCTCACCTTTATCGGTAATCCCTGGCCCAAGCTCTTCGGCGGCTTTACCAATACTTTCAGCTACAAAGGATTTGACCTGAGTGTCCTGATCACCGGGACCTATGGGAATGATGTGTACAATTATGCAGCCCGCGTGAATTCAAATCCCAACAATATCAACCTGAGCCGTAACCTGCTGAAAAATGCTATGAACTACGCCCGGGTGGTAGACGATGGCGGCGGCAAGGCGCACCTGGATAATCCCGGCACCGATGTGGCCCGCATTTCTCATGGCCCCAATAATAACTATACCCGGATCACAGATAAATGGGTGGAAGATGGTTCTTTCCTGCGCGTGAAGAATATTACGCTTACCTACAATTTTTCACCCGAACTGCTGCGAGGGCTGAAAATAGTGCAGGGCGCCAGGATCGGCTTCAGCGCCCAGAACCTGCTGACCCTGACCGGTTACAACGGCATGGATCCTGAAATAGGTTCCTATACCGGGCGGGATGCCGCCGGTACCAACCAGGCCATCGGCATTGATAATGGCCGCTATCCGCTGACGCCGGTATACACTTTCTCTTTTGGGATCGATTTCTAACCTGTTAACCGGAAAAGAACCATTGACAACTGAAAACTTAGTCAAATGAACAAATCCACTCAATATAGTAAACTGGCTGGTCTGACCCTTGGCTTGCTGTCGCTGTTTGCCTGCAGCAAGAGCTTCCTGGACATTACGCCTACGGACACCATTGTGGACGCCAGCTTTTATAAAACAGACGCACAGCTGCTGGCCGGCACGCAACTGCTGTACAGCCAGGTCTGGTTTGATTACAACGATAAAGCCTCTTATAACCTGGGTGATTTTCGCGGTGGCACCGCTTATTCCGCGTACAACGACCGGGGTAATGTACTCTTCAATACCACCGGGGAAACCATCGACAACGGTACTGCCTGGCGCGCCTTCTTTATTGTGGTGGCCCAGTCCAATATGGCCATCTCCAATATCAATGCCTATTCCGGGGAAGAAGTGACGGCGTCCATGAAGAAGCATTGTATTGCCGAAGCCCGTTTTATGCGGGCCCTGGCCTATCGCTTCCTGGTCATGAACTGGGGTGATGTGCCCATTATCACGGATAACCTGGCCGTGATGTCTGATACTACTATTTCCCGCAACACCAGCAAAAGTGTCTGGCGTTTCATCACCAGTGAAATGCGGGCCGCCGCGGCTGATCTGCAGCCAACGCCCGTTCTGCCCGGCCGGGTGACCAGCTGGTCGGCCGAAGCCATGCTGGCCCGTCTTTACCTCACCCGTGCGGGTGTGGAATCCACCGGCGGACAGCGTAACCAGCAGTTCCTGGACAGCGCCCGCTACTTTTCTGAAAGGGTCATTAAGAACGGCGGTTATACCCTCCTGGGTAATTATGCCAATCTCTTCCTGTTCCCGTATGATAATAACACCGAATCTATCTTTTCCCTGCAATGGGTATACGCACCGGAAGTATGGGGTACACAGAATTCTGCCCCCGCCTACCTGGCCTATAGCAGTGATATTGCCAATGGCGACGGATGGGGCGGCGATAAAGGCGCTACTTTCTGGATGCTATCGCTCTATGACGGCTTTAATACCACTACGCCGGAAGGCAATGTACTGGTGGGCCGGACCCTGGACCAGCGTCTCAAAGCTACCTTCATGCTGCCCGGCTTCAGTTATCCCGAGATCACACAGACCATCCCCGGCGGAGAGCAGAAGCTCATCTTCCCCAATAATACCGCTGATCTGAGCTATGCTTCCATCAAAAAATATGTTACCGGTAAGGCCAAGGATGTAGGTGGACAGGCCGCTTCCCAGCGCTATGGGCATGATACCTATATGATGCGACTGGCAGAACTGTACCTGATCTATGCAGAAGCCGTACTGGGTAATGATGCAGAGACCACCGATCCCACGGCCCTGGAATATTTCAATAAAGTGCATACCAGGTCCGGCCTCTCCAAATTTGAAGACCCGCTCACCATGGACGTGATCCTGAAAGAGCGCTTCATTGAATTTGCTATGGAAGGCATGAGCTGGTACGACCTGGTACAGCTGCATTATTACAATCCGCAAAAAGCGTACAGTATCCTGAATGAACAGGACCGCGGGCTCTTTGCCATTGTGCCGGATGTATTCCCCAATCCCACCGAGTGGACCATCACCAAAACAGAATGGGCTACTACGGATAGGAAGATCAACGCCAACAGCGGCAATTTCCTGCTGCCCATTCCTACTACGGAACTGAGCCAGGCGCCCAACCTGCGGAAACCTTCAGTGGATTATTATCAGTAATCAATTCAACTTTTTTACATGAAGCAGTTCATTCATAATATACAATTGCTGGCCCTCATGGCCGGACTGGTCCTGCTCTATACCGCCTGCAACAAGGATGACGATGGCGGTACGCCGCTTGTCAGCTATGTCCGTGTCATGGATCCCGCCTCGGCGGACTCCCTGTTGATAGGCGCGGGCCAGGGCAATATGGTGGCCATTATCGGGGAGAACCTGGGCAAGGCGAAGGAGGTCTGGTTCAACGACCAGAAAGCATACCTGGTGCCCACCTATATCACCAGCACGTCCATTATTACGGTGGTGCCTTCCAATATCCCGGAGAATATCAGCAATACCATGCGGATCATCTTCAGCAATGGCTATGTGCTGAGCCATCCCTTTGAAACGCAGATCAGCAAGCCCACCATGAGCAGCATGTTCAGTGAATATGTGGCCGAAGGCGAAGTGGCTACCATCCGCGGCAATTATTTCTATGAGCCCCTCACCGTGACCTTTGCCGGTGGTGTCACCGGTGAACTGGTATCGGTGAAGGATGAAGAGATCCAGGTAACCGTACCGGAAGGGGCGCAGCCCGGACAGCTTATTGTGAAGACCAATTTCGGTGAAACCAAATCCAATTTCTGGTTCCGCGATAACCGCAATATTGTGATCAGCAGTGATCCCTTTACCGGCTGGTGGAACGAGGGTTTTGTGGTCACCGATCCGGGACCTGAAGATCCTGTAAAGATCAACGGCAATTATATCCGTGTACACGAAACCATTGGCAGCTGGACCTGGAAAGAAGTGGCAGGCGGTCCAAACTACGCCATGGGTGATATCAGCAAGAATATCCCTGATGAAGCCATCATCAAACCCGAGAATTACAACCTGAAATTTGAGGTCAATACCCTGAAGCCCTATAACAACAATATGATCAAGCTGAACTTTGGCCTGCCCAATGATTTCAACAATGATAATTATCTCTGGGCGCCGCCTATTGATACCAAGGGGAAATGGCAAACCATTGTGATCCCCTTTGAAACGCTGACCAAAAATTTCGGTACCCTGACCGTCAATCCTGATGGGTATTGGACCCGCGTGCTGTTCCATGGCGCCGGTGAACTGGATGCCGATATCAGCTTTGATAATTTCCGGGTAGTTCCTAAAACCTTAAAATAACGGGTATGTCCATAAAGATAACTTCCACGATAGCTGTCAGCCTGGCCCTCAGCGTACTGTTGCTGGCCATGCCCTCCTGCAAAAAGGATAAGTCGTCCGACAACGGACTCGTAGAGCTGAAAAGCTTTGGTCCTGCCGGCGTGAAACATGGCGAACAGATCAGGTTCCTTGGCCGTAACCTGGACAAGGTCACTGCCATTGTACTTGGCGGCGCCACGGTTGACCAGAAGAGTTTCGTATTCCAGACAAAAGATAGTATTGGTTTGATAGTACCCCAGGCCAGTGTGCGCGGTAAAGCTGTGCTCAAAACACCTGATGGCGATATTACTTCCAAAGCTTTTATTGATTTTGAAGTAGGCGTTACCATTGCTGATTTTCCTGATCATGCCAAACCCGGCGATCAGATCACTATTACCGGCGCCTACCTCAACTGGATCACCGGGATCAAATTTGCCCGGGATACCACCGTAACGCAATTTGTCAGCGTAGCGCATGATCAACTGGTGGTCACTGTGCCTATCACGGCCGAGACCGGCACCCTGATCTTTTATACGACCGGCACGGAACCGCTGGAAATAGAAACGGAGACCATGCTGGAGCTGACAGAACCCACCCTGATGAGCTTATCGCCCAACCCCGTAGAACGTGGTGGGGTGCTGACCATCCAGGGGACCGACCTGGACCTGGTAGAAAGCGTATCCTTTGCTGGTGTGCAGACACCCATCACCAGCTTTGCCAGTAAGTCGGAGTCCGAGATCACGGTCACTGTTCCGGAAAATGCGGGCAAAGGATATGTATCCATTAAATCCTATTCCGGCATCACAGTTACCTCAACAGAAGTGCTGCTGCTGGCAGGCGATCTGCCGCCGCTGCCTGCCTTCCCGCTGGCGCTCTATACGGATGGGCTGGAGAACGGCTTCCAGGACTGGTCCTGGACCGCGGGCAAAGATTTTGGCAGCAATGAACAGGTGCGCGATGGGCTCAAGGCCATCAAAGCCACCTATGGTGAAAACGGCTATGAAGGCATCAGCCTGCACAGTGATGTTGGTGTGTCTACTGCCGGTTATACAAAACTGGAATTCTCCATCTATGGCAGCCCAGGCCTGGACGGTAAAAAGCTGAACCTGGTTGTTAATGGCGACTGGGGCAATGCCTATAAGTCTACCATTAAAGAAGGCGAATGGCAGACCATCACCTTCAACCTGGCGGATATTGGCGCACCCGATCCCCTGAAGGAACTGATCTTCCAGTCGGACGGATGGAGTGGCGTGCTTTATATTGACCATGTGGGACTTCGTTAACAGCAGGCAAGCAATCCAATATAATTAACGATAATGAACAAAGAGTTTGAAAGCAGAAAGGCAGACCTGCAGACTGCTTATCAGTTGCTGGTCGACAGGAAGAATCGAAAAAAAGCGCTTAGTAACGGGATCTACGACAAATATGAGTGGCCGGTCTTAACCGCTGCTCATGCCCCGGTCTTCTGGCGGTACGATATGGACCCCGCCACCAATCCTTTCCTGATGGAACGTTTTGGCATCAACGCCGTCATGAATGCGGGCGCCATCCGGCTCAACGGCAAATACCTGCTGATAGCCCGGGTGGAAGGGGTGGATCGCAAATCCTTCTTTGCCGTGGCTGAAAGTGACAACGGCGTTGACGGGTTCCGCTTCTGGGACCATCCGGTGGCCATGCCCGAGCCCATAGAGCCGGAGACCAATATCTACGATATGCGGGTGGTAGAGCATGAGGATGGCTGGATCTATGGCCTGTTCTGTACAGAGCGGCGCGATCCTTCCGCCAGTGCCGCCAACCAGGCCGCAGCCGTAGCCCAGTGCGGCATCGCCCGCACCAAGGACCTGGTACACTGGGAGCGGCTGCCGGACCTGCAGACGCCCTCGCCCCAGCAACGCAACGTAGTGCTGCACCCGGAATATGTAAAAGGTAAATATGCTTTTTATACCAGGCCGCAGGACAGTTTTATAGAAGCCGGCAGCGGTGGTGGTATCGGCTTTGGGCTAAGTAATACCATTGACCCCGCCGTGGTGCCCGAAGAAACGGTGATAGACCAGAAAACATACCATACCGTGTATGAGGCCAAGAACGGCCTGGGGCCTTCACCTGTCCGGACCGACAAAGGCTGGCTGCACCTGGCCCACGGTGTACGGAATACTGCCGCCGGATTGCGGTATGTATTGTATCTTTTCATGACCAGCCTGGATGATATCAGCCGGGTGATCTATAAACCCGCCGGATATTTTATAGCGCCGGAAGGCGATGAAAGGGTGGGGGATGTGTCCAATGTGGTGTTCTCCAACGGCTGGATCGTCAATGAAGAGGGAAAGGTGTTCATCTATTACGCTTCTTCCGATACCAGGATCCATGTGGCTACTTCCACTATCGGGCAGCTGCTGGACTATGTGGTCAATACGCCGGAAGACGGGTTGCGGTCCGCTACTTCAGTGGAACGGCTGAACAGGATCATCGACAAAAACCTTCAACTGGAAATGATAATAAGTTAAACGATGAAGAAAAATATTGTTTTGGGAGCAATGCTGCTCCTGGCTTCATGGGTAGTCGGACAACCGGTCAGGGAGTACGGTCAGTTGCGTGTTACAGGCACGCAGCTGACCGCTTCCGATGGCCGGCCGGTAGTCCTGAAAGGGATGAGCTTTGGCTGGAGCTGTTTTCATCCCCGCTTCTATACCGCCGGCGCCGTAAAGGAGTTGAAAGAAAAATGGCATTCCAATGTGGTCCGGGCCTCCCTTGGCGTAGAGCCCAATGGCGGCTACCTCAAGGAAAAGGAAAGATCATTTGCACTGATCAAAACGGTAGTGGATGCGGCTATCAAAGAAGGTATCTATGTTATCATCGACTGGCATAGCCACAATATCAATCTGCCGGAGGCAAAAGAATTCTTCACGCGGATGGCCACGCTCTACAAGGATGCGCCCAATGTGATCTATGAGATCTTCAATGAGCCCGATGAAGAAAGCTGGGCGGAAGTAAAACAGTATTCCATTGAGCTTATTCAAACCATCCGGGCCATTGATCCGGACAATATCATCCTGGTGGGCACGCCGCACTGGGACCAGGATATTCACCTGGCTGCTGCGGATCCTATCAAAGGATTTGACAACCTTATGTACACCATGCATTTTTATGCAGCCACGCACAAGCAGTTCCTGCGGGATCGCACCGATGCCGCTATCCAGGCCGGGCTGCCCATCTTCATCTCTGAATCTGCCGGTATGGAAGCCACAGGTGACGGACCTATTGATGTCAAAGAATGGGAAGCCTATATCCAGTGGATGAAAGACCGTAAGCTGAGCTGGATCACCTGGTCGGTATCGGATAAGAACGAGACCTGTTCAGTCCTCCTGCCCAGTGCGGGTTCCCATGGCAACTGGAAAAAGAAGGACATCAAGGAATCAGGATTGCTGGTCATTCAGTACCTCAAAGATTTTTAATAATAAAACTTGGGTCGCTTACTATCATCATACGGGCATTGGCGGCGTAGCCGGAAGAAAATTTGGGACGAACCAATGGCGGTCCTGACTTGTCAGGATAGCCTGAAAAGATTTTGGTACGAACCAATGGCTTTTCTGCCCTGTCTGCTGCATTGTTTTATGCCGGCAGGCAGGTGGATGCGGCTTAGGCGTTCCGGCTTGCTGGTACTTTGCCTGGGCTGCCTGCTCAGTATAAGCGCTTGCAGCAAAGGCGGTGGTGCGGAGCCCGATCCACCGGCGCCACCGCCTCCTGATCCGGAACCGGAATATGCTTTGTCTACCCGGGCGGCGCTGGTCAATGACAAAGCCACACCGGAGGCAAAGAAAGTGTATGAATTCTTACGCAAACAGTTTGGCCGGAAGATCATTTCCGGGGTCATGACCCTGAACAGCTTTGACGAGGTGAACTGGTTAAAAGAAAATACCGGGAAAGAACCCGGTATTGTTGGACTTGACTTCATGCATTGCTTCAGGGGTTACACCTGGTATAATGACCAGGAACCCGTTAACGATGCCATTGCTTACTGGAACCGAAAAGGTTTGCCGGTCTTTTGCTGGCATTGGCGGGATCCCTCCCGCGCTACGGAAGCCTTTTATACCAGCGGTACATCTTTCGATGTATCGAAGATCAGTGATCCGGCTTCGGCGGAATACAAGGCCATGCTGGCCGATATAGATGCACTTGCCGGACAGTTGAAAATATTGCAGGACCGTAAGGTGCCGGTGCTCTGGCGGCCGCTGCATGAGGCGGCCGGCGGCTGGTTCTGGTGGGGCGCCAAAGGAGGCGCCGCCTGTAAGCAATTATACATTACTATGTACCAGCGCCTGGTAGAGCACCATCAGTTAAATAACCTGATCTGGATCTGGACCAGGGAGGCCAATGATACGGACTGGTATCCCGGTGATGCCTATGTGGACATCATTGGCCGGGATATTTACCAGCAGGGCAACCATGGGGCGCAGACGGCGGAGTGGAATGCCATCCGCAGCGGGTACGGGAACAATAAGCTGGTAGCCCTTTCGGAATGTGGTTCCAATCCCGATCCGGATCTCCTGCAAAGAGAAAAAGGATACTGGAGCTGGTTCATGACCTGGTACGGAGATTTTGTCCGCAAGCCGGAGCACAATACGCTTGACGGATGGAAGAAGATCATGAACAGCGGGTACGTACTTACGCTCGACGAAATGCCTTCCCTGCAATGATCAGTTACAGCCTGCTTATTTGTGCGCAATGAACACGGGCATCCGATGCTCCATGATCACTTTGTACGCAAAACTGCGTTTGAACAACTGCGAGAGGGAAGAACGGCCAAAAGCGCCACTCACCATAATGCTTCCTTTTTGTTCTCCGATCCATCCGGCCAGCTCATTGCTGTTGTCAGCCTTGAGGGTAAAATAACCACATTGGTCGTAGTGCCTGCAGGCCAGGTCGCGGATCTGTTGTTTGTCGGGCATTTCTGCTTCGGGATCCTTGTCTACATACACAATGAGGGTCTTACCGCCGGTGAATTCGGGGAAGAGGTAAGAGAACTGTTTAATGGCAAATACGGAAGAGGCCGATCCGTCGTACATCAGGATATTGGTACCGGGGAACTCAAAATTTTCCGGGACCAGGATTACGGGGCATTCTGCATGCCGCAGGATATCCTGGAGCTGTTCGTTGATGAGTTCACCGGTATTGCTGTAAAAAGCTTCACTGCCAATCACCAGGAGGTCGCAATAGCGGGTTTCCTGTTTGATCTCGGCAAGGGTATAGTCATAGAGGTGTTTGGACACTTTATGGGGAATATGGTGGGCCAGGCAAAAAGCCTCAAAGCGGCTGACCTTGGATTCCACGGGGATGGCCGGCTGGTTGATAGGGGGCACCAGGACCGGGCCGGCTGCCGATGAGGCAGTATAACTCCAGAAGTCCGAAAAATCGATATGGGGGAGGAAGACGCCGGAAACCGTTACAGGAGCTAACTGGTGCAGGCCAAGCACAAATTGCAACGCGCCTTCCGAAAAATGCATGCTGTCGAAAGCCACCATTATCTTTTTCATATGCGGAAGTTTAGTACCCTTAAATTAGTTCAGTACCTGCTGGCAGGGCATGACGAGCATCAGCCGGGCGACTGTTTTCCGGCAGGAAACTACCAATTGTTAGCAAAAAGTTATAGTAGAGGTTCTACCCCAACCTTTGGCCTCTTTTGCCGTCTATATCTATATAAGTACATAAGTAAATCATTCAATTATGAAAAAGCTCCTGATAGTATTGTTCGCAGTTGGACTGGCGCTGGGTGCATCGGCCCAGAAAGTGATCCGGGGCGGCTCCTACCATAGACCTCCCCGCGTGATAGTGACCCCTGGTATCGGATTCGGCTTTGGCTATGGATACGGGATGGGAATGATGTCACCTTTCTACAGACCCTATTATGATCCCTTCTATTATCCCTACGGCGGTAACGCACGTAACCGGCCCTCCAGGCTGGACCGGGAGATCCAGGATATTCAGGCTGATTATGCCGATCGTATTGAATCCGTGCGGCTGAACAGGGAATTGTCCGGTAAGGAAAGAAGGCAGCTGATCCGTTCCCTGAAAGCGGAGCGCGACCAGCGGGTGCTGGATACCCGGAAGAACTATTATTACAAACGGTCAGGCCAGGACAGACCGGAGCGTCCCTCCGAAAAGCCGGCTGATGCCAATGACGATAGTCAAGGATAAGATCCTTGCGGGGTTTAAGAATAGAAAGGGTGTGCGGTTGCACATCCTTTTTTTGTGGTTTCGTTTCAACCTTGACATTATGGCGCCAAAGCTTATTGCTCTCCTTGTTTTATGGAATAGCTATTCCGGCAATGATACTTATAATGATCATTTTAAGCTTTTCAGGCAAAAATGATCATTATAATGAGCTTTTTAGTTTGTCTTAGCTTTTCAGTCGGTGCCGCCTCCACCGCTCTTTTCGCCACTTTAACCGGAAAAAATGCCCCGTCAGCCGCTTTTTATTTTTTTACTTAACACTGTTAAGTATATTTGCACTGTAATGGGAATTAAAGAAAGAAAAGAAAAACACCGGGAGGACCTGAAGCAACTCATCCTCAACGCAGCCAAAAAGCTGTTCACCACCGATGGGTATGAAGCCACTACCATCCGGAAGATAGCCGCCGAGATTGAGTTCAGTCCCACTACCATTTATCTTTATTACAAGGATAAGAATGATATCCTGTATGCACTGCAAAAGGAAGGTTTTCATATTATGGCTAACCAGTTCCAGGCCCTGTTGCAGGTAGATCATCCCTTTGAACGATTAAAGGCTATGGGGCGAACCTATATCCAGTTCGCCTTTGATAACCCTGAATTCTATGATCTTATGTTTCTTCTGAAGGATCCCCTGCAAGACATGCAGGCGCCCTGTGGGGACGAACAGGAATGGGAAGAAGGCGTGCGCTCCTTCGATTTCCTGAAACAAACGATCATCGATTGCCAGCAGGTCGGCTATTTCCAGGGCCAGGACCCCGGTCTCCAGTCCATGTGGGTCTGGGGCACCGTTCACGGGCTCTGCTCCATGCACCTGAGTAACCGCCTTGACATCATTTCCAAATTGCACCTGGATTCCGGTAACGCCCTGCAAACATTGTCTGCCATTTTTGAATCTTTTGTACTAAACCTCGAAAAGATCAGGTAATTTTTTTGCCGCCTAATTAACAGTGTTAATTATGAGAACGTTATTAATTTGTAAAGCAGCCAGCCTGCTTATGGCCCTTGCTATGTCCGGGCCGCTACACGCGCAGTCAGACGGTACAACCGTTGCAGCACCGGCCCGTCCCTCCACCCAAACCGGGGTAGTGGCCGGCCAGGATGCCCTGGAGTTATATATTCAGCAGGGGATCGACAGCAACCTGGTGATGCAACAGAAAAATGTATCCCTGGACAAAGCCCTGCTGGCCCTCCGAAGAGCCCGCAGCCTCTATGCGCCCACCATCGCTTTCCAGACCCTTTACCAGACCGGGGACGGCGGCCGGGATATCCCCCTGCCACTGGGCGACCTGCTCAACGGTGCTTACGCCACCCTTAACCAGCTCACCAATTCTAACGCCTTCCCCCAGCTGGAGAACCAGTCCATCAATTTCTTTCCCCGCAATTTTTATGACGCAAAGGTCAGGACCACCATCCCTATCTATGATAAGGACCTGGCCTATAACAAGCAGATCAGCGGTCAGCAGGTACAGCTGCAGGAATTTGAAGTGGCCGCCTATCGCCGGGAACTGGTCAAAGAGATCAAGCTGGCTTACTATGATCATCTCCGCGCCCTGCAGGCCGTAGCTATCCAGCGATCCGCGCTGGGCCTGGCCGGTGAAGGCAAAAGGGTGAACCAGAAATTACTGGATAACGGCAAGGGACTGCCTGCTTACCTGCTGCGTGCAGAGAGTGAGATAGCCGCCGTGGAAGCCCAGCTGACGCAGGCAGCGCAACAGGTGGACAATGCCCGCCTCTATTTTAATATGCTGCTCAATCGCCCGGCCACCGCAGCCATTGATACCAGCTTCAATGAAGAGTCCGCCCTGCATAGCATCCCCATGCTGCCCAATGGTCCGGCCAGCGCACAGCAGCGGGAAGAGCTGCAATCGCTGGCAGCCTATATCCGCCTCAATGAAACCGTACTGAAGATGAACAAGCAGTTCTTCCTGCCTAAGCTCGGCGGTTTCCTGGACCTGGGCTCACAGGCCGAAGGGTTCAGGTTCAACAAACAGAGCCGCTACTACCTTACCGGTCTGCAACTGGATATCCCCATCTTCAGCGGCCAACGTAATAAGATGACCATCACCGAAACCAACCTCAACCTGCGCAATGCACAACTCAACCTCCAGCAGGTGAGCCAGCAGCTGAACCTCAGCGCACAGGTAGCCACCAATAACCTGACCGCCGCCTGGAAAACGTATCAATCAACCACCGTCCAGCTCAATGCTGCCGAGACCTATCAGCGACTGATTGACCGCGGTTACCAGGCTGGCACCAATACCTATATAGAGACCGTGGACGCCCGCAACCAGCTCACCACTGCGCGACTGGCAGCCACCATCAACAAATACAATGTACTGCAGGCCGCCGCTGTTCTGGAAAGAGAAACGGCTGCTTATTCTTTCCCCACTAAAAATCAGTAACATGCAAAATAACCAAGCCTGGATCTCCATACTGGTCCTCGCCCTGCTGGCCGGCGCCTGCAAGCCCGCCGCCAAAGAAGAGGCTTTCCGCAAAGAAGAACGCATTCCCGTTAAACTGATGCCGCTGGAAGGAGCCGGCCCCGGCGCCGCCAGCATCCAGGCCTCCGGCCTCTTTGCCACAGAAGAAGAAGCTGTTCTCAGCTTCCGCAACGGCGGCGTCATCAACCAGCTGCTGGTGAAAGAAGGCGATGCCGTTAAAAAAGGCCAGCTGCTGGCTACCGTTAACGTAGCAGAGATTGATGCCGGTGTGCAACAGGCTAAGCTGGCCTGGGAAAAAGCGCAGCGTGATTTTGAACGGGCCCGCCAGCTGCACCTGGACAGCGTGGCTACCCTGGAGCAGATGCAGAACGCCCGGACCGCCATGGACGTGGCCCGCCAGCAATACAATTCCGTTAACGTGAACCGCGGCTACTCCGAGATCCGCGCCACTACCAGCGGGTATGTACTCAAGCGTTTTGTGAACAATGGCCAGGTGGTAGGTCCCGGCTCGCCCGTATTTATGATCAATGGGGCTAAGAATAGCGACTGGCTCCTCAATGCAGGCGTGAGCGACCGGCAATGGGCGCGCCTCGCCATCGGCGATAAAGCCACTATTGAGACCGATGCCCTTCCCGGCCAGGTACTGCAGGCCTATGTGTACAAGAAGTCGGAAGGTGTTGACCCCGCCGCCGGCACCATGCAGGTGCAGCTCAAGCTGACCGGCAAACCGCCCGCTGCCATCGCTTCCGGCATCTTTGCCCGGGCCAGCATTCAGCCCAGCATCGAAGGCAGGGGCTGGCTGATCCCCGCAGACGCCCTGCTGGATGGTGATGCCGGTAAAGGCTATGTGTTCGTTACCCGCGATGGAAAGACCGCCCACAAGCAGGAAGTGCTGATCGGCAGCATCCAGCCCGGTGGCATCCTGGTAACGGGTGGACTGGACAGCGTGACCGCCATCATCATTTCCGGCAGTCCCTACCTGGACGAAGGCTCCGCCATTATCGTCAAATAGACCAACCCCGGCCGGCAGTTCAACCGTAACTGCTGCGCTCAGTAAATAGACTATATATAACCGTTATAAACTGCAGGATATGGATATTTCCAAAGCAGCCGTCAAGAACAGCCAGTTCACCTTCATCATGATGGTGATGGTAATAGTGGTGGGCATCAGCACCATCTTCAGCATGCCCAGGGCCGAAGACCCGGAAACACATCCGCCCTTCTTTCCTATTGTAGCCATCTACCCCGGCACCAGTCCCAAGGATATGGAAGAGCTGGTGGCCAAGCCATTGGAGAAAAAGATCTACGACCTTGAAAATATCAAGCAGATCAAGACCACCATCTTCAATGGTGTAGCCGTACTGGCCGTGGAATACAAATACGGCGTTAACGTAGATGATAAATACCAGGAGCTGGTGCGTGAGACCAACGCCCTTCGCTCCCAGCTGCCAACAGACCTGTACAGCCTGGAAGTACAGAAAGTGGATCCCACGCGCGTCAACATTTT
The DNA here is from genome assembly GCA_029202545.1 of Candidatus Pseudobacter hemicellulosilyticus. GTDB lineage: Bacteria > Bacteroidota > Bacteroidia > Chitinophagales > Chitinophagaceae > Pseudobacter > Pseudobacter hemicellulosilyticus. The sequence goes on from CP119311.1 coordinate 3,387,852, forward strand.
GCAGATTGCTTTGGTATCCCAGAACGCACCGCGGGCCCAGCTCAAAGCAGCGGCCGAAGGCCTCCAGGATGAACTGGAAAAGATCAAATCGCTCAAAGATGTAAAGATCAGTGGCCTCTCCGACCAATTGGTGCGGATAGATGTGATCCCGGACCGGCTGGCCAAAACAGGCATTCCACTGTCTACCCTGATGCAGGCCATCCAGAGCGAGGCCGCCAATATTCCCGGCGGCAGCATTGTATCCGGTGGCAAGAGCTTCAGCGTAAAGACCAGCGGCAATTACCAGAGCATTGACGAGATCGGCAATACTATTGTGTATAGCCGCGATGGTAAGAATATCCTGCTGAAAGATGTGGCCAATATCTATCCCGACTTTGCCCCGGAAACGCATATCACCCGCCTGAACAGCCACCGCAGTGTGCTGGTCAATGCCGCCCTTAAGGCCGGTGAAAATATTTCAGCGGCGCAGGAAGCCTACCTGCCCGTGATCAATCACTATAAAGAAACCCTGCCTGACAATATCCAGCTGATCCTGCATTTTGACCAGGCTGATAATGTCAACAGCCGGCTGAGCGGTCTCGGTATGGATTTTACCGTGGCTATTCTCCTGGTGCTGTTCACCCTGCTGCCCCTGGGCCTTCGCGCCTCGGCCGTGGTCATGGTGGCCATCCCGCTTTCCCTGTCCATCGGTATTGTGCTGGTGAACCTGCTGGGCTATAGCCTGAACCAGCTGAGCATTGTGGGCTTTGTAGTGGCCCTGGGCCTGCTGGTGGATGACAGCATTGTGGTAGTGGAAAATATTGAACGCTGGATGCGCGAAGGACATTCCAGGCTGGAGGCCACACTGAAAGGCACCAAACAGATCACCCTGGCGGTGATCGGCTGTACGGCCACCCTGGTGATCGCCTTCCTGCCCATCATGTTCATGCCGGAAATGTCCGGCGACTTTATCCGCAGCCTGCCCATTGCCGTGATCAGCGCCATCCTCGGCTCTATGATCGTAGCGCTGACAGTAGTGCCCTTCCTGTCCAGCAGGATGCTGCAGCCGCATCACAATGCCGAAGGCAACTTCGCCCTGCGCTCTTTACAGAAAGTGATCCACGGAACTTATGCTGTGCTGCTGGATAAGGCCATCAGAAGGCCCTGGCTCACTGTATCAGTTGCTGTTGCTATTTTCGGTGCTTCGCTGGCGCTGATCCCCGTCATCGGGTTCAGTCTTTTCCCTTCTTCCGAAAAGCCGCAGTTCATGATCGAGATCTCTGCGCCGCTCCAGTCCGGCATCCAGCATACCGACAGCATCGCCCGGCAGATAGAAAAGCAGCTGGACAGCCTGGACGAAGTGCAGTATTATACCAGCAATATCGGCAAAGGCAATCCCCAGGTATATTACAACGTATCGCAGCGCAATGAGGCGGCGGATTTTTCCGAGATCTTTGTACAGCTGCATCCTGATACCCGGCCTACAGTAAAAGAAGCCCTGATAGAAAAACTGCGGCAGCGCTGGACGCCCTATCCCGGCGCCCGCGTGGAGGTCAAGAATTTTGAGCAGGGCATTCCCGTGATAGCGCCCGTGGAGATCCGTTTATTGGGTGAGAACCTGGATACCCTGCACCGACTGGCTGCCCAGGCCGAACACCTGCTCCTGCATACCCAGGGCACCATGTATGTCAATAACCCGCTCAAGAATAATAAGACCGACCTGCGCGTAGCCATCAATACCCAGAAAGCCCTGGCCCTGGGCGTGCCTACCCTCAATATTGACCGGACGGTCCGCATGGCGCTGGCCGGGATAGACCTGGGCACCTATAGTGATCCCAATACCACTGACAATGATTATAAGATCCGTCTGAGCGTGCCCCGGCCCGCTTACCCGGATATAACGGTCTTCAATAACCTGTATGTGGACAATATACAGAATAAACCTATTCTGCTCAGCCAGCTGGCCACCCTGGAGCTGGAATCTTCTGCGGCCCAGATCAATCACCACAACAAAGTGCGGACGGTCTCGGTAGGGGCTTTTGTACAGAAAGGATTTTTGAATGATGCCGTGATCAAAGAAGTGATCAGGCAGATGGACCAGCTGAAACTGCCTGCCGGTTATTCCTACGAGATGGGCGGCGAAGTGGAGTCCAGGGAGCAATCCTTCGGTGGTTTTGGCACCATCATCCTGATCACGGTGTTCCTTTTTATTGCCGTACTGGTACTGGAGTTCAAGACCTTCAAGAGTACACTGATTGTACTGTCGGTGATCCCGCTGGGCATTGTGGGCGCGGTGCTGGCCCTGCTGGTAACGGGCAATACCCTTTCCTTTGTGGCCACTATTGGTATTGTGGCGCTGGCAGGCATAGAGGTCAAGAATACGATCCTGCTGGTGGACTTCACCAACCAGCTGCGCAAGGAAGGCATGCCGCTGGATGCTGCTATTGAGAAAGCAGGCGAGATCCGTTTCCTGCCCATCATACTCACTACCATGACGGCCATCGGCGGCCTGATGCCCATTGCCTGGTCCAGCAATCCGCTGATCTCACCGCTGGCAATTGTGATGATCGGTGGCCTGATCAGTTCTACTTTATTATCACGGATCGTAACCCCGGTGGTGTACAAACTGATGCCGCCACGGATGAAAGATCTGTAGACTTCTTGATAGCTATACACCGGACAGGGAGCGGTTTCGCTCCCTGTCTGCATTTTGGGCCAATGAAAAAGTGTTGGTATGCCGCTGCCGCCTATCTTTGCTGGCAGATCCCAATCCCACCATCACCTTTTTAAACACCCAACATGAAACAACGCACCATCGGCGCATGGCTGCTGGTTCTTTGCGTGCCATTTACATCATTGGCGCAGCAGTCTAAAACGGACTCGCTGGCCGCTCTCCTGGCCAAAGCGCCGGAAGACACCACTAAGGTCCATCTCTATTGGAGCACAGGGGCCTCTATGCTGTACCAGAATCCTGCGGCTGGTATTTTCTATTTCAAAGATGGCCTGACCCTGGCCCACCGGCTGGATTTCCTGGCCGGATTGGAGAAATGTTATTCGGGCGCCGCTCTCTGTTATTCCTTTATTGCCAGGTATGATTCTGCAAAGCTGTACATGGATACCTGCCTGGTTTACGCGCGGAAGCTGAACAATCCTTCCCGTCTCACCCTGGCCCACCTCAATATGGCCGATGTATACCAGAACCTGCAGGACCTGAAGGCAGCCCTCAGGCACTGCGATACCGCCCTGGAGCAGGGAGAGCGTTTAGGCAATAATAACGGGCTGGGACGGATCTATTCCATCATGACGGATATCCATATGTCCCAGCAGCAATACGAGGACGCAGCCCTGACCACCGAAAGATCCATGCAATATTTTGAAGCAGCCAATAACCGGCAGATGGTAGGCATGACGCTCAATGCCCGGGCCGACCTGCTCATGATAAAAAAGGAATACCGGAAAGCGATCCCTGTCCTGCAAAAGGCCTTACTGATTGCAGACAGCGTGGCCGATATACAGAACAAATCAGTCTATCTCCTGGGACTGGCCCAGGCTTATGCAGAGGTTAAAGAATATGCCAATGCCATGGCTTCAGCGCAAAAAGGCCTGGAATATGCACAGGAAACCGGTAGCCGGAAGCAGGAAGCCGTTGCGCATGACGTGTTCTTTAATATCTATATGAACCAGCAGCGATATACCGAAGCCATCCCGGAAGCATTGCTGAGTTATGCCATCATGAAAGAAGAAAAGGACCTGATCCGCGAAGCTCACCTGGCCATGAACCTGGCGCTGGTATATGAAAAAACAGGGAATGTCAAAAAAGCCTACGACTACCTGAAGATCAGCAAGGAGTTAGGGGACAGTCTTGCCCTGCAGAAATACAACCAGGAAATGGCCAGGCTGATGGCCGGTTTCCAGGTAGAGCAGAAGGATAAAGAGATCCTGCTGCTCAATAAGGACAAAGAACTGCAGCAGCAGAAAATGCAGCAGCAATGGCTACTGATCATTGGCGTCTCGGCCCTGGCGCTGCTGGCTATAGTAGGCATTGGTCTGAGCATTAACCGCTACCGCCTGCGGCAGCGCATGAAAGAGCTGGAACTGCGCAACCATATTGCGGCCGACCTGCATGATGAAGTGGGCAGCTCGCTCAGCAGTATCCATATGCTGAGCCAGGTGGCGGCGCAGCAATCGGCGGCCGACAGCCGACAGGCCGATATCCTGGGTAAGATGAGTACCAATGCCCGGGAAACCATGGAGAAAATGGGCGATATTGTCTGGATGATCAAACCCGGCGAGAACGAAGGCCAGGGCCTCTGGCAGCGCATGGAGCGGTTTGCTTTTGAGATCTGCGGCAGCCAGCAGATCAATTGCCATATCAGCGGGCAGGAGATCCTGGAGGACCTGAAGCTGACCATGCAGCAGCGGAAGAATTTTTACCTGGTCTTCAAGGAAGCGCTGAACAATGCCGTCAAGTATTCCGGGTCCAGCAGGGTAGATATCCGGATCAGCAGGCATAGCCACCAGCTGCAGCTGGAAGTGCAGGACTACGGAAAAGGATTTGGGGAGAAGGGCCCCGGCAATGGCGGAGAAACCAATGGAGGCAATGGCCTGTCCAATATGCGGAACCGGGCCCGGGAACTGGGCGGCGAGCTGCTCCTTGACCATCAGCCGGGAGAAGGTGTATTGATTACACTCAGGTTCCCGGTATAAAGGCATCACCCATATTCGCTACCCGCTTTGTGCCGTATTAATCCTTTTTTTGTATAGTAAATGGCTGATATACGCATTACCATATTTGAAGACAGCAAACACCTGCGGGAAAGCCTGCAGATAGTCCTGAACGGGACACCCGGCTTTCTTTGCGCCGGCGCCTATCCGGATTGCAGCGACCTGCTCTTTCGTATTGAAAAGGATCGTCCCGATATTGTCCTGATGGATATTGAAATGCCCGGCATGAACGGCATTGAGGCCACCGGCATCATCAAAACGAAATTCCCGGAAGTACAGGTCCTGATCCAGACCGTGTTCTTCGAGGATGAATATATCTTCAAAGCCATCTGCGCCGGGGCTTCCGGCTATATCCTGAAGACCACCACGCTGGCAGGGTATATTGAATCCCTCCAGGATGTCTACAAGGGCGGTTCACCCATGACGCCCGGCATTGCCCGCCGCGTAATAGAATTGTTCAAGGCCAATGTCCCTGCCCGGTCTTCGGAACAGCAGTACGATCTGACCGCCAAAGAAAAGGCCGTACTGCAGTTGCTGGTGGAAGGAAAGAGCTATAAGATGATAGCCACGGAACTGTCGCTGGCCCTGGACACCATCAAAACGCATATCCGTAATATTTACCTCAAGCTGCAGGTCAACTCCAATACCGAAGCAGTGGCCAAAGCTATCCGCGACAAACTCGTATAGGCTCACCCGATCTCGCGATTGTTTCCCGCTCCGGATGAAAGGAATTTTGAGGGTGTAAAAAACCACCCTCATGTACAGCCAACTAACCAGAAAACTTTACCTGTTGCTGCTTGCCCTGGCAGGCCTGTATCCTGCCCGCGCGCAGGATATTGAAAAGCTCGATCTCAAAAAGCCTTTCCGCCTGAGCGGTTCGGTCAACCTCCAGCTGGAATCCTATTCGGCCAGCGGCATCGATAACCGGAAGAAACCCTTTTCCTGGATGATCTCCGGGGCGCCGGTACTAAGTATCCTTGGGGTGGACATGCCCTTCTCTTTTCTCTTCAGCAATTTTGAGAACCACTATTACCAGCCCTTTAATCAATACGGCATCAGTCCCCGCTACAAATGGGCCACCCTGCATGCCGGCTACCGCAATGTTCATTTCTCTCCCTATACTCTGGCGGGTTACCGGATGCTGGGCGGCGGCCTGGAACTGAATCCCAAAGGACTGCGCTTTGGCTTTATGTACGGCAGGCTCAACCGCTCCACAGAGCTGGACTCCGCACAGTTTGCCAATCCATTGGCTTACCGGCCCACACCGGCCTATACCCGCATGGCCTATGCCGTGAAACTGGGGGTGGGCAACGAAAAGAACTATTTTGATATCAGTTACCTCAAAGGCTGGGATAAGGAAAATTCCCTGGACAGTAAGTTCAGGGATTCCCTGCCGCCGGCCGACAATCATGTGATCGGCTTTTCCTGGAAGCTGAGCTTTCTCAAACATTTTACCTGGCAAACAGACCTTGGGCTGAGTCATTACACCATCGATACCTACAGTGACCCGCTGCAGCTGGATTCCAGCGATCCAAAGATCCTGCGCCGGCTGGCCGATATCTTTGATACCCGTATCACTTCCCAATTGCTGACCGCCGGGGAAACCCGCCTGTCCTATGCCGGTAAGTGGTTTGGCCTGGGCCTGCAATACAAACGCATTGATCCCGATTACCAGTCGATGGGCGCTTATTTTTTCCAGAGTGATATGCAGCAGTTCTCAGTGCTGCCTTCGCTCCGTTTAAAAAATGGCCGCTTGCTGATCAACGGTTCCGTGGGCTGGCAGCAGGATAACCTCAACCTTCAGAAAATAAGTACCTCAAAAAGATTTACCGGTAATGCCAGTGTCAATTATAATCCCAGCCAGGTATTTGGCCTGAGCGCCAGTTATACCAACTTTGGTATCACGCGCAATCCTTTGCGTACCGGCCCGGCGGACGAGCTGTTCAAGCAGGTATCCCAGAGCGTGATGCTGGCGCCCTATCTCAATTTTATGGATGGCAGTACAGCCAGGAATATCCAGCTGGTAGGCAGCTGGCAATCCCTTAACAGCCCGGTACAGTCTATCAATACTTCCCCGGACCAGCATACCCTCTTCGGTACGCTGGTGTACAGTCATACCTGGCTGAAACAGCAACTCTCTGTCAATGCTTCCGCCAATTACAACAATACGCATTTGTCGGCCGGCGATATCGGCTCTGTGGGTGGCGGCCTGGGTGGGGCGGTACCCTTCCTCAAACAAAGAATGCTGCTGAGCGCCAACGCCACCTATAATAATAACCGGTTCAATGGGCAGTCCAACGGGTATACCCTCAATGCCGACCTGGGTCTGCGTTTCCGGCTGATCAGACAAAATAGCGTGCAACTGCTGTTCAACTACCTGAAGAACGAGGCGAAGGACCAGACCGTGGTCCAGACCTTCGATGAAAAAACAGTGCGTGTCAGCTATGGCCTGAGTTTCTGATCCTGTCAACTATCCTTTTTACCATATAGCCATCATCATGAAACATCAATACTTCCTTTTGCAGCGCCTGTTATTGTTGCTCTGTCTGTTGGCCGGGCTACAGGCTGCCAGGGCGCAGGTGAATGTTACACTCACCCTTCGGCCGCCTTATTCGGCCTATATCAAAGACTATTATCACCTGGAGAACAAGGCGGTGATCGTACTGACCAATACTACCCGCCAGTTGCTGGAGGTAAAACTGGGCGGCAGTCTCACCAACGAATCCCGTGGTGTATATATCCGTACTACGCCGCAATCACGCCCACCCATGCCCATCACCCTGGGCGCCGGGGCTACAGTGGTGCTGTCTGCCAATGCCGACCTGATGCGGTTCCTGGACCAGAACAATATCAGTACCAATGCCAATGACGCCACGCTGACCAATATCCTCCGCAGCGGCAAGCTGCCGGAAGGGAATTACCAGCTATGCATACAGGCATACGATTACTTGAGCGGCCGGCAGCTATCGCCCACAGGGACAGGCTGCGCCAGCTTCGACATCTCACAGGCGGATCCGCCCATGATCACTTTTCCGCAGAACGATCATACCTATCCGGCAGAACAAAAGAACCTCAACTTCAGCTGGACACCGCCCATGGGCAACCTGAGCGGCGCCCTCATTGAATACGACCAGGTAGTGGTGCGGGTGCAGCCGGGCCAGAATCCCAATGATGCTATTGCCGCAGCCAGGGATTTCAATGCCGGCAACCCGCAGCTGAGCAAAAAGAATATGCTGATGCAGGCCTATATCACCCAGCCCTACGACCTGGCCTTTGAGCCCGGCAGGTATGCCATGCAGGTGATAGCCCGGGACCGGAACAATAAGATCCTGCTCAATAACCAGGGCCGCAGTGAGATCGTGGTATTTGAAGTTGGCCGGGGTATTACCAGTGCCGTTCCTGGTATTGGATTAATGGAGAATGAGCGGCCTACTTTCACCAATGTGCAGCTCAGGGGAACGCTCCGCTATTACTGGCCCCAGGGCGGTACGGCTTCTGCTGTCAATAACCAGGGCGTCAATACAGCGCCGCCACCGCCGTCCGGTGGGTCGGGTAATGGCCTGCAGGTGCAGGGGAGCGCGGTGAATACTGATAGTTACTATACAGGCGCCCTGCTCCATAACAGGGCCGGTTTTGCCACGTTGCAGAACAGTCCGCTGGCCGGTATCACGGTACAGTTGTATACCGCCATACAGTTCGAAAACCCCAAGGGTGAGGGCAGTAATGTTCCTGAACTGCTGCCCGGTAATATTCTCCTCTATGCGGAAACAGTGCTGGCCACAGCAACCACGGGCAGCAATGGCAGCTTCTCTTTCAATGTGCCTAATATCAACCAGCTCGATTTTAGCTGGAAGGAGGGCAGTTTCGGCAACGGCGGCGGTGAGATCAACTGGACAATCAGCGGCCGCCACCGAACGGTGCTGATGGTGCGACCAAACAACTCCCACTATTATTTTAATCCCATACAGTTTGTGAGTGGTCTGCCGCAGGACCGGGATATGGGTACGTTCTATGCCCGCGTAAGTACTTTCAATTCCCGGATACTGGTGACAGAACACAATGACCGCGGACTGGTGAAGCCAGGTGTGGAAGTATTGTTCATGCGTCGCGGCGGCCGCGCACAAAATGTGCCCCGCGATGAAGGCAGTCCCGGGAATTTCAGTCCCAAAGAAAGGATCCAGATCAGCGGCACCACCTTTGAAGTGGTCTGGAAAGGCACTACCGGCAGTAATGGAGAAGTGCTGGCGCCCCATATGGTGCTGGAAGATTGCACGGATGGTATAACGCCTTATTCTATCCTTACCCGTAACCCGGACGAGTACAATACAGTACACAGCCTGCATCATTCCCTCAAAACATTTCAATACACAAAGCGCTATGACTGGAACCCGGCAAGCGACTGCCTGGAAAGCGACGGGGCTACATTGAAGGCAGATTGCGCCGATCTGAATTGCATGGGCATCGGGATATCGCAATACCGGTACAGTTATCCCAATACCGATCCGGGAACAGAATATTATTATATCAAAAGCGTGGTCCGCGCCAAAGCCCGGGCCTATGCCCAGGTGAAGAACAAAGCTGGTGGCATAGATGACAATGATGCGCAGAACCTGGCGGGCGCCCGCTGGTGTTTGTTCAAGATCAGTCGCGCCGGTATGCAGAAAGCCGTTTCCCTTGCCGCCAATGGCGATTGGGGCAAGCTGGCGGAAAGCGGTGAACTGGGCTGGAACTGGCTGCGCGATTACCTGCATAACGAAGGCACGCCGCCGGTGATGCACGCTACCGGGCTCACCGGTAATGATGGTCGCATTGATGTGCGCCAGCTGCCTTATGAAGGCGATTTCAATAATCCCACAGCCTATTACTATGTGTTCACCGTGGAGAAGCATGGTTTTAAGACCAGCGCCAGGGTGGTGAACCTCAAAAGCAGTCATGGCGCCGGTGAAGGAGATGTGGGCGTAGCGCAGTCTGGTACGGCTTATAACCTGGGAGAGATCTGGATGGAACCTAAAGGTGAGGCTGTGCTGACCATTGTGAATGAAAGAGGTAACCCCGTAGTGGCCAGCGCCTGGTACTATGATCATAACTCCGGCCAGAACGGGGAAGTGTTCTATTCCAGTCATATGCCCGGTGTGCCGGAGTCTAAAATAGCCATGAACCTGCCTTCCGGCAATAACAGGCGGATCGTGATACAACCCTATAATACCGATACGTATGAGCGGGATACTATTATAGTGAATGTACCGGCCAGCGGCGTCCTCAGCAAAGAAGTGCTGGTAAAGTACAAGCTGCACCGGATCTATTTCAATATCCGGAATGCGAACGGGCAACCGATCGATAAAGCAAAAGTGCGGCTGGACCTGCAGGAAGGAGCCGCCACTATGTACAATGATATCCGCAGTCCTTATCTCTATGAAGGCGCTCATTCACCTGTGCCGAATGACCCCATACCCGGTGGACAGCTGCCCGGCAATCAATCAGGTAATGGCATCATCAGCAGCCAGGACCAGCCTGAACTGGAGTTTGTGAATGCCAATACTTATACCAAGACCACCAACAATGGGGGTGGGGTAGACTTTGCCTTCCGCAACAGCGGTACCAGCTTCCGCTTTATCATCAGCGGCCCCAACGGAAGCAGTTATGTAGTGAAGATGATCAACGTGTCCAGCAGGGCCGGTAAAACCTGGAAGCGTGTGCAGGTGGAGTTAAAGAATGGCAGGACAGTGAAAGGCACCGTTCACTTTGGCCAGGTGCCGGTTGCCAATGCGCGTGTGCGGGTGAAAGGATCTGTACCCCTGATAGAAACCTGGACCAATGCGCAGGGGCAGTATGAGCTGCATGGAGTGCCGTTGGATACCAATCTTACGTTCTCTGCTTCCAAATCAGGATATGTAGGGATGGAATTTACAGAGGGGCAATCGCTCAACTCTGTATACGGAATTGTCAACTACCAGTACCTGGCTGTTGGCCAGACGCCTGTAACTACTATTAATTTCAAACTGCGTATTTATGATGGGCTCGACCTGAGCAAGCTCCTGGGTTTCCCGCTGGAAGTGACCAGCCTGGAAGAAACGGCGGGCGCCATTATACCGTCCCGGCCCACTAACGAGCCTGCCCGGCGCAATACAGCGCCGGTAAAGATCGGCGGCCTGGTGACTGTGGACGACGCCAATAACCAGCTCTTCAAAATGAGCGGCAGCGACGCGCAAGGGCGCAAATTAAGCACCATCGAATTTTCTGATCTGCTGGTAGTGGCAGATGATATCAGGAATGATTCCCTGATCCCCTATTGCCGGCCGCAGACCCTGCCGGTAGCAACGGATATCAACGAGCAGGTCATCAGTATCTATGACCAGTACGTTGGCACCCTATATGATTCCACGGTGGGGATCACACTCAATAAATACCAGCAGCAGGGCGTAGCCCAAGGCAAAGTGCGGGTGGAGACCAGCTCCTTTGCAGACAATGCCATCGGCCTGCAACAGGGCAATGCTATCTGCCTGGTCAATGGCGGCAGCATGCAGTTCCCGGTGTTTACAGCTGGTGGGCCGGCAGCGATCAGCGGCAGCCAGGGCATCGGTATTACGGGTAGCGACGGGCAATCGCTCCGGTACACGCTTCATAACTTTACCGCCATTGCAGGTTCAGGCAGTTCCCGCCTGTACAAAGACTCTGTAGTGCTGGATACCCGCCTGCAAACTGCTCTGCAACATGTGCCCACACCCAATATCAACCTGCCGATCGGTAAGGTCAGGATCAACAGCCAGCGCCAGCTGGAAAATGTGAGCAATGCTATCAATGTGACCATGGCCCTCGGTTCGTTCCAGCTGTTATGGAAACATATTTATATCGGCAACGATGGCGTAACCTTTGACGCCACCCTGGATGCCGCCGGTATGCAATTGCCCATTTCCCGTGCTATCCTGGAGCCCACCCGTTTCCGGGTGCGGCAGGGCAGCCTGGAGACCGGCAATGTAAAACTGCTGAACAGCGTTCCCGTTACCGTTCATAGCAGCGCCAGCTTCGGGTACGATGAGACCCGCAATGTCCCTGCCTGGTATGTTTCCATTACCAGTGAAAGCAATTCGGAGGCGGCGGCTACTATCAACGGCCAGCATTTTGACGGGCTCAACAGCAATTATGAGATACCCTTCACCTCCCTCTGGTTCTATAGCAACGGGGATCAGCAGGTGAACCTGGCCAGCGGCATCCCGGTCTTCCGGCTGCACAATATTGCCGACTTCAGCCTGCAGGCCGTACTCCTGCACCAGAACCTGATCCAGCTGCAGGGTGAGCTGGACCTGGGCATCCCTGCCTTTCCTTCGCACTCAACCTCGCTCAACTATGATAAACAGGGCAATGGTATTTCCGGTATGCGCCTGCAACCTTTTGTGATGACAGATATTCCGCTCAATGGCGTGGTGCTGGGCTTCAATGGCGGTAACAGCAATAGCATTGAGTTCAGCAATGGCCGGATCCGCATCCGGGGAAGGGTACGGGATGAGGATCCTGAAGTGTTCAAAGATGTACTGTATACCATTACAAAGACCAGTCAGGAAACCAGGCTGGTCCTGGATGAAACACCGCAGCGGCAATCCATCAGACTGGGAGGTTCCAGCAGTAACAGTCGCGTCATCCTGACCAATATAGAAGGCAGCATGCAGGTGACCAATAACAGCTGGACCAATCTCTACTTCTATGGGGATATGCCGGAAGATATGGGCTTTACCGGCGATGGCAGGCGGATGAAGTTTGACGTACTGGGCGCTATCCAGGTCAATAACCAGGCGGTGAAGCTCAAGAGTATGGAAACCCCCATCGGTGGGATGAACATGATCTATGATCTGGAAAATGCCCGACTGATGGGCAGCCTGCATATCGATAACAAGATCGGCAGCCTGGATATGAAAGGAGATGCAGAAGTGGTGATAGATAAATATGGCTATTATTTCCTGGCTGGCGGCTCCGTAGAAATGAGCAATCCAAAGATCACGGGCAGGGCCTTTATCCTGATGGGCGATTACACGCACCGGAGCAGCGACCGCCGCAGCGCCATTGAAGACATGCTGAAAGAGTACAGCTACTATTATATCAACCGCGGGGAAATGCCCAAGGGGTATACGGATATGACGGCCCTCAACGGTTTCTTCATAGAGGCCGGCGCTACTATACCAGTGCCCGGTGTGCCCAACTTTGATATAGACCTGGTAGTGTTGTCCGCAGCCCTGGAAGTCAATGTGGGCGGGGATGTCCGGCTGGGCATGCAGTTCGGTGAAACCAATATGTACAGTATGGGCATGGCCGTCTGGGTGGAGGCGCGGTTTTCTGTAGGCATCAGCGGCATCAATGTCTGTGCCGGTACGGACCTGCGTGTAATGGCCGGTGTTGACCTGGAAGGATTCTACTACAGCAATGGCAATTATTCCATGACCGCTGAAGGTTATGTCCGGCTCCAGGGGACAGCCTGGTACGGGATAGGGTTTTTCTGTACGGCCGCCTGTGAGGGCGCCTGCGTAAAAGATGAGGCCGGTGGTACCATCGGATTAGCCGCTGTGGGTACGGTGACCCAGGACGGCTCTGATTTTCGGATTGTATTAGATGCCAACACTTTTAAATAATTGAGTTATGAAATATCGTATACTGATGGCCGTATTGTTATTCGGTCTCCGGGCCGCTGCGCAGCAAACAGCGCCGGGCCTGGCCGCCAGCGGCGCTAAGGGCATCTTTGTATCCGTAGGGATGAACATCCAGCAGGAGAAAGGGCCGGTAAAAGCCTATAGGATTGAAAGAAAGGCGGGGGACGAAAAAGAGTTCCGGGAAATGACCACCCTGCAGCCCGTACGTTCCCCGGAAGAGTTCCGGCAGCACATGCAGCAATCGCTCCAATGGCTGCCCTATGCACAGGACCTGTCGATTTTTCGGGCAGATTCCATTTTCAAAAAAGGAATGGCCACCGGCTCACTGGTGAAATTACGCCAGGTAGCTGCCGCACTACCGGTGGTGGCCGGGTTCAATATGTTATGGCTGGATGAAAAAGTAGAAACCGGGAAAGTATACCAGTACCGGGTAACGGCCCTGGGCACGGACACCGTTTATCTTTCCCTGCCCATTACTGTCAAAGCGCCTGCACTCCATGCGCCACGTTTTGCCCGGGCCAGCTACAACCAGCCGGAACAAAGGATGCAGCTGGAATGGATAGCTTCCGGTCCGCATAAACCAGCTGTGCTGGAGCTGTACCGCCGCGAACAGGAGAAAGATTTTGTCCGGGTGGCTGCCAGGTTATCTGCCGTACACAGTGGGGATACCCTGCAGTTCTTCTTAAAAGATACCACGGCAGTTCCCGGCCGGCTGTACCAGTATTATGTCAGGGCTTTTGATGTATTGGGTAATGAAGCCCCGCTGTCTGATACCATCCTCCAGGCTTCACTGGACCCGGTACAGCTGCCCATGCCCCAACAGGTGAAGGCAATGGCCGACAGCCTGCATCGCGGCATCCGCATCAGCTGGCAGCTGGCCGATGCAGGCCTGGTGAAATCGCTCCGGTTGTTCCGCAGCACCAACTCGGTAACCGGCTATACAGAAGTAGCGGTATTGTCTGGCGATGCTACGGAATACCTGGACCAGCGGGTGCAGCCTGCCATACCTTATTTCTATCATTTTTCGGTAGACTATAAAATGCTGGACAGTGGCCGCCGCAGCACCGGCTTCGGCGCTTCCTGGCAGGACCCGCTGCCGCCTATGGCGCCGGCCCTGGTAGAAGCGGAAGGCAATAAGGAAGGCGTGGCTATCAGCTGGCAATATGATGCCCGGCAGGTAAGGGGCTTTCAATTATACCGGGCGGAGCGCGGCCGTCCCCTGCAACTGATCGTTCCCCTGATCCCTTACAATTCCCGCAGCTCCCTGTACAGTTTTACAGATCAGGACAGCGCCCTTAACGGCGCCCGCGATTACCAGTATGCCCTGAAAGCCCTGTCCACCAGTCACCTTGCCAGCGCCTTCTCTGATACGGCTGCTGCAAGGCCCGGGAAAAATATTCCCTTACCCAAACCACCGATGGACCTGCGGGCCATCAGTGAGTCAGACCAGGTGCTGCTGACATGGGAAGCCGTGTCCAACTATGATGAGCTGGTAAATGGCTACAAGCTGCTGCGCAGCCACCGTGTAAAAGGCAGTGCCGGCAATTACGCCACAGATACCATTTACTGTAGTGGCAACCTGTTCCGGGATTCCCTGGTCAACGACCGGGAAACCTATCGCTACAGTGTGGTCAGTGTTTCTGTACTGGGCGTACAGAGTTCGCCTGCTGCCTGGGTCAGTGCGGAATTGCCCTTGGTTCGTCCCACAGCACCGGCAGGTCTTATGGCCAATAGGGTCAAAGACGGTATACAACTGGACTGGAACGGTCTGAATGAAGGGGATATATTATCATATACTGTATATCGTTATGAACGTGCCGGCACAATAGTAAAAGCGGGCACGGTCAGCAATGGCCAGGAGCGTTTTGTAGACAAGAGCGCTGCCAGAGGCAAAAAGTATTTCTATTATGTCTGCTCCTTCTCTGCTGATGGGAAGGAGAGTATGAAAAGCAATGAAGCTGTGGTCAATTATTAACCTACAATCAATAATCATGAAACAATGGATGGCTACAACATGTTATGGACTGCTGCTGGTTTTTCTGTCCGCCTGCAGCAGGCAGGGTCCTATGGGGCCCGAAGGACCACAGGGCCCGGATGGAGAGGACGCTGCTGGTGGCGCTGGAGGCAGTAACCTGATCAGCTACAATACACCGGCAGGCGCCAGCTTCGACTGGGAAGGGATAGATGGCTGGGGGGGATACGATGTGTATGCGCTGCGGGCCCAGGAGGGACATATACAACTTCCTGAAGCGGCAGCAGCTGCGGCAGATGCAGGGTTTTCCCTGCTGTACTGCACCAGTGATGAAGGGCTGGTGTACCGGCTGCCAACGCTGGTAGGACTGGATAGATCAGAGATCTATGAATACAGTATGGAAGGACAGGAGCTGACTATCTACGCCAAGGTCAGGGAAGGAACCTCCGTAAATTACATTGTCCAGGTCCGGGTGGTTGCTGCGCCTGCCTCTGAAACCCATGAACTTTCACTTACCAATTAACCGATCATGAAAAAATTACTATTCTTACCTGTCCTCTTTTGTTGGCTGTCTGCCTGCACCAAGGAAGGGTTGTCGGGACCACAGGGGCCTGTTGGCCCCGCCGGTCCTCCCGGGTTGAATGAAGGCGGTGGCAGCGGCAGCCCGCTACGGGTGATCAGTTTCCTGACCCCTGCCAGCGCCAGCTTTTCCTGGGAGCAACAAACAGCCACGGCTACCAATACCTACTGGCGGATGCGCTGGGCCAATGGCCGGCTCAATGGTGCTGCGTTCCTGCTGCCTGATTCGCTGACCACCATGATCGACAATGGCAGTCTGCTGGTCTATGCCGGTATCAGGGGCCAGACAGGTTTTCCCAACTATTGGCAGCAGTTGATGCTGACGCCTGCCGGCTTCAGGGATGTGGAAACCTATACCTATGAGTTGCAGAAGGTCAACAACCGCTACAGCATCAGCATCCTGGGTGAATTGTTCCTGCGCAGGCCACAAGATACCAGGACGCCGCAGTCCTGGGACATGTTCAAATTCATCATCATTCCACAGACGGAGGCTCATCCACTGGAGTGGGAAGAATAATTCAATTAATTATCTGTAAACTAACTACAATGCATAGACTATTTATTGTTGGCTGCCTGCTGTTTGCATTGGCAGCCTGTGAAAAAGAAGGCTCCGCTGGCCCTGAAGGCCCCGCCGGTCCACCCGGTAATCCCGGCCGGAACGGAAATGGCGGCAGTGGCGATGCAAAAGTGAAGGTCTTCTCTTCTGATCCCGCACTGGATCTGTTCCGCTGGGTGGCCGGTGATCCGGGACTGTTTACGCTGGAACGGTACAGGCGGAACTCAGGTAAACAGGCTATGGATCATCGCGTGGAACTGCCTGGCGGAGAACTCGCCAATGCTGCTGTATTGATCTATCTGCAGGGGCAGAAAGGAACTGCAGCATCCACCACAGTGCTGCTGCCTTACCGGACGGACAATGAGGTAGAAGGATTGGAATATTACAGGAACAATTACTTTGAACAATCTATTAATCAGGGAGGCAAGGACTATGGCAGGTTTTGGATTGGTGCTGAAATAACGCAGGCTGCCACCGCGGCCAGGACACCCTCCTTCAACGTATCCCGCCTGTACGTGGTGGTTATCCCCGCCGGGGCTGAGGAGCCGATCAATATCCTGACCAATAGTAGTTCATCCCTTACGGCCGCTGACTTTGAAGCTATCCTGAAAAAATACCAGCTGACGGAAAAGGATTTCGGAGCCCTGCAGTGATAGTGCAGTACCTGAGGCTAACTCAGCAGGTTTTCATTCAGTAATGTCCATTTCAGCAAGGCGTTGTTTTCGTCTTTCAGGTCCAGCTTCCTGCAAATATTATGACGGTGATTTTTAATAGTGTAAGGGCTTACATGCAGTATGTCTGCAATCTCTTTGGTCGTTTTCTTATGAAGGATGAGTTGCAGGATAGTACGTTCCGTTTCGGTGAACTTGTACCTCTGCAGGTCTTCCCCGGACAATCTTCCCAGTTTGCTGTTGCCCATGATCAATGGCTCTGCCAGCTTTATAGCGGCATAAATACTTGGTTCGTCCACAGGTTTAATGATATAGTTCAATGGCTTTAGTGCAGATGCCCGTTCAATCATGTTTTTAGACTGGTAGGAAGTGATGAAAATGACTTCGAACGCATAAGTGTTCTGCAGCTCATTGACCAGCGTGATGCCATCCTGTTTTTCCTTGAGATTGATATCGCAGAGCAGCAGGTGGGGCATCAGCTGTGGCATGGCTTCGGCTACTTCCAGGTGGTCCAGGGCAACCTGGGTGGTACAGTTGAAATTGGCTGTCAGCTGCTCCTCTATAAAGCGGGCAATGATGATTTCGTCTTCTATGATCAGGATACGCATGGTGCTGTAGTGGAAAAGGTAAAAGTATAGGTAAGGCCATTATCGTTGACAATGTCCATTTTTGCACGGATCTGCCGTGCAAGATCACGGATCAGTTTTGTGCCAAAGGACACCGGTGCATTTTCAGCCAGGCCGCTGCCATTGTCGCTGTAGCTCATAAACCAGGTGTTTGCCTGGTTATGTACGTGGATGGAGATCTCCGGCGAAGCGGTATTGCTGAAGGCATGTTTGCAGGAATTGATGATCAGTTCGGAAAGGATCAGTCCCAACGGCAGGCCAAGACTGGATTCCAATATGAGATCCCTGGGGATAGAAGCTTTAAAAGTTACAGAATCCTCCGTTTTGAAGATCTGTGAAGAATGCGCTATGATGCTTTCTATAAAAGGCTTCAGGGAAAATAGCTGGTCGTTGTCATCCAGCTGCAGGTTCTCATTGACCAGCATCATGGCCTTGATGCGTGAAATATTATCTTTTAAAATTCCTTCCGCATCGGTATTGTCTTTGGTGGACAGCCGCAGGCTATTGAGGCTATACAACAGCTGAAGGTTGTTTTTTACCCGGTGATTAAGTTCATTCATCAGGATTTCTATATGTGCATTCCGCTGGCTTAATTCTTTGGTCCGGTGGTTCACGTTTTCTTCCAGCAGTTCATTCTGGTGTTGCTGCAGTAGGGTAAGTTCCTTCAGGTACCTTGTTTTATCCAGCGAATTCTGTCGCAACCTGCCATTCAATCCCATTAAAAACAGGAATGCGATAAAGATGGATACTGCCTTTGTAATCCCCGGTATAATAGTATAGGCCTGTTCTCCCCAGCTATACACGCAGGCGCTGCAAAGAATGTTCGCCAGCATAAATACAATGAGTCCATATGCCAGCAGCAGCTCATGTTTATCCAGCTGTTTCCAGACCCTGACCAGGAGTACAACAGAGTAGGCGACCAGCAGTAACAAAAAGTTGATGGTTAATTTGGCCGACAGCTGGTAGTTGGAGGTATAGTAATTGAGCAGGAATACACTTACTGAAAGAAGGATCAGTCCATAGACAAAGAACTTTCCCCACTTGTACAGTAGTGGGTTTTTGTTTTTTAGTTCCCAGGAATCAAACAGGAGCAGGTAGAGGCCAACCAGTCCCAGGTGCAGGAAATGCTGCACCAGCAGCCATCCTACAAGTGGGGTGGAAGAGAAGAACCAGTCTATCAGGTACCTGTTAAGCGCTATGCCATACAAATTGAAAGCGCCTACAAAAAGCATTAGCCAGATAAAGGGACGGTGCCTGGTGGAGACCCATCTCAGGAGAATATAGAGGAACAGCAGGGCGGAAGCGCCCTGTGGCCAGAGGTCGTTGAGTTTGCTATTGTAGCTGGCCTGCAGGAACCGGTATCTTTCGCTGAGGTAGAAATCAACTATTGGTGGATAATTCTTGGTGTGTCTGCTTTTGATGAGCAGGATATAGGGGGTGTTCCTGTCCACTTTAAAGGAGAGATCAAAACGGCTGTCGCCTGTAGTGATATCCCCGATAGGCCGTAGGGAACCGGCCCGCTGGTGCGTTCTGCTGGCGCCTGGCGTATCTGCAAGTATATACAGATCGGCAAAGCTAAGATGATTGAAATAAATAGTGGCGCCGGTTTGCGCTGTACTGCTGAAACGGGTGATCAGCCAGAAGCTGTTGGTCTGTTTCCGGGGGGCAAATCCCTGAAGGGGCTGGAAAAGATCACGGTGGTTGAGGAGTTCTTCCGCAGTATATTTTCCGGTACTGTCTTCAAAAACGGAAAAATGCGCTTTCAGGGAAATGGCTTCCTGCGAAGGATCGAAGACAAATGTTTTTTGCGCAATGGTAGTGCCAGCAGGCCAGGAAGCCAGTAATACAAGTAAAAATAAGGTGGTTAAAGACCTGTGTAGGGACGGCATGTAGTTAGTTTCGAAAGATCATCAAATGTACAGCAGGCAATAGTCAGTAAGCTCCTGAAAAATGACCATATACAAACAAAAGTAGTTTATAAAACCCTGTTTTGGTTAAAATTAGACCCTGCGGTCTATTTCCCGTGGCGTCAATAATTGATAGGTTTGCGGCTCAATCCCACAAGAGCGTTCCATTATGATGAAAAACTTATACTCCGTACCCGGGAGAAAGACCCTTTTCCGGACATTACTGGCATTTGCAGGTTTATTGGTGATCAGCAATCCCCTCCGGGCCCAGTCGTCCCCGGCTACTCCGCAAACTCCCTACCTGGTAAAAGATATAAACAGTGCTGTTGCCGGTTTATCGTCCAATCCCGCAAACTTTTTGCTTATCGGCAATGTCATTTATTTTATTGCCAACCATCCTTTACTGGGTTATGAGCTTTGGAAAACAGATGGCACCCTGCCGGGTACTGTCCTGGTGAAGGATATTAATAGTGGAAAAGCTGCCTCAAACCCAGGATACCTGACCAATGTGGGAGGGACCCTGTTCTTTAGTGCAGACGATGGTATTCATGGCATTGAACTGTGGAAGAGTGATGGTACTGCCGCCGGTACGGTCATGGTAAAAGATATTATCAGTGGCGAAGGTAATTCCGTTCCGTCTTACCTGGTCAATGTCGGCGGCTCTTTGTTTTTTAGCGCCAATGATGGTGTCAATGGCAATGAGCTATGGATAAGCGATGGCACAGCAGCAGGTACCAGGATGGTAAAGAATATTCGCCAGAGCGGCAGTTCCAGCCCGCAGCAGTTTGCTGTTGTGGACAATTGGTTGTTCTTTATAGCCACAGAGGACGCCACCGGTTTAGAGCTATGGAAAAGCGATGGCACTGAAGCTGGAACGGTCATAGTAAAAGATATTCGCAGCGGAACTACTCATACCACCCCCCAAAACCTGACCGCAGTGAATGGCGCCCTGTTCTTCAGCGCCAGTGAAGGCGTCAATGGTATTGAACTCTGGAAGAGTGATGGTACTGCTGCCGGTACGGTCATGGTGAAAGATATAAATAGTGGCAGCGCCAATTCTCTTCCCCAAAACTTTGCCAATGTAAACGGTACCCTGTTTTTCAGCGCCAATGATGGGGTCAATGGGACTGAACTCTGGAAGAGCGATGGAACGGAAGCTGGCACGGTGATGGTGAAAAACATACATAGCGCCAATTCCACGCCTCAGTACCTGACCAATGTAAATGGCATAGTCTATTTTGTAGCTACTCATGAAACGGCTAACCGCGAGTTGTGGAAAAGCGATGGTACCGATGCCGGTACCGTTATGGTAAAGGATATATCTATTGGCGGGTCACATCCACAGTACCTGACAGCCATTAATAACGTGCTGTATTTTAGCGCTACAGATGAGGTTAACGGAACTGAGTTATGGAAGAGTGATGGTACAGCTGCCGGTACGGTCATGATAAAGGATATCTTTAGTGGAGGCAACTCTTCTGGTCCGCTTGGTTTTACTATGTTGAACGGCGTCCTCTTTTTTAGCGCCAGTGATGCTGTCAACGGAACAGAGCTATGGAAAAGTGATGGTACGGAAGCCGGCACTGAAATGCTGAAAGATATATATGTTGGAAGTGCAGATGCCGATATAAAGTATTCAACAACTGTAGACGGCATCCTGTATTTTGTTGCCAATGACGGTGTCAATGGACAGGAATTGTGGAAAAGCGACGGTACTGCTGCCGGTACCACAATGGTCAGGGATATTGCCGGTGGAAGCAGCAGCTCCGCTATCCAATACCTGACCAATGTCAACGGCATCCTGTATTTCAGCGCCAATAACGGAAATGATGGCGCTGAACTCTGGAGATCAGATGGCACTGCAGCTGGTACGGTCATGGTGCGGGATATTATCAGTGGAAGCGGAAGCGCCAATGTGGCCAACCTGACCGCGGTTGGCGGCACTTTGTATTTTACTGCTACTGATGGCGCCAATGGCGTTGAACTCTGGAAAAGCAATGGCACGTCGGCCGGCACAGTTATGGTGAGGAATATAGCCAGTGGAAGCACCGGTTCCAATCCACAATACCTGACCAATGTGAACGGTACCCTGTATTTTAGCGCCAATGATGGTGCCAATGGTAATGAATTGTGGAAAAGTGATGGCACATCAGCCGGTACGGTCATAGTCAGGAATATTGTCAGTGGGACTGGCAGTTCAAATCCACAGAACCTGACCAATGTGAACGGAACGCTTTATTTCAGGGCCTCTGACGGTGTCAATGGAACTGAACTCTGGAAAAGCAATGGGACTTCTGCCGGCACGGTGATGGTGAAGGATATTCGCAGCGGGAGCAGCAGTTCCGCTCCGGCTAACCTGACCAATGTGAATGGTACCCTCTATTTTAGCGCTGCTGATGGTACAAATGGAGAAGAACTTTGGAAAAGTAATGGTACATCTGCCGGTACGGTGATGGTAAAGGATATACGCAGCGGAAGCAGCAGCTCCTACCCGGCGGAATTGACTGACGTAAATGGTGTCCTGTATTTCAGCGCCAGTGACGGCAGCAATGGGACCGAACTCTGGAAAAGTGACGGTACGGCCAACGGTACGGTAATGCTGATGGATATTGTCAGCGGCAGCAATAGTTCCAGTCCGGAATATTTCACGCAGGCAGGGGAACTTGTGTATTTCAGCGCCTCGAATAATTCATATGGAATTGACCTGTGGAAGATTGATGGGACGGAGATCACCAGGGTGCTGGAAAATGCTATTCCGGATGTATTCATGCTGGAGGAGGCCACCCTTCAGCTGGCTGCTGTAAATGGAAAATTATTCTTTATTTCTGCTACACTTGCCCGGAATGGGTATAATGCCGGCTCCGAACTCTGGTCTTTGGGATATTGTAACCCGGCCAATGCCATAGTAAACAATACCCTGGTCAGCGGTGGTATTTCCTATACCAGCCAGCAGCAGATCAGTCAGTCCGCGCTGCATTGCGGCTGTGATATTTTAAATAACCTGATCGTTTCCGTAAACGCAGCAGGGGATAACCCGGCCAGCGGCCCTATGCAATCAACTGTTTGGCTGGATGCAGCACAGGGCGGGCAGTTTGTCAGCAGGCACTATGAAGTGAACCCGGAACCTGATGCGGCTACAGCCACGGGAAAAATTACCCTGTACTTCACCCAGGAAGAGTTTACTGGTTATAACACAGTAGCTGCAAGGTTATTGCCCGCCAGCAGTACAGATGCTGCAGGTATTTCCAACCTGCGGGTGATCCAGCGTACGGGCTTCGGTGATGAAGATGGCAGTACAGACAGTTATAGCGGCGCAGCCACCACCATTGACCCGGATGATACGGATATTGTCTGGAACAATACGGATAACCGCTGGGAAGTGAGTTTTGCTACCCTGGGCTTTGGTGGGTATTGGGTAACAACAAATGCTGCTACGCTGCCGTTGACCTGGCTGAATTTCTCTGCAAAGCTGGATGCCGGGCAAAAAGCCTTGGTGAGCTGGAAAGTAGCAGAGCTGGATATCATGAAGTATGAGATAGAAAAAAGCACCGACGGCAGGGCATTCGTCAGTATTGGCCAACAATTATCCAAAGGGAATGGGACAAATGAATATGTTTTTGCAGATGCCCATCCTTTTACCGGCAATAGCCCGCATGCTTTTTACCGGGTAAAACAATACGATAAGGATGGTACGGCCGGGTATAGTAAAATTGGCGTACTGAAATATAACCTGGTGGCCGGATCAGCCATTTACCCCAACCCGTTTGCAGAAAAAATAATAGTTCAGAGCAATCGGGTACAAAGAATACAGGTGGTGGACATGACGGGCAGGATCATTGACAATAGACAGTTGTCCATAGGTGAAAATGTGCTCAATGGCAGTGCCTGGCCTCCGGGGATATACCTGCTTAAGTTACCAGATGCCACGCACAAGATGATTAAGCGATAGGCAGGATCAGGATATATAGGTAACAATCTCATAGGGTACTGTCGCTCGCCACCGGCGAGCGACAGTACTATTTTGAATAAATAGCTTTGCCCCCCAGGGAAATTTGTTCCTAAGCCGGTTATGCGGTATTTTCAGGAAGGCAATTTTGTGCCGCATAACCTATCGCATATGAAAAAAATATTGCTTGCCGGCTTGTTGGTCGTCCCCATCTTTCCCGCTGCTTTTTCGCAGCAGCCCAATACCAAACAAATTTTCAGGGATATAGAAAAGCAGGTAGAATACCTGCTCGTCAATATGGATACCATCCCGGTTGGTCCCAAAGGGCAGGATGCCGGGCCACGGACCTTTGTCAACGGTGGGTTAAAAATGGTGCATCCCAACGACTGGACCAGCGGCTTTTTCCCGGCTTTGCTCTGGTACCTCTATGAGTATACCGGCAAAAAGGAGTGGAAAGGCTGGGCGCAGCTTTTCAGTGATCGTATCCGGAACGAACAATACAGCACCAATACCCATGATCTGGGTTTCATGATCTACTGTCCCTTCGGCAATGGCTACCGGCTGACCGGTGACAGCAGTTACCGGAGTGTCATCATCCAGGCGGCCCGTTCGCTCAGCACCCGTTTCAATCCCGTGCCGGGTGTGATCCGCTCCTGGGATCATCATAAAGCGGAGTGGCAGTACCCTGTCATCATCGACAATATGATGAACCTGGAACTGTTGTTCCGGGCCACTGAGCTCACCCGCGATTCCTCTTTTTACCGCATCGCCGTATCACATGCCGATAAAACACTGGCCAATCATTTCCGTCCTGACAACAGCTCTTATCATGTAGTGGATTATAACCCGGCCACAGGCGCTGTGAACCGGAAGGTCACTGCGCAGGGTTATAGTGATAGCTCAGCCTGGGCGCGCGGGCAGGCCTGGGGCCTGTATGGCTATACCATGACCTACCGCTTCACCAGGGATCCCCGTTATCTCCGGCAGGCGGAAGCCATTGCGCAGTTTATCCTGGCCAGGGCTGATCAGCTGCCTGACCTGGTGCCTTACTGGGATTATAATGCGCCGGGTATCCCTGATGCTCCCAAAGATGCGTCGGCGGCCGCCATCACAGCTGCTGCTTTGTTTGAGCTGGCGGGCTTCAGTAAAGCACCCGATTACCGGGGCTACGCGCAGAAAATACTGGCCAGTCTCACCAGTCACTACCGTTCACCCATCGGGCAGAACGGTGGCTTCCTGCTGCTGCACAGCACCGGTCATCATCCTGCCGGCAGTGAGATTGATGTGCCTATTATTTATGCGGATTATTATTATGTGGAAGCATTGATGCGGAGCCTGCAAAAGCGATGACTAAGGACTCCAAAAGTTATTATTTTTCCCATTTGGCGTTGTAGAATAAGGTCAGCTCTTTGATCTTATTTACAAAAAATAAGCCCCTTACCGCAGTAAGGGGCTACCTGTTTCCGTAATTTAAAACTATTGACAGTATTTGGTAATGCTGTAGCTCTTATATGTTTTGCCTGTGCCATAGCTGCCCAATACTTCGGTGCTGCTGGTAGCGCCGGCGGAAAGGGAATTAACGGTCAGGATATGAGAGGACTCATACGTGGAATTGTCCGTTGTGGTCACCACAATCTTCACATAAATAGGCTTGGCATCCCTGATATCATAATTCCTGGAGGAATTGTTCCTGGCATCAAAGCTAATGATCACATTGTTGGAAGAAGGGGCCATGTCGCTCACCAGTGTTTCAGTCAGGCTGATATCGTCGGCCATGCAGCCGCTACCGCCATTGTTGTCATCATTGTCATCATCTTTAGAACAGCTGCCAAACAGGAGTACGGCTCCCGTAGCAAGGAGCAGAAGGGTCTTTTTCATGAGGGAACTTATTTAATTAGTAATAGTTAAGGCCTTCATTACCAAATTATATGCCAGCACATTGTTGCGTCATCAATTTTACCCAGGCACCGCCATGATATAACTGTTTTCTAATCTTATTTTAATTTTTGCATGCTTTCATTGGAAGTAGAGAATGTGTTGGGACGAACCAAATAAGCTGGTGGAATAATTAGTTGAATTGCCCTAACTTTCGGGCGACTAAACCTTTTATATGAGCGATATCCGGCAAAATGCGCATGACCTGGTCTGTTATGGAGAAATTCTCTGGGACCTCTTGCCTGCGGGCGCCAGGCCTGGTGGCGCTCCCATGAATGTGGCTTACCATATTCACCAGCTGGGCCTGCGTCCCGGCCTGATCACCAGGGTAGGCCAGGACGAGCGGGGGCAGGAGCTATACCGGATATTGCAGGGCAAACAGCTTGATACCAGCCTGGTCCAGGAGGATGAAGAGCAGCCCACAGGTATTGTACATGCGGTGCCCAATGCTGCCGGAGATATGCAATATGATATTGTGGCGCCTGCGGCCTGGGATTTTATAGCGCCTGATGCACGGGCTATGGAAGCGGTGCGGCAGTCGCCCTTTTTTGTATTCGGCAGCCTGATCACCCGTGAGGTGCATTCCCGGCAAACCTTGTTCGGTTTGCTGGAAGTGGCGCAGCAAAAAGTACTGGACATTAATCTCCGCACACCTTTTTATAGCCCTGCCATTATTGAGGCATTGCTGCAACAGGCAGCTATTGTCAAGATGAATGGGGAAGAGCTGGCGCTGATGGCCGAATGGTTTGGTGCAGCAACTGATCAGGCAATTGCTATGGAGCAGCTGCGCAAAAAGTTTTCTTTATCCACCCTGATTGTTACACTGGGTGCGCAGGGCGCCATGGTCAACCAGGAAGGCAGCCTGTTCCGGCAGCAGGGCATTCCCGTTACGGTAGCGGATACAGTGGGTAGTGGTGATGCGTTCCTCGCCGGCTTTCTTACCCGGCTGATGCAGGGCAAGCCCGTGCGGGAGGCATTGCAATTTGCTACAGCCCTGGGCGCATTGGTAGCTTCCCGGGTGGGTGGCTGGCCGGATTATGAAGTGGGGGAAGTGGAAGCGCTGGCAGCCGGCCAGTAGTTTACCTGCCTGGGTTAAAAGTGAAAGCTAATTGACTCTTTCTGAAATACTTATGCACGGGTAGTAATTTGCTCCACACTGTGGAGCAAATTGGAAGTAGGGATATGTTTTTCATAATCATGCTGTTAGGTCTATGAAGTGATTTTCTACACACTGTGTAGAAAATTGGAGTTAAGGGATAAGTTTTTCATAATCATTCTATTAGGCCTCTAACATGATTTTGTACACACTGTGTACAAAATCTTTATTGGTGAAAATCCCAGGCTCATACTCACAATGAAGACTCACGTTTGGTTTGCAGTTTCCGCTTCTCTCTTTCAATTTCAGCGGCCAGTTCTGCTTCCGTAGGCAGGCAGGACATGTATTTTGCGGCAAACAGGTTCTTGTCATCATTAATAATAGAGTACCTGACCACAGTGTCGCTTTTTTCCGTGCAAAGGACTATACCGATGGTAGGGCTGTCTTTGGGAGATCGCTTCAGGTCGTCGAACATACGCCGGTACATATCCATCTGGCCAATATCCTGGTGGGTGAGTTTTCCTACCTTCAAGTCGGCCAGAACAAAACAGCGTAGCACGTAATTATAAAACACCAGGTCAATAAAATAATGTTCCCCTTCTGTACTGATCCGGTACTGCCGGCCAACAAGGGAAAAACCTTTGCCCATTTCCAGCAGGAATTGCTGCAGGTTCCTGACAAGGGCTTCTTCTATTTGCGTTTCCGAAGCCTGGTCAGGCTCAGGGATATCCAGGAACTCAAATACAAAAGGATCCTTGATGAAATCCCGGGGATGCTGCCGGTCCTTATCCCTGAGGGGCGTTTGTGTGGGTGTTTTGGAAGACAATAACCGCTGGTAATAGAAGGTATCAATATTGCGCTCCAATGTGCGGACGCTCCAATTTTGCTCAGCCGCTTCCTGCAAATAATAATTCCTGGCGTCTGGACTTATGATTCTCATAATCAGTCTGTTGTGGCTCCATGGCAATTTGCTACACACTGTGTAGCAAATCTGCTGATCAGGATAGGTTAAATAGAACTGCCTGAAATTCCGTAAGTTAGCATAAGAAAAACCTCTTCCGAAATCTACTGTCAGTGCTTTTGAAAGCTCTTTCAAAATCGCTTCTCCATACGCCGCTCTTTCCTTTCCCTGCTGCTCCTCTTCAACAATCCTTCTCCCTATCTGCCAATAAGCTTCCACCATGGCCGCATTGACCATGGCATAGGTCCTTTTTCTGGCCTGGGCTAAGATGTCTTTGATCTCCTGGATATAACTGATACCTGTCATAGGTTACTTTTTGGTTAACCAGTGAAACAAACAGCAGGCCAGTTGCACCAAAAATTGCCCCGGATCATATATTTATGACCGTTAGTCTTTGTTTTGTGAAAAAAAGGTTTTGGACTGGTGGTTGTCCGCTTCGGCAGCCGGCTTTTTCCCCGGAAAATACCGGGGTAAAACACCAATTGGATCGGGGATAGAATCCTGTTGTCTCCTTCTCCAAACACCTTACATTTGCAGCCTGATGGATATTCAATGTACTGAAAAGGAGTTGTTCGTATTTAAGAAGATCGCGCATGCAGCGGCTGAGCTTAGTATGCCCTGTTATGTGATCGGGGGCTTTGTACGGGACAAACTGCTGGGCCGCGCCACCAAGGACGCCGATATCGTTTGCGTGGGTGATGGCATTGTCCTGGCCAATAAAGTGGCCGACCGCTTCCAGCCCCGGCCCACGGTCAGCTTTTTCAAGAACTTCGGTACGGCCCAGATAAAAATAGAAGACTGGGAGATCGAATTTGTAGGCGCCCGCAAAGAAAGCTACCGCTACCATAGCCGTAACCCTGAAGTAAGCCCCGGTACCCTCAAGGACGACCAGGACCGGCGGGATTTTACCATCAACGCCCTGGCCATCAGTCTCAATGAAACAGATTACGGTAAACTGCTGGACCCCTTCCAGGGACTGGCTGACCTGGAGAAAAAGCTGATCCGCACACCGCTGGATCCTGCCCAGACCTTCAGCGACGATCCCCTGCGCATGATGCGGGCCATCCGCTTCGCCTGCCAGCTGCAATTCACCATTGAGCCTGCCGTATTCCAGAGCATCAAAGACAATAAGGACCGGATAAAGATCATTTCCCAGGAACGCATCACCGATGAGCTGAACAAGATCCTGGCCAGTACCAGGCCCTCCATCGGGCTTGACCTGCTGTACCAGTCGGGCCTGCTGCAGCTGATCTTCCCCGCCCTGGTAGACCTGGCCGGCGCCGAATATATAGATGGTCACGGCCATAAAGATAATTTTTACCATACCCTCCAGGTAGTGGACAATATAGCCGACAATACCCGGGATCTCTGGCTGCGCTGGGCCGCCCTGCTGCATGATATAGCCAAGCCCGCCACCAAGAAGTTTGAACCAGGACATGGCTGGACCTTCCACGGTCATGAAGTAGTGGGCGCACGAATGGTGCCCAAAATTTTCAATAAGCTCAAACTGCCGCTCAACGAAAAAATGCGGCTGGTCAAAAAACTGGTGGAACTGCACCTGCGGCCTATCAGCCTGACCAAAGAGAATATAACGGATTCTGCCATCCGAAGACTGCTTTTTGATGCCGGCGACGATATTGAATCCCTGATGCTGCTCTGCGAGGCCGATATCACCTCCAAGAACAAGCAGAAGGTAAAACGCTACCTGGATAATTTTGAACTGGTGCGGGAGCGATTGAAAGCCGTGGAAGAAAAAGACCGCATCCGCAACTGGCAGCCACCCGTGACCGGTGAAATGATCATGGAGATTTTCGGGCTTTCCCCCTGTAAGACCGTGGGCGATCTGAAGAATGCCATCCGGGAAGCCATCCTGGATGGGGAAATCCCCAATGAGTACACCGCGGCCTATAATTATATGATGAAAAAAGCCGATGAAATGGGCTTACAGCCTGTCAGATAAGCAGCTATGCACTGCCTGGATGTGTAAGGGCGACAACAATTGACGGTGCCAGGTAGTGGTATGATAGTTGTGGATAATATCTTATTTTTGGAACAAACTAACCTTAACAAGCATTATGGCTGTTCTAAAGTTCAGGGTATATTTCGAAGAAGATGATAGCATTTACCGGGATGTAGTGATCAAGCACACGCAAACGTTTTTTCAATTACACCAGGTGATCCTGAAGTCCTATGAGTTCGATAGTAAACACCCCGCAACATTTTTCAGGAGCAATGATAACTGGCAGAAAGGTCGCGAGATCAGTCTGGCCAAATACGACCGCCCCTACAAGGTGGACCCGTTACTGATGGAAGAAACGATCATCGGTTCCGAGATCCGTAACCCCAACCAGAAATTCATTTATCATTACGATTTTGTAAAGGGCTGGTCCTTCCTCATTGAATTGATCAATGTCTCCAAGGAAGAAAGTTCCAAGCTGGAATATCCCGCCGTTTCCAAGACCGAAGGTATTGCTCCCTCCCAGTACGGCACCAAGGGCCTCATGGGCGATAAACTGACCGAGGTGGAGGAGAAATATGACCTGAAGGCCGGCACCGAAGGATTCAGCCAGAAGAACGAAGATGGGGACGATGAGGAACTGCCGGCAGATGAAGCGAGCGGTGAGGAAGGAGAAGGAGAAAGCGAAGACTGATCCCGGTTATGGAACCGCAAACCTGCATCGTGATTGCCGGGCCCACTGCTTCCGGTAAAACCGCCCTGGCGGTACAGTTAGCCCGCAGTTTTAATACGGATATTATTTCGGCCGATTCCCGGCAATGCTTCCGGGAAATGACCATTGGCACTGCCAAACCCTCAGCCGCCGAACTGGCGGCTGTGCAGCATTATTTTATTAATTCCCATTCAATACAGGAAGCCGTCAGTGCGGCGGCTTTTGAGTTATATGCCCTGGAGGCCGCTGACCGGATCTTCCAGGAGCATCCCGTAGCTGTTATGGCCGGGGGCACCGGTCTGTACATCAAAGCCTTTTGCGAGGGCCTGGATGAACTGCCGCCCATTGATCCCGCTATCCGGGAACAGCTTAACGCCCGGTACGCGGAAAATGGCCTGGGCTGGCTGCAGCAGCAGGTGGCGGAACAGGACCCGGTCTATTATGCCGATGGTGAACTGCTGAATCCCCAGCGATTGCTTAGGGCCCTGGAAGTTAAGCTGGGCACTGGTCAGTCGATCCGGCATTTCCAGCAGCACAAAAAAGCGATCAGGGATTTTCATACTATTAAGATCGGTATCACGCTGCCCAAAGAGGTCCTGCATGAGCGGATCAACCAGCGCGTGGACAGGATGATGGAGCAGGGGCTGCTGGAAGAAGTAAAAGAGCTTTTGCCCTACCGTCACCTGAACGCGCTGCAGACCGTAGGGTATAACGAGGTATTCAGTTACCTGGATGGCCAGTGCAGCCTGGAGGAGGCCGTGGCAGCCATTAAAAGGAATACCCGCCAGTACGCCAAGCGGCAACTCACCTGGTTCCGCCGTGACCCCACCATCCAATGGTTTGCCCCGGACCAGTTTGCCGCCATACTGGAGTATTGCCAGTCAGGAATACAAGGATTGGGGACGAACCAGTAAGCTTACGGATGACCAGCAGATTTACTTCGTTTTTTATAGCCGCCCTGATGCTATAACCGGCAGTTTTTCAATCTCAGAATGGATCCCGTCTGCCCCGGTTAAACTCGCCATGGGTACCTGAGACCATCCGGGGATCCCCCTTGGTTCGTACCAAAAATTAATTCTTCAAAACATTGATAATCATGCGGTTGAAAACGGTACAGATTTCTACTTACTGTCCCGGGAAAGACATTCAAAAAAAAGTTAAATAGGAAAATTATTTAATGTTTTGGCCGAAATTTGTATGGTGGATCCCGGGTGATTCCCGCATATCCGAATTAACAGGAATGACCCCATCTGCGGGGTCCATAAGTGAAGGGTTAAGGTTTAAGTAACCTTACAAAATCAAAGATCCCGCTTGTCACAAGCGGGATCTTTGACTATATAGCTTAACTCAATTATTTATCAGTAAGCCTGCCAGGATATTCCTCAGATCTTTACACCCATCGTTACCAGTACAGTGCCACTGTTCTGCCGCAGTTCTGCAAATGTATTCATGCGCGGCGCATCTACCCGGTAGGGAAAATGTACATCCTTATAAATGCTATGCACATACGTAAGGTCCAGGAATAATCCTTTGTTGCGATAGCCAATGCCGCCGCTCAGGTTCATCCTGCTGGCTTTCAGCGCGGCGTCTTCATAGGGATTGCCATAGTAGGCAAAGCCCAGCCGGCCCATGATGGTATTGAACTTCATTTCACCGCCTACCCGGAAGTTGAGGGCGCCTTTATAGGAGGCTTTGAGGGCGGTGTTCACATCATCAAAATATTGTTCGTCGTTGCTGTAATCTTCGCCGGAGCGCAGGCGGGCGCTGCCATAGGTCACATATTCCAGGTCGGCCGTAAGGAAGCCCTGCTGTTTGCTGACATCCTGTACACCACCGAACACCCAGGCGCCACTGACCAGGAAACGCCAGGGGCTGCTGAGGTCATATTTGAAACTGGGATCGGAATTGCCATAGAAAACGGAGGAATTCACCGAGAAGACCTTGATATTGCCGGTAGCCGTATCAATATCGGTGGTCATGGTGGAAGTGAGTTTGTCCTTCAGGCTGTAGATGGTGGGCGTATGCAGGCCCAGACCGATGCGCAGCGAGCTGACAGGCTTGAAGATCACGCCCAGCTTCAGGTTCAGACCAAATCCTTTGGAAGTATAGTTCTCGGTGTAGCTGCTGTAGTTGAATTCATTGTTGCCGGCGCCATTGGCATCGGATTCAACATATTCACTGGTGCGTTTATAGTTCACAACGGGGATGCCGAGGCTACCGCCGATATAGAATTTGTCGTTTGAATTGGATGCAAAACCCAGGGCTACTTCCGTGATGCCGCCGCTGGTGCGGATGGTATTTTCCTGCATCACTACGCCGGCTTCTTCAGCCCGGGAAAATACGGTTGAGCTGCCGGGATCCACATCTACCAGGTAGGTATACAGGCCCATCTTGGTCATGAGGGAAATATTGGGATCGTCCAGGGCGTCGTCAATGATGTCCAGGTCGTCCATACCGGGATTCTGGTTCTTCTGGCCCACATAATAGTCGAAGAACTCATTGGCCATGTTCTCACTGAAGGAACTGTAATCATTCAGTCCTTTGTATTTGACAACATTGTTGAAATTGGCCATGCGGTTAATGCCGAGGCCGAAGGCGGTGGTGCGGCCGGGATTGTAGCGGTTGCCGAATCCCAGTACAAAACCGGTGGTGCCCATGCTGAATTTGCTGAGCTGATCGGCATCTGTATCGGTGCCCCGGAATTTACCGGTACCGTTGAAAAGGCCTATCTGGGGCGTCATGACCGCCTCGCCGGTCTTGTAAACACCCAGGCCGGCAGGGTTCACAAAAAGGGAGGTCAGGTCGCCACCCAATGAGCCGGCGGCGCCACCGATGGCCTGGTTACGGGCGGTGCCGGAAGGCATTATCCAGCCCATGCGCAGGGCGTCTTCCGGGATCTGTGCCAGGACCGGCTGGCTGGCCGCCAGCAGGAGGCCCAGCAGGCCCATGGAATAATAGGGTAATACTTTTTTGCGGGAGGATCGGTCTGGCTGCTGCCAATGGTCTTGAAGGCTGCGTTCGTTCATGCTTTTGATCATTTTGTCTGATTTCCTTGTTCCTTACAGGACAAAAAAAAGAGGCCGCCAATGCTCCGCCCAGGTTGGTTCCCTGAAGCCAAAGCGTGGGTGACCCCGTATGATAAACAACTGTTGTTAGTTCCTGCCCGGTCTGCTTACACCGCCACCGCCGCCACTGCTGCCGCCGGAGGAAGAGCCGCTGCCACCACCTGTGGAACCACTGCTACGATTGGTAGACGTGTTGGAAGATGGGGGCGTATAGGTACGGTTGGGCCTGTCGCTGGAGGAACCGGGATTATAATAGGTCTCCCTGCTCCGGCCGCTGCCGCTTCCTCCCAGGGTTTGACGCCTGGTAGTGTTGCTGGAATTGGTGTTATTGTAACGGGCGCCGGAAGTAACGGTCTGGGTACGGAGGCCGTACCGGTTCACGCTGGTCTGGTTCCTGTTACTGTAGTTGTTATTGGTGTAGCTGCCCAGGTTGAAATTCCGCACTTTGGTATAAGTGATGGGATTTACTTTGGGGCTGCCGATCACATAACCCACGCAATAGGGGTTATAATAACTGTTCCACATGTAGAAGTTGTTCCAGTAGCCGTTCATATTCCAGGCAAAGGGGCCATAATTGTTCCAGTAGTTATTCCAACCCCAGGGACTGTACCCGAAACCGCCAAAGCCACCATAAGAGAAGGGGCTATAGGCATAGTCGTTGTAATAATAGTCGTCCAGCGTATTCCAGCGGTCCCGGTTATATACCTTCATCCGCAGGTACCTGTCGTCCGTATTATAGTACTCGTCCTGCCCGTTCCGGTCATTGTACCGGTCCTGTCTTTCTTCCACATTTACATAGGCGTCCGCCTCCCTTGCGGGGGAGAAGTATACTTCATCAGGCGTCTGACCTGATCTGTATACCGCACAGCTGGTAAAAGCTGTGGCCGCCAGCGCTGCTAATAGGATAAACCGGGACTTCATGGTCGTCAATTTAATGATTTACGATTTGCAATTGCTACTTTTGCATACTTGCGATTAAAGTTACAATAAATTGACCGTCGCAGAGACAAAAATGTTGCCCTGGTATATGTTAAAGTTACATTGGTCGACAGCAACCTGAAACCCGCGCCCTGTCAGGGCGGGCGGAGATTAAGAACGGATTAAAAAAATAAGGCCCGCGAGGGCGAAATACCAACAAATGAGCAAAGCGATCACCAGCAGGAGCGAAGACTATTCGCAATGGTACAATGACCTGGTCATTAAAGGCGGACTGGCCGATTATTCAGCCGTAAGGGGTTGTATGGTAATTAAACCCTATGGGTTTGGTCTTTGGGAAAATATGCGGGATACCCTGGACAAAATGTTCAAGGATACCGGGCATACCAATGCCTACTTCCCCCTGTTTGTTCCCAAGAGCCTGTTTGAGGCCGAGGAAAAGAACGCCGAAGGTTTTGCCAAGGAATGCGCTGTAGTGACGCACTACCGCCTCAAAGCCGACCCCTCCAAAAAAGGAGCCCTGATGGTGGATCCCGAAGCCAAACTGGAAGAAGAGCTGGTGGTCCGTCCTACCAGTGAGGCCATTATCTGGAATACGTATAAGAACTGGATCCAGAGCTACCGCGACCTGCCCCTGCTCATCAACCAGTGGGCAAACGTAGTGCGCTGGGAAATGCGTACCCGCCTTTTCCTGCGTACCGCTGAATTCCTCTGGCAGGAAGGGCATACTGCGCACGCTACTGCCCAGGAAGCCGTAGCAGAGACCGTACAGATGCTGCATGTGTATGGTGATTTTGTAGAGAACTGGATGGCGCTGCCGGTGATCAAAGGCGTGAAGACCGAAAGCGAACGCTTTGCCGGCGCCGTGGACACCTATTGCATTGAAGCCCTCATGCAGGATGGTAAAGCCCTGCAGGCCGGTACTTCGCATTTCCTGGGGCAGAATTTTGCCAAAGCCTTTGACGTGAAATTCTCTGATAAAGAAAATAAGCTGGACTATGTATGGGCTACCAGCTGGGGTGTCAGCACCCGCCTTATCGGCGCCCTGGTGATGGCGCACAGTGATGACGACGGCCTGATCCTGCCGCCCCGGATTGCGCCCCTGCAGGTGGTGATAGTCCCCATTTATAAAGGAGAAGAAAGCAAGGCCGAGATTGACGGCAAAGCCCGTGAGCTGATGGCGCAGCTGAAAGCTGCCGGCGTCCGTGTAAAATTTGACGATAATGACAATTCAAGGCCCGGCTGGAAATTTGCCGAATACGAAATGAAAGGCGTGCCGGTGCGGATCGCTTTGGGCGCCCGCGACCTGGCCAATAATGTTTGTGAGCTGGCCCGCCGGGACACAAAGGAAAAAAGCAGTGTATCCCTGGATGGCCTGTCGGACCGCATCATAGGCCTGCTGGATGAAATCCAGCAGCAGATCTATACCAAGGCCCTGAACTACCGGGATCAGCATATCACCAAAGTGGACAGCTGGGATGAATTTGTCAAAATCCTGTCAGAAAAAGGCGGTTTCCTGTCCGCGCACTGGGATGGTACTGCTGAGACTGAAGATAAGATCAAGGAGCTGACCAAGGCTACCATCCGCTGTATCCCCCTGGACAATGCCCAGGAGGAAGGGGTCTGTGTACTGAGCGGCAAGCCCAGCAAACAGCGGGTGCTGTTTGCCCAGTCTTATTGATGACCGTGTAAGGGGAAACCCCAGTTTTGGGAGAGGGCACTCGGTTTCAAGAGGTTAGGGGATATAATTATTTTACTTTTTGATTTTTTTTTCATTTCTTGTAGCCCATAACTTTAAAACACCTATTCATGGAAAATTTGAACCAACCCTCTCAGACGCCCACCCCTACACAGAAAACCATGCTGCCTAACGCAACAGTAGTAATGGTTTTAGGTATCTGCTCCATCGTTTTCGGCTGTCTTTTCATTGGTCTGATCCTCGGCATCATTGGTCTGGTGCTGTCCAGCAAACCAAGGAAAATGTACAAAGAAAACCCGGCTGCCTGGGACGGTTATGGCCAGTTGAACGCAGGTTTCATCATGTCTATCATTGGCATTGCTCTCGGTTCTATCTATGCGATCTATTACATTTTCATGTTGGCAATCCTTGGTAGCGCTGCTACTTCGATCTGGAATATGAACAATTTATAATCCATGCACATGGGCAAAAGGTGACTGAAAAATTCTCCGGGACTTTTCAGTCACCTTTTTCTATTTTAAAAAGGTATGCTTACCTGGCTCCAACAACATATGCTGCCCTGCGCCCTGAAGTACTTGCTGGGACTGGATTGCCCTTTGTGCGGCTTCCAGCGCTCCCTGCTGGCGCTGCTGCAGGGACACTGGGCGGAAAGCTGGGCCCTGTATCCACCGCTGATCCCCGTGCTGCTGCTGGGGATGGGCTGGGGATTGGCGCTGCTCAGCCGTCGCTGGCCCGGCAGGACAGGACTGGTCGCCTACACCTGGGTGGTACTGGCGCTGGTAATGCTGAACTATATTGTTAAACTGGTTGTTCCGGGTCTTCACGGCCATGGATGACCGGTGTTTTATTGTTGTCAAATCATATTATTTCCATGGAACAATCATCAACAGATTCCCTGTTTGACCTGCAGGTGGATCATGAAACTGGAGAATACCTGCGGGAAACAGGTAAGTGGTCAAGATTTATTGGTATCAGCTATATAGTCTGCTGTGCGCTGGGGTTAGTGGTCCTGCTGGTCCTGTTACTGGTATTGTATGTGTTCAGGGCCGTAGACCTGGAAACTGCGCTGGAAGCTTATCCTACGCTGGCAGGCCGGGAAGCCACACTGATCATCCCTTTTATGCTGGGTATTGCCGGTTGTGGCATCCTTACAGTAGCTGGTATCCAGCTGGTCCGTTTTGCGCGTAACTGCAAATATGCTGTCCAGCAACAGGACCAGGCTGCTTTCAATGCCAGCCTCCGCAACCTGCGCACCTTCCTGCTGCTGTTTGGGATCGTTATTATCCTCAGTGTAGTGGCATCCTTATTACAAATGGCGGTAGCCATCTAAAAAACGATTCATGGAAAACACACAACAATCCTCTTCCTTTAACGATCTTTTTGACCTCCGGATTGATGCAGAAGCGCAACAGCTGCTGTTTGACTGTGCCAAATGGGCAAAGATCATTGCCGTTTTCAGCTTTATAAGTATCGGCGTCAGCATGATCTCGCCTTTTGTTATTTATGCCCGGGTAGACATGGTGCCTATGGCCAGGACCTTTGCTATCGGGGGCGGTGTAATGTCCGCCCTGATCAGCGGGCTGATCACTGTAGCCATCAACATCTTCCTGTACCGCTTTTCCAACTACACTGTACAGGGGCTGAACAATAACGATCAGGAAACTTTCAATAAAGGTGTCAATAACCTGCGGATCTATTCCAAGATCATTGGCATCATCATGATCATAGTGCTTTCTCTCCTGACCCTGGTGTTCTTTCTGTTCCTGCTCATTGGCGGAATAGCAGCCATGGTCAGCACCATGCCCAAATGATCAGTGTGTGGAGTAGTAATTGTAATCCTTCAGCAGGGCTTGCAGGAATTCAAAACTGTCCTGCTCTGATTGTATGCGGAGCTTGGATTTGATCCTGTCTGCAATGCGCAGGGCCAGGTAGGGATCACCCTTGCGCCGGATGCTCTCAATAATACTTTTCAGGGTATTGATGTCCCGGTCTGATAACTGCATGACCTGCGGATAAGTAGGTTTGTAACTGTCCTCCACTTCCGTGAATACGGTATTCTGCCAGGTATTGCGGGCCCGGACATCAATGATCAGGGTGCCGGCCAGCAGATCGCCAATACGCTGGGAGCGGGGGGAAATGATCACGGAGGCCAGACCGGCAAACAGCAGGGGGAAGGTCCACCAGGGCCAGGCCTCATAGCCGATAAAAGCAAATATCCATATAGGAAAATCGATCAGGCGGAATACCCAGCGGATCAGGTACTGGCCAATGCTGGGATGGCCTCCATCGGCGGCAATTACTTTAATGCCCATGGCCAGCTTTCCCACGCTCTGCCCGTTCAGCATGATCTCACAGACCAGGTGGTAAAACAAGGAGGGCAGGCTCACCAGGACGGTTTTCCATTCCCAGCTGCCGGGCGTCTGCAGCACCAGCACATTCATGAGTATCATATACAACGTGCAGATAACTCCATCAATGAACCAGGCTATGAGCCGCAGGTGGAAAGGGGCTACGGGGAATTCCACCTCAATGTTGAACCCTGTATCTAATTTTACCAGCATACTCAACAAATAAACGGATATTTTGCAGAATCCGGTTGTAAGGTTCTAAATATAACGCTTATATTTATTCTGCTATGGTTAGTTCACGGTTGGCTAAGGTTAAAGGATGATTTATCACAAAAAAAGTTGATTCGTGCGCGAAGGACTCTTCTTAAAAAAGAACATTGAAAAGTGGAAACGGTACCAGTACGGAAAGGAGACCGATCCCGATAAAATGGCCGATGAGTTTACAGAACTCGTCAACGACCTGGGTTACGCCAAAACTTTCTATCCCCATAGCAAAGTCACACACTACCTCAATGAGCTGGCTTCCCGCACCTATCTCAAGATCTACCGGAACAAAAGGGAAGAAGGATCCCGTATCTGGCGTTTCTGGAAAACGGAACTGCCCCTGACCGTGGCCCGCTATTTCCGGCCCCTGCTCTGCGCTTTTCTCCTGTTCACCGGTATGGCCATTATGGGCGCCTATTCTGCTGCCCATGATGAAAGCTTTGTACGGGGCGTCCTGGGCGACAGCTACGTGGACGGCACCGAAGAGAATATTACCAAGGGCGATCCTTTTGGCGTGTACAAACAAGGGGATAAACTGTCCATGTTCGTATACATCGCCAATAACAATATCCGGGTGGCCTTTATGACCTTTGTCAGCGGCATTTTCCTGTCGATAGGCACGGCCTGGTACCTTTTCAGCAATGGAGTGATGCTGGGTTCTTTCCAGTATATGTTCTTTGCCAAAGGGCTGGGCTGGGATTCCGTGCTCGTGATCTGGATCCATGGCACCCTGGAGATCTCTGCCATTATCCTGGCGGGCGGCGCAGGCTTTATTCTCGGTAACAGTATCCTGTTCCCCGGCAACAATAAACGGATCGATTCCCTGAAAAGGGGCGCCAAAGACGGGCTGAAGCTGGTCATTGGCCTGATCCCGATCTTTATCACCGCTGCTTTTTTTGAAGGGTATGTTACCCGTCATACAGATAT
The DNA here is from genome assembly GCA_029202545.1 of Candidatus Pseudobacter hemicellulosilyticus. Classification (GTDB taxonomy): domain Bacteria; phylum Bacteroidota; class Bacteroidia; order Chitinophagales; family Chitinophagaceae; genus Pseudobacter; species Pseudobacter hemicellulosilyticus. Next base: position 3,427,349 of record CP119311.1, read on the forward strand.
GCCCCGCTGGCTGAGCATTTCCATCCTGGCCAGCTCTTTCCTGTTCATTTGCTGGTATTTTGTATACTACCCCATACAGTTGAGCAGGAGGATTAAAATTAGTCAGGCGGAGGGCAGGGCATGAAACAGATCAGGCAAATATTTTCCGGGGCTTTCCCGGCGCTTCCCCTGCTGATCCTGCTGCTTTGCCTGGGTTGCAGCCTTCCTGTTATGGCCCAGCCTACTGAGTATGCAGACACAACCTTTGATCCGCCGGATGTGCAGCTGGAAGAGATCCGGTCTGATACGGAGGAAGAACCGGCGGAAATAGAAACAATAGAAGAAGAAGTCCTGCCCCCCTCCCTGCGGCAGGTAAGCGATTCTACAGTAGCGCGTTTCAAAAAGCGTAAGGAATTTGCCTATGCCAATGATTCCGCCTACTGGACAAGCCGCAAACATCCTGAGGTAAAAAAAGGGCGCAAAAAAGAGTATAACCCGCCTTCCTTCCCCGGTATCAATGTCGCTTTTTCCACTATCGGTTATACCCTGCTGATTGTGCTGATCCTGTTTGTGATCTACCGCATCATAGTGGTCAATAAACTTTTCCTGTCAACGCCTGCCCAGCTGGAAGAAGACGCAGTTCCTGAAGTCCTGCTGGAAGAGGATGAGCTGGACAAACAGGTCAATGCTGCTGTGGTGGCGCAGAACTACCGGGTGGCCATCCGCCTGCTGTACCTGAAATCGCTCCGGCAGCTGAGCGATAAAGGGCGGATCCGTTACCATTCCCAGTCTACCAATGCGGATTATCTCCGCCAGCTGCAGCAACACCCGGCAGCGGGTGAGTTCCGGTTCCTGACCCAGGCCTATGAATATGTGTGGTATGGTGAGTTCCTGCTCAGCGAAGAGCAGTTCAGCCAGCTGCGGCAACATTTTCAACAATTCTATAAATCCATCTGAGCCCTGAAACGGATCCTTTCATATTACCCTTTCCTGTTCCTGCTGACCATCCTGTTGGGTGGTTGTTCCGGTGATCAGAAGCGCCTCAATGAACGCGTCACTTTTTCCTGGAAAGATAAAATACCCTATGGCACTTTTTATGCGCATGAGCAGCTGCAGGCTATTTTCCCGGATGCCGGAGTGGGGATGAACAGGGAGTCGCCCGACCCTTACAGCAGCTCAAAGCCGGTATTCCCCAATGATGACAGCCTTAAGGCCACCAGGACCGCTTTTATATTCATCGGCGCTTCCCTGAAACTGTCGGAGTCAGAACTGGATGGTATGCTGAATATGGTCTATGCCGGCCGCCATGTGTTTTTATCAGCCTATGATATAGGGGAGAACCTGCTGGACTCCCTGGGCCTGAAGGTGGCCAGGGCCGGTTATTTTTATGGGAATACAGATTCGCTGCGGGTGCAGGTGGTGGATCCGGTCAGTGAGGAAAGCGGCAGCTATACTTATCCGGGCAGGGCGCTGGATAATTATTTCACCAGCATGGATTCTACTATTACCTATATAATGGGTTATAATAATAAGGAGCAGGCCAACTATATCCGCATTGATTATAAAAGCGGAGGTTCTATTTACCTGCACCTGGCGCCTATGGCCCTGACTAATTTTTTCCTGCTGCACAAGCAGAATAAAAGTTATTACGACCAGGTATTCTCCTACCTGCCCGCCAATATTGAACTCATCAGATGGGATGAATATTTCCGGTACAATGATGGAAAGGACAATAAGAAAAAAAGCAATTTTTCTGCTTTGCAGTGGATTGCCAAACAACCCGGCCTGAATGCCGCCTGGTGGCTGGTGCTGCTGCTCCTGCTGGTCCTTTTCCTGGTGGAGTCCAAAAGAAGGCAGCGCATACTGCCCCGGCTGGCGGCCCCGCGCAATTCCTCGCTGGATTTTGTGAAAACGATCGGACGCTTGTATTACCAGCGGAAGGATAACCAGAACCTGGCCCAGAAGATGGCCGTCCATTTCCAGGACCATGTACGCCATGCCTATCACCTGCGCACAGCAGTGATGGATGAAGCGTTTGAAAAGAAACTGGCTGACAAAAGCGGTTGTGACCTGGAAGCCCTGCGCAGTATGCTCTATGACCTGCGGCTGGCCCAGCATGATCCTTTTGTGTCAGATGAATCCCTGCTGGCGCTGGACAGGCAGCTGAAAGCATTTTATAATTACGCAAAAACCATTTAAAGCATCGAATACATGGAAGAGAATTTTTTTCAGGCCCGCACCGACCTCAGCGCCCTGCAGCAATCGGTAGACCAGCTCAAGCAGGAGATCGGCAAGGTGATTGTTGGCCAGGAGGAAATGATAGACCTGCTGCTCACCGCTGTACTGGCCGACGGGCATGTACTGATTGAAGGAGTACCGGGTGTGGCCAAGACACTGACGGCCAAGCTGCTCAGCAAAAGCATCTCTATCGGGTTCTCCCGTATCCAGTTTACGCCCGATCTGATGCCCAGTGATGTGATTGGTACCTCCATCTTCAATCCCCGGGACAACAGCTTCGAGCTCCGCAAGGGACCTATCTTCAGTAATATTGTACTGATTGATGAGATCAACCGTGCCCCTGCCAAGACCCAGTCGGCCCTGTTTGAGGTCATGGAAGAAAGGCAGGTAACGGTAGACGGGCAGACCCTGTCGCTGGCTGCGCCCTTCATGGTAGTGGCCACGCAGAACCCGGTAGAACAGGAGGGGACCTACCACCTCCCTGAAGCCCAGCTGGACCGCTTTCTGTTTAAGATCAATGTCACCTATCCCACACCGGAGCAGGAGTTCCGCATTGTGCTGAACCACCACCAGAGCAGCCTGGAAGCCATGCTGGCCCAGGTGAACCATGTACTCAGCTTTCAGCAGATAGAAGAGCTGCGCCAGAAAGTACGCGGCATCCATGTGGAAGAAAAGCTGATCCAGTATATCACCAGCATTGTGGCCAGCACCCGCAACCATAAATCCATTTACCTCGGCGCTTCGCCCCGTGCTTCCATTGGCATCCTCAATGGCGCCAAAGCACTGGCGGCCATGCGTGGCCGGGATTTTGTAACGCCGGAAGATATTCTCTTTGTGCTGAAGCCCACGCTTCGGCACCGTATTGTCCTGACACCGGAAAAAGAAATGGAAGGCGCTGCCACTGATGATGTGATTGCACAGATCGTGGAAGCTATTGAAGTGCCCCGCTAAAACAGCCTGATGTCTTTTTACGAACGCAACATATTATCCCTGTTCTTCAGCCGCCGGTTTTACATGGCTTTTGTGGTCATCATCCTGCTCTTTGTAGGATCATACACCTGGCCCGCCCTGTTTACTGCGGCGCGTATTGTGCTGCTCAGCTTTGCCGGGCTGACCCTGCTGGATTATTTCATCCTGTTTGTGCGGAAGCGGGCCATCTCCGTGCAGCGCCTGCTGCCTGATGCTTTCAGCAACGGGGACGAGAACAAAGTGCAACTGCAGTTGGTGAACCGTTATCCTTTCCGGGTACAGCTGCTGCTGATAGATGAAGTGCCGGAACAGTTTCAGCTGTTCAATTTCAAAATACCGCTAAGCCTGGCGGGGGGAGAGGAAAAGTCGCTGGATTATCACCTGCGACCGGTACAGCGCGGGGAATACATTTTCCGGCAGGTGAACCTGTTTGTCCGCAGCCCGCTGGGATTGGTGACCCGCCGCCTGAAAACCGGTGAGCCCGAAACCATGGTGAAGGTGATGCCTTCTTTCCTGGCCCTGCGCCAGTTTGAACTGAAAGCCCATGGCAGCAATCTTTCCGAAGCCGGCAGCCGCAAGATCCGGAAAATAGGCCATAGCCTGGAATTTGAACAGATCAAGGAATATGTTACAGGTGATGATATCCGGAGCATCAACTGGAAAGCCACTGCCCGCAGGGGCGGCCAGCTGATGGTCAATAATTTTATGGATGAACGCAGCCAGCAGGTGTATTGTATCATCGACAAAGGCCGCGTGATGAAAATGCCTTTTGAAGGGATGGCCCTGCTGGACTATGCCATCAATGCCACCCTGATCCTTTCGCGGGTGGCGCTGATCCGCCAGGACCGGGCCGGGCTGATCACCTTTGCGGAGCAGATCGGGCATTTCCTGCCGGCCGACCGCAAAGCCGCACAGATGCCCCGCATCCTGGAGACCCTGTATAACCAGGATACCCGATTCCTGGAAAGCGACTACGAAAAGCTGCACGCCCTGATCCGCACACGGATCACATCGCGCAGCCTTATTGTTCTCTTCACCAATTTTGAATCCCTCGCGGGCCTGGAAAGACAAATGCCTTTTATCCGCAGCATCGCCCGCAACCACCTGCTGCTGGTAGTGTTCTTTGAGAACACAGAACTGGACCAGCTGACCACTACCCGGGCCGATACCATTGAGGAACTGTATATCCGCACCATTGCCGAGAAATTCATGGCGGAAAAAAGACAGATCGTCAAAGAGCTGCAGAAACATGGTGTACTCACTATCCTGACGCCGCCCAGACAACTCACGGTCAATACGGTCAATAAGTACCTGGAACTGAAAGCAAGGCAGGCCATTTGAGGCGGCCTTCTTATCTTCGCCGCATGGAGTTATCATCCGTTAATTTTGAACAGGGATATACGCTGCTGATCAATAAGCCGCTGGAATGGACCTCTTTTGATGTGGTGCGCAAGATCCGGAACACCATTAAAATAAAGAAAGTAGGCCATGCCGGTACCCTGGATCCACTGGCCACCGGGCTGCTGATCGTTTGCACCGGCAAATTCACCAAGCGTATCAATGAATATATGGCCCAGGAAAAAGAATATACCGGCCATTTCACCCTGGGGGCCGTTACGCCTACCTACGACCTTGAAGCTGAACCCACCGATCTGAAAGACTATACCGCTATCACTCCTGAGCAGTTGCACGCCGCTACCGGGCCTTTTACCGGGCAGATCCTCCAGGTGCCGCCTATGCACTCGGCCATTAAAAAAGATGGGAAGCGGGTGTATGAGCTGGCTCGCCGCGGGGAACATATTGAGCTGGAGCCCCGGTCTATCCATATCAAAGCGTTTGAGATCACGGCCATTGAAATGCCTGTAGTGCATTTTCGCGTGGTCTGTTCCACAGGTACCTATATCCGCAGCCTGGCGCATGATTTTGGGCAGGCCCTGGGATGTGGCGCTCACCTGAGCAAACTGGTCCGTACCCGCATCGGTGAGTTCACCTTGGATCAGTCCATGACCATGGAAGAAGCGCAGGTGTTCATTGCCAAAGTGAAAGAAGCAAACCTGCCTTCAGTGTAGGGTTTGCAGCAACTGCCTGTCCAACTGTAAAATAGCATTGCCTCATAGTTGCCGCTGAAAATGGCTGAAACCTGTTTCAGGCAGTTTTAGGGGGAATGGATTTAGCAAAAGGGTTCTTCCGGATTATTCACCCAGCGCATACCGTTTACCTGTACAGTTTAACTTGTGAAAAATATTTCTCCCTGTCCTGCGTATTTTTATTTGGGGACAGATGTATTTGTGTGCTTCAAAATTGCTGGCGAAACACGGGGCTGGCCGGCGGGCGAACGTTGACAGGATGCTTCAGAAGGGCCCGGGAGTGGTTTAGAACGGATAGCCGATACCCAGCTGGAACTGGCCGTCAGAGATTTTCAGGTTATGGAACCAGCCGGCATTCTGGTAGGCATGAACGGGGTCCTTGAGTTTATAGGCCCAGTCGAGACGGATCAGGAAGAAATCAAAATCGAACCGTAAGCTGCTGCCGCCGCCGATGGCGAGGTCCTTATAGAGCTTATCGATCCGGAAACTGGCCGCCGGGATGGCCTGCCCGGTGGCCGGATCAAATTCCTTGCTCCAGATATTTCCCATATCCACAAAGAGCGCGCTGTTCACCTTGAACCCAAAGATGGTAGCCAGGTTAAAGCGGTATTCTATATTGAACTCCAGCTGCATATTGCCGAAGCGATCAATAGCAGAGGTGCTGTCGGTTGGTTCATACATGGTGGCGGTGCCCGGTCCCAGCCTTCTTACCTGCCAGGCGCGCATGCTGTAAGGGCCACCGGCCGAGAAAGCCTTGAAGAAGGGCAGGTTACTTTCCGGCACCACTACACCGGCCGTATCAGTTTTCCCATACACGATGCCCACGCCGCCATAGGCGCGGAAGGCCAGCGATGAGCGGCCATAATCAATATAGTGCTTGATCTCTGCGTCCACTTTTACAAAACGGCGCAGGTCGCCCAGTTCCAGTTCTTTTATCAGTCCGGTAAGGCCGCCGCTCTCTTCTATGCGGGCGCGGATCAGGGTCAGCTTTTTATCTTTCTGGATGGCGGTGCTGGCGCTGAAAGCGGTACTGATGATCATACCATCGTTGAAAGCAAAGCGATAGGCCGGGATCAGCTTTTCCAGTCGCAGCAGGCTGTCGGTCTTCACCACGCTGGTATATTCAAAATTCAGGGGGGTGAAATTGTACGTGATGCGCCGGCGGGGGACATCGGTCCCTCTTCGCATCCTGCCACCCACCCATTCATAACCCCAGGAGGTTTTGAAAGAGGGAACGCGGAAGAAGTCACGGCGATCTGTATACGCACCTTCCAGGTTGAGTACGGTTCGCGTATTCTGGAGGCGATCCGGGTTTTTGATCCTGAAGGGCAGGATGAACTTGGGGAAATAAATATTGTGTGAAAAGCTGGCCTGCAGGGTTTGCACCAGCTGGGTACCGATCTCGATACCGAAGCGGGCGTTGGTGCTGGTCTGGATGGCTTCCCGGAAAGCATTGCGGTTGATGAGCCGGAAATTGAGACCAATACCAAAGAGCTGGCCGGTGGTGAGGAAGTCGCTCACGTTGCGGCTGGTCTCAAAGTCGATGGTGGCGCTTTGTTTTTTATCCGGGTAGAGCCGGAAAGTGGCGTCCAGCAGGGGCACGCTGTCGTAGCGTTCCTGCAGGTCCAGGTCCACATTGCTCCAGGCGCCCAGCTGGTTGAAGGTATTGATGGTCCGGTAATACCGCCGTTGCCGGTACAGGGAGCCCGGAGTGATATTCATATTCCGGGCAATAAAAGGCAGTTTAAAGCGGTTGGTGCCGTATAAAAAAGTATAGGGCGGTATGATGGTAGTATCCTTGTGGAAGCTGGTATCCTCCAGCGGGGTGATATCCGGGTATATGGTGATATCCCCGAAATAGAATTTCATCAGGTGGGTGCTGTCCTTGGGCGGCCGCTGCTTGATGAGTACATTGATGGTGGGGCTCTCACTGCGGCGGCGCAGGGAGTCCAGCAGGCGGATCTGCTCAAAGGGATCCAGGGAAGGGTCTATCAGTGCCGCGATCACAGTATCCACTTCGGCGTAGATACTTTCCTTATTGAGTTTATAATAGCCGTTGTCCCGGTAGAGGGTGACCAGCCGTTCAATCTCCGTGCTGATGGCGGTGGTGGAGTAGGGTTTGCCTTTCTTCAGTTCGGAGCGGTTGCTGTTATTGAGCGCCAGCTGCTGCAGCTCGGGCGTTTCCAGGCTATAGCCTACTGAGTCCATGATCAGCCTGACGCCGGGGATCACTTTGAAGCGGACGGTGGTCCGGTATTGCCGCTCGCGGGTGGTATCAATGAAAAAAGTGTCCGTAATGACGGGTCTGTAATAACCCTGGGAATTAAGCAGGGCGGTCATGAATACTTTAGACCGGCCGATATTGATACTGTCAAATACGGGGGGCTTGATCAGTTTCTTGAAGATACCCACGTACTTGAAGCGGGTCTGGAGGCTGTCGTCCACCTGTGTCAGCAGTTTATCGCTCAGTTCTTTTTTCTCGTAACGGGGTTGTTTGCTGTCCACGTTCACTTCGGTCTGGTACACGAAGGGGCGGGTGGGCAGATTCTTCTTGGATACGGTTACGCAGGCGGGCGCCAGCACCATGCCGAGGAGGAAATAACAGACCCACCGGGAAATTCTAAAAAAAGTAACTTGCTGGCCGGATGACATATAACTTTAAACGAAGTGCAATGTTGGTTAAATCGCAGGTCAAATATATTCAAAGTTTAAGCCAGAAAAAATTAAGGGATGAAGAAGGGCTGTTTGTAGGGGAGGGACCTAAGATAATTAACGAACTCTTAAGTGCCGGTAATGTTCATTTGCAGCAGCTCTACGCCCTGCCGGAATGGATCAGCCAGCAGCCTGCCACCATTGCGGAACGCTGTATGGCAGTGGATCCTGATGAGCTGGGCCGTTTATCGTTCCAGCAGCATCCCAACCAGGTCCTGGGCGTTTTCAGGAAACCCGAATTTGCGCCGGAAAGGGACTGGGGCAAGGGGCTGCATGTAGTGCTGGATACCCTGCAGGACCCAGGGAATATGGGTACTATCCTGCGTTGTGCGGACTGGTTCGGCATAAATGCCATGGTTTGCAGCCCCGACAGTGCGGATATATTTAATCCCAAAGTGGTACAGGCCAGTATGGGCGGTATCAGCAGGGTAGAAGTGATCTATACGGATCTGCCGGCCTTTTTAAGGGCCCATAGTGGCATCCCGGTGCTGGCGGCTACCCTGGATGGTACACCGCTGCCGGCCATGACGGGTGGCGCCAAAGGTTTCCTGCTCATTGGAAACGAATCCCGGGGCATCAGTGATGAGTTGCTGGCCCTGGCTACCCACCGCGTTACCATTCCCCGGAAAGGGCAGGCGGAATCCCTGAATGCGGCCGTGGCCACGGGCATTCTCCTGTCTCACCTGACAGTCTGAGCCCGTCGGTTTTGACGCTCTTTTTATACCTTGAAATTTTATTTACCGGAACTGGATGGCCTTTACGGGCTGGATCTTGCGGACAATAATGGTGGGGATCAGCAACACCAGGAAGCAGATCAGGAAAGTGCCTGCATTGACCAGGGCTACATGCCACCAGACCACTTCCACCGCGGCCTTGGAGATATAGTACGCATCTTCCGGCAGGCTGATAAAGCCATAGCGCTGCTGCAGCCAGCAGATCAGCAGGCCCAGGATATTCCCGAATAACAGGCCGGCGCCGGTGATCACGGCGCCATGGTACAGGAACACCCGCTGGATAGTACCGTTGCGGGCGCCCAGCGCTTTCAGCAGTCCCACCATCCTGGTACGTTCCAGCACCAGGATCAGCAGGCAGGTGATCAGGTTGAGCACGGCAATGGCCACCATGATGATCAGTACAATATAAATGGTCTTGTTCTGTAGCGCCAGCCAGTCGAATATATTGGGGAAGATATTCTCAATAGTGGTGCCCTGGATACCCAGGGGCAGGTAAGGAATGATATCATCATTCACCTGGTCCATCTGCCGGAAATCGGCGAGGATAAGCTCATAGCCGCCGATCTGGTCGGGCGACCAGTTATTCAGCCGCTGCACCAGTTTCAGGTCGCCGATAGCGATCAGCTTATCATATTCTTCAATGCCTGTCTTGTAAATGCCTGCCACCGTGAGCTTGCGCGTACGCGGCGGGGCATTGGGCTGTATAAAATAGATCAGCACCTCGTCATTTACTTTCAGCTGCAGTTTACCGGCAGTATAGGCGGAGAGGTTGATCTCACTGCTGTACCCGCTGTCCGTAAACTGTATCCAACGGCCTTCCAGCAGGAAATTGCGCAGGTTAGTGAAATCGTAGCCCACATCAACACCCTTGAACAAAACCCCCTCAATGGTTTCCGTAGTCTTGAGGATGGCGTTGCGGGTGGCAAAAGCCTGTACTTTCCTGATCTGCGGGAACTGCTGCGGTAGCCGGGCCACCGAGTCATTGCGCAGGATAGGCGTTTCTTCGGCAATGCTCACCATGGCGGCATCAAAGCTCTGTACCCGGATATGGCCCCAGAAACTGAAGATCTTCTGGCTGATGGTGGATTTAAAGCCGGTGGCAAAAGCCAGGGTAACGATCATGACCATCACGCTGATGATGGTTGCACCCACCGACAACCGGATCACAAAACGGGAGAAGGACCTTTGCTGGTTGAATGCGATGCGTTTGGCGATATAAGCGGCTATATTCAAAAGAGATCGTTTTCGGGTCCAAAAATAGCCGCTGTTGGCAAAAACCACGAATGTTTTTATTGTTTTATATTAACATTGTACTTTCCCGGCAGGAGTTTTGCGGCAGGTAGCGCCCGGTGAACGGCCAGTTGGCATTTTGTAAGGAGATCGTATTTTCAGGATAGCAAATTATTGCCCATGAGAAATTTGTTTTTGTGCGTTGGACTATTCCTGTGCCTGCCCACGCTGGCCCAGATCCCGGATGCTGTGTATGCGCCCAATATCAGGTCAGTGCAGCTGCACCAGTCGGGCAACCAGCTCAGCTACCCGCTGATCACCCTGAACGGCACCAGCCAGCTGGAACTGCATTTTGATGATATAGAAGGCGGCATCAGGACCTATAATTATACTTTTCAGCTTTGTAATGCGGACTGGACGCCGGCCCTGCTCAGCTCCTTTGATTATATCAAAGGTTTTTCCAGCCAGCGGATCAATACCTACCGGGCCTCTTCCATTGCTTTCACCCGGTATACCCATTACCAGGCCACACTGCCGGACCAGAGCTGCATGCCTTCCCGCTCCGGCAACTATATCCTGCGGGTATACCTGAACAATGATACGGCCCAGACCATTTTCACCAGGCGGATGCTGGTAGTGCAGGAGAAAGCAAGCATTGCCGCCCAGATCCAGCAGCCTTTCAATACCCAGATCTTCCGGAGCCACCAGAAAGTGCAGTTCAAGGTCAACCTGAACGAAGGGCTTAACGTGGTGAACCCGCTGCAGCAGGTCACCGTGGCCATCCTGCAGAACTATCGCTGGGACAATGCCATCACCGGCCTTCGCCCTACTTTTTTCTCCCGCAATGTGTTTGAATACAACACGGAGAACGATGCAGTGTTCCCCGCCGGCAAGGAATGGCGCTGGCTGGACCTGCGCAGTTTCCGCTTCCAGAGCGACCGCGTCCAGAGCGCCAAATATAACCGTACCAGCACGGAGATCATTGTAAAGCCAGATATGGACCGCAGCGGTCAACGCTTCAATTTTTTCCGCGATGCCAACGGCATGTATACTATAGAAACTACGGAAAGCATCAATCCTTACTGGCAGACAGATTACGCCACGGTCTATTTCAGTTATGTACCGCCCAACAATACGCCATTCCCGGATAAAGACATCTTCCTCTTTGGGCAGGTCACTGATTACAACCTGCGCGACAGCGCCAAAATGGTCTTCAACTCCCAGAAAGGCGCCTATGAAAAGACACTCTTCCTCAAACAGGGTTATTATGATTACGCTTATGTCACTATTGACAAGCTGGCCGACAAACGCATCGCTTCTTTCAGTGTTACCGAAGGCAATTACTGGGAAAGTGAGAACGAGTATATGATCCTGGTCTATTTCCGGCCATTGGGCGGTCGTGCGGATGAACTGATCGGCGTATCAAGGGTCAACTCATTCACCGGGCGGCAGGGGATAAGAGGACAATCCTATTGATGGCGCAGGAATATTGATAAAGAAATTTGGGACGAACCAGCCTGCTTCATGAAAAATTGCGGATGGCGCTATAGCCGTAATTGTGTATGGGCGTAAGGCCTGAGCAGCACTTCAGTGGAAAAATTTCCTGATCCTCTTTGTCAAACTGGGCGCCCCCAGTCAATGATCTCGCGGATACGATCCCCCCTTCTTTCACTACAATCTACACTACGGCCTTATTGCACAACCCATCTCCGGCAATCAGGGTGTCCTCAATATGTTGCTCCAGTTGTTAAGGCAGGGATCTGTTGGGATTTAAAAATGAACTGTTGATATTTTTTGTTTGCGAATTAATTCCATCCTATCTTTGCAGCCGGCAGGTCTTACACGACCAGCTCCTGCTGAACCCCCCCAGGGCCGGAAGGCAGCAAGGGTAGGCGGTTGTAGCGGTGCGATGTAAGTAATCTGCCGATTTTTTTTTCTTTCTGATCAAACAATACGCTGTTTGTATGATCCCAGACTCAGATAGTTTGCTTTCCTCACCCCGGCTGCTTATTGTCAGCGAAACAGCGACCTCCCTGTACATTTCTTATCATAAATTTTACATAGCATGAAATTTTTTATCGATACAGCTAACCTTGCACAGATCAAGGAAGCGCACGAGCTCGGTATCCTGGACGGTGTAACCACCAACCCATCATTGATGGCCAAAGAAGGCATCCGCGGCGAAGCAGCAGTCAATAAGCACTACCTCGATATCTGCGAGCTGGTAGATGGCGGCGATGTAAGCGCCGAAGTGATCTCCACTGATCTGGAAGGTATCATTGAAGAAGGTAAGAAACTGGCTGCTATTCACCCCAACATTGTGGTGAAAGTGCCTATGATCAAAGACGGCGTGAAAGCGCTGAAATGGTTTACCGACAATGGTATCAAGACCAACTGTACCCTGGTGTTCTCTGCCGGTCAGGCTATCCTGGCTGCCAAAGCAGGCGCCACCTATGTTTCTCCCTTTATCGGTCGTATTGACGACAGCAGCTGGGATGGTGTACAGCTGATTGAACAGATTTCGCATATCTACAATCTCCAGGGCTTCAAAACTGAGATCCTGGCTGCCTCCATCCGCAACGCATTGCATATTGTTCGCTGTGCAGAAGTTGGCGCCGATGTATGCACCTGCCCGCTGGATTCTATCCTGGGCCTGCTGAAGCATCCGCTTACCGATATCGGTCTGGCCAAATTCCTTGAAGACGCCAAGAAAATGCAGTAAGGCAGGCGTCTCCCAACAGAGACTGTTAGTGTAAATTCGGATTCATAAAAAAGAACGTTTTGTTTCGTCGGAAGATGGGGCAAAACGTTTTTTTATCCTCTTCGCCGTCTGCGGGGCGTTTCCTCTTTGGTCTTCATTACCTCATCTACCGTAGGTAACCTTTCTTCCACTTCTATCGTTTTCATGTAGATGGTCATTTCCCGCCAGAGCGCGGTATCATTTTTTAACACGGCTTTTACGGTCACTTTCCGGCCTTTGAAGCCGGAATCAATGACCAGGTTATTGCCTTCAAACTTACCGGCGGTGCTGGTAAAGCGCAGCTCCTTGCCGGTCAGTGGCTGCCAGCGACCATCCGCCAGCTTTGCATCTACATTTATATAATTGTGTACGCCTTTCTTGAGGCTGTCTGTGTACAGGTGGAAATAAATGCTGTCTATTTTCTGGGCATGGAGGCGGGCTGGCAGTATTCCGGCCAGCAGGACAAGCGCTATACTATATATATGGTGAAAGATACTTTTCATGAATTGACCAGTAAACAGGCGGCAGCATTCACTGTAAATGCAGTGGAAAGATAGGCAAATGAGTCAAATGGTTGCAGGATAGCAGCAGTAAGGGGGCCTTTGGACAGCAGTCCAAATGATCCATTGAAAAACGGAAGTCATTTTTTAGGTATTCTTATGTATTGATAATCAATTGTTTTTTATTTCTGGTCCGGCTCATCTTGATCAGTGTTAATATCTTTGCCGTTTATTGGCTGAACTGAGAATTGGTCTTAACTTCGTTATCACAGTCGAGAGAACTCCCCCCGGAGTTCGCGAGAACATGGTTTCTCCTTGACTGTCTTTTTTTTGTACCTAATCGATTGCCATGAATTTGCTATATGTTGATGAATCGGGAGCAGTGAATGATCCCAAACAGCAGTTTTTTGTCCTGGCAGGCATTTCCTTTTTCGAAAGACAATGCTTTTGGATAGGCAATGAGTTGGATAAAATTGCTGAAAGATACAATCCTGCCGATCCAAACAGTGTTGAATTGCATGGCGGACCTATTTTTCATGGTAAAGGTTTTTGGAGAAGGTTCAGGCGTGAAGAAAGGCTTCCGGCTATTACTGATGCCTTGTCGGTACTAACAAAATCCCATAAATCGAACAGGATATTTGCTTGTATAGTCCAAAAATCCCAGGTGTCCCCCAAGGATGCGGTAACCCTGGCATTTGAGCAACTGGCCAGCAGGTTTGATTATTTCCTCAGCAGATTATACAAGCAAGGCGACAAACAAAGAGGGTTGATCATATTCGATAAATCAACCTATGAAACAACTATTCAAAACCTTGCCACTGATTTCAGGACAATCGGCCATACCTGGGGCGTTTTGAAAAACCTGTCGGAAGTGCCGTTGTTCATTGATTCCAGAGCGTCAAGGCTTATTCAGCTGGCGGATCTGGTAGCTTATTCCATTTTTCGGCGATATGAACACCAGGACGACCAGTTTTTTTCTATTATCAAAGACCGCTTCGATGAAGACGGAGGAATAGTGCATGGTTTGTGTGAAAGAGTTACGGACAATAAACTGGAAAAGCAGTTAAGTAACTCAAAACTGGAAGGGTTGAAGTTCCTGGAAACAGCAAAGCTGCTTTTTCAAAAGCAGACACAAAATTGACTTTTCTACATCCCCAAGCATAGGAAAATTGCCGGTTTTAAACCTTTATCCCCGAGTTATCCACAGTTTTTTTGCCTTTTTTGTGTATACGAAGTGGGTATTTAGGAAATCCGGGAATCCGGCCGCGATGTAATTTGTTGCCGCATTCCTATATATTTGCTGTCCTACAAAAATTTGACAATTGCGATTAAAGAGCTTAGAAATAAAGGGCTTCAAGAGCTTCGCGGACAAAACCGTACTGAATTTTGACACCGGTATCACCGGCGTCATTGGTCCCAACGGTTGTGGCAAAAGCAATATCATCGATAGCATCCGCTGGGTGATCGGTGAGCAGAAGATCAGCCACCTCCGGAGTGAAAACCTGGAAAGTCTCGTGTTCAACGGATCCAAGACCCGCTCCGCCAGCGGCCTGGCCGAAGTGAGCCTGACCTTCGAGAACACGCGCAACCTGTTGCCCACAGAATTCAATACCGTTACCGTAACCCGTAAGTTCTATAAAAGCGGGGAAAGTGAATACCGTCTCAACGATGTCCAGTGCCGCCTCAAGGATATCCAGAACCTCTTCATGGATACCGGCGTCAGCACCGACAGCTACGCTATCATTGAGCTGGGGATGGTGGACGAGATCATCAAAGACAAGGAGAACAGCCGCCGCCGCATGCTGGAACAGGCTGCCGGCATCACTATCTATAAGACCCGGAAAAAAGAGGCCAAACAGAAGCTGGACGCTACTGAACAGGACCTTAACCGGATCGAGGACTTACTCTTTGAGATCAACAACCAGCTGAAAAGTCTCGAGAACCAGGCCAAGAAAGCCGAGAAGTACTACGAGATCAAAAAAGAATACCGCGAATACAGTATCGAACTGGCCAAAGCCTCCCTCGAAGGGTTTAACCATACCTACCGGGAGCTGAATAACCAGTCCGAGTCTGAGACCGATAAAAAGATCCGCCTCGAAGCCGAGATCGCCAATGAAGAAGCCGGCATCGAGCAGGAGAAAGTAGGGTTCATTGAAAAAGAACGCGCCCTCCAGAGCATGCAGCACGAGTTCAACGAAATGCTGCAGACGCTCCGCCTCAAGGAAAATGATAAGAACCTGGCCAGCCAGCGACTGAATTTCCTGAAGGAAAAAGAATCCAACCTGCAGGCCTTCCTCGACAAAAGCGAAGGGCAACTCAAAGGCCTCGAAGAAAGCATCGAGTTCACCCATATGCAGATCGGCGAGGAGCAGGGTAAACTGGAAGGACTGGAGCAGCAGCTGGACGACCTCAAAGCTTCGTCCGACGAAAAACGCAGTCTCTTTGACCAGAAACGCGTATCCGTGGACCGCCTGCGCAGCGAGAACCTCAGCATGCAGCGCAACCAGTTTGACGCCGAAAAGAAAGTGGCCGTAGCCGATACCTCTATTCAGAACCTCCAGCAAAGTATCAACCAGCTGCAGGAAGAATGGGAAGTACGCAGCAGCCAGCTGAAACAGCTGGAAGAGGAGATGGTCACCAGAGAACAGGAACTGGAAAACCGGAAGACCGATCTCCGGCAGCTGCAGGACCAGCACGAACGCACCAAGGAACAGATCCTGCAAACACAGGGTCAGCTGGAAGTACTGCGCCAGCAACTGGCCGAAGAGAACCGGAAGCTGGATGCCAAACGCAATGAGTACGACCTGCTGAAAAGCCTGATAGACTCCATGGAAGGCTATCCCGAGAGCATCAAATTCCTGCACAAGAATCCCAACTGGAACCATACCGCGCCCATTCTCTCCGATATCATTTATGTAAAGGAAGAATACCGCGCCGCTGTTGAAAATGTACTGGAGCCCTACCTCAACTACTATGTAGTGAATAACCTCCAGGAAGGCATGCAGGCCGTTCACCTGCTGGACGAACACAAGAAAGGCAAGGCCAATTTCTTCCTGCTGGACCGCCTGGAAGGCGCGGCAGGGACGCATCACCAGCCGGAGCAGACCATCCCCGCCATGCAGGTGATTGAAGTGGACGCCCAGTACCGCCAGCTGGCTGAACAGCTGCTGGGTAACGTGTTCATTGCAGAGAACGAAGCTGCACTGGAGAACAGCAATGGCGCTGTAGTGCTGGAAAAACATGGTAAATACGTAAAAGGAAAATACTCCCTGACCGGTGGCAGTGTTGGTGTTTTTGAAGGAAAGAAGATCGGTCGGGCCAAGAACCTCGAAAAATTATTTGAAGAGATCCAGGCGCAGGAAGTAGTAGTGGCCGATCTCAAAGCCGCTATCCAGGCCAAACACAATGAAGTGGTGGGCTATAACGAGCAGCTGAAGGAAACCGCCATCAAACAGGCGCAGGAAGATATCAACCGCCTTACCAACCAGGTGTTCTCCCTGGAGAACAAGATAGAAAGCCTGCATGGCCTGCAAAGCTCTTCCCGCAACAGGGTAGAGGATCTGCAATCCAACCTGGAAGCTACCGCCTCTTCTATTGAAGGCACGCGCCAGGAATGGATGAACCTGGTAAACCTGCTGAACGAGGTCAAGGATAAACTGAAACTGGCGGAGGACGATTATAAGTTCGCCGAAGATGAATACAACCGCGCCCTGGCCGGTTACAACGAGTTCAATCTCCAGGTAACACGCCAGCACAGTAAGATCAACGCCCTGACCCAGGAACTGGAGTTCAAGAGCAACCAGCTGAAAGACCTGCGCAACCAGATTGATTCCAATGCTTCGCAGCTGAAACAGACCGCCGAGCAGCTGACCGAGAACGAGGATGCACTGGCCAATGCGGAGAACGGACTGGTAGAGCTGATGCGCCGGAAAGAAGAAGAAGAGAAAAAACTGAATGAAGCCGACCAGGCCTATTATAACCTGCGCAATACCCTCAATGAAAAAGAAGGGGAACTGCGCCACAAGGTAAAAGAGCGCGAGATCCTGGAGCATATCCTGGCGGATATCAAGGACAAACTGAATGAACTGAAGCTGCAGCTGGCCGGGATGAAGGAAAGGCTGAATGTGGAATTCCGCATCAACCTGGATGAGATCATCGACCAGCCCCGCACCAATGATATCCCCACCGAAGAGCTGCAGGAAAAATGCGACCGCATGAAAAAGCGGCTCGAAAACCTCGGTGAGGTGAACCCCACGGCCATTGAGGCTTTCCAGGAAATGAAGAAACGGTATGAGTTCATCCTGGAACAGAAGAACGACCTGGTAACGGCCAAAGACAGCCTGATGCAAACCATCCAGGAAGTGGAAGCCACCGCTAACCAGCAGTTCCTTGACACCTTCAACCGGGTAAGGGAGAATTTCCAGAAAGTGTTCAAGGCCCTCTTCACGGAAGATGATACGGCAGACATGATCCTGGAAAATCCCGAGAACCTGGCGGAGACCGGCATCGATATTGTTGCCAAACCCAAGGGTAAACGTCCTTCTTCCATCACCCAGCTGAGCGGTGGGGAAAAGACCCTTACGGCCACAGCCCTGCTGTTTGCCATTTACCTGATCAAACCGGCCCCCTTCTGTATCCTGGATGAGGTGGACGCCCCGCTGGATGACGCCAACGTAGGCAAATTCACCAATATGATCCGCAAATTCAGTGAGGAAAGCCAGTTCATCATTGTTACCCACAATAAGATGACCATGAGCGCTGTGGATGTGATCTACGGGGTGACCATGCAGGAGCCCGGTGTGAGCAAACTGGTTCCGGTGGATTTCAGGAACCTGAACTAAGCACAGAACGATGACGACTGATAACAAAAAGACCCGGCCTAAGCCAGGTCTTTTTTTATGCAATGTGGGTGGATGATTAACGGTGCTTGTTGTGCTCGTTGGCATTCATCGTACCAAGATCACGGTCAAACAGGTACATACCGCCCTTATCTTCGCCAATCAGTTTGAGCTTGTCGATGATCTGGCGGGCCAGGCTCTCTTCTTCGATCTGCTCCGTCACATACCACTGGAGGAAGTTATGCGTGGTGTAGTCCTTTTCCTGGATGCAGAGCTCCACCAGGGCGTTGATCTCGTTGGAGACCTTCACCTCGTGGCTCAGCACGATCTCGAAGATCTGCTGTATGCTGTCGAAGTTTTTCTGAGGTGCAGCAAAGGCCGGTACTTCGCCGTGGCCACCGCGATCATTGATATAGTGGAACAATTTCAGCATGTGCAACCGTTCTTCATCGGAATGATGATAGAGGAACTGGGCTACCCCGTTGTATCCTTTTACTTCTGCCCAGGAACCCATGGCGAGATAGTACATGGATGAATATCCTTCCAGGTCGATCTGTCTGTTGAGTGCTGCTTCAATTTTGCTGGAAATCATAATTGTGTCATTTAATAGTCAAAGTACGAATTTTAGCCGCCGCAGAACAAAAAAATGCGGAAAATCAAACCAATAATTTTCTTTATGCGAGTCATCTTCCTGCTCCTGCTCTCCAATATTTTTATGACCATCGCCTGGTATGGTCACCTGAAGGACCAGCAGGTACCCCTCTGGAAAGCCGTGCTCATGAGCTGGGGCATCGCCTTTTTTGAGTATTGCCTGATGGTGCCGGCCAACCGTTACGGGTATGCCAACGGATTCAATGGCTTCCAGCTGAAAATGACCCAGGAAGTGATCACCCTGGTGGTGTTTACCGTCTTTGCCATTGTATACCTGAAAGAGCCCTTTCACTGGAAATACCTGGTGAGCTTCGGCTTCCTGATGGGGGCTGTCTATTTTGCTTTTAAGAAATAAGGGACGAACCAATATAGTCCCTGCGTACCGGTCAGTGACGGACTGGCCATAGCCCGCGAATCGCTGTGTCCGGGTAGTGGCTGACCGGCCAGGGGTGGCTAACTCAATCGCATTTAATGCCGATGGCGCTGGTGGTGAACCAGCGCCATCGGCATTATTCGTTTACGGGTGTCCGGAAAAGCTATTTGGGCCAGCCGTATTCCTTATTCTCTTCTTTTGCGGCTTCGGCCGGAGAGAGCTTCAGGCGCGCCACCCTGCCATTTCCGCCGGCCAGGAATACCGCTTTGCCTGTTTTTGCTTTACGGCAGACATGGAATCCTTCGGTACTGATGAGTTGCCAGAAGCTGCCGCCATCAGGGGAGATGTCTACACCGGTCAGTCCGCAGGCAATAACTTTTTTGGCATCCAGGAACTGTACACAGCTGCGGTAGCCGGCTGGTGGTACCGTTGGTTGCAGCCAGGTCCTGCGTTCGGGATCGTCTGTATAGATACAGTTGGCTACTGTGTCTTTTTCGTCACTGAAATCGCCGCCCACAATGATCATGCGGCCTTTGGACGATACATCGAAGGAATTGGCGCCGGTGGATTCCTTACCCTGTGCCATGGGAACGGGCAGGGCCTGTCCGTTCAGCAGCAGCCGGGAGGAAAGGCCGCCGGTCACGGCAGTGTACAGTCCTTTTTTACCCAGCTGGATATTGCTGCCGCTGGCGGCAAAGAATGCTTCACCTTTATTAAGTACGGGCCCGGGTTGCCGCTGCCAGGTCTTACCGCCATTTTTGGTGGTGGCCAGGAAAACGGAGTCGCCTATTGGATCGCCCACAACTATTCCTTCTTTGGCATTGAGAAAGTCGATAGCGTCCAGGAACATCCCCTTGGTGGAATCTGTAAAAACGGGTTTCCAGTTTTTGCCTCCATCCATGGTTTCCAGGATATAGGCGGGTTCTGCAATAGCGATTATCAGGGCGCGTCTGGCGTCAAAAGCCTCAATATCGCGGAACTCTCTTTTCTCAAAGCCGGGTACGGTATGCCATTCCCAGGTTTTGCCGCCATCAATGGACCGGCCAACGGTGCCGGCGCTGCCGCTCACCCAAATTACCTGGTCGTTCACTACGCTGAGACCGCGGAGGCTGGTTTTGGTACCGCTGGTCAGCAGTTCCACCGTCTGCGCCTGGAGGCCGGAGAAAAAGGATAGTAACAGTAAAAGGAAGCTTACAAATGAGATGAGCCGGAGCAGGCCTTGCCTGGGAACGTGGCTTTGTTTACGGGAAATAGCCACTGAGCCTTTGCCGGGGGACCGTTGCTGGAACGGAGCAGTAAAAGATTGGTTCGTCATAGGGTTTAAATGCCTGAATAATGATTCAAAATAGATGCTTAAACGCATAAACAGAAAAGATATTTGTTCTAATACGCTCTCTTTATCAAACTATTCCATGACCTGCCGGTGATCGGGGCCTTCCTGCTTTCCAGGATCGCTTAAAAGCAGTGCCCCTGGAGTTTCTTTCCGCAGATCCTATCCGGAACCGCCCGGGCAAAGCGACTGCTGTTATCCTGTAAGCACTGATGATCCTGCCGGCGTTTCCAGTGAAGGCGGACCCAAAATAAGGGAAAGATGGCGAATGTGGAAGTTTTTAACGACGAAGGTATGGGGAAGAACGGGGGGCTATCCGGAAACGGGAGCGGGCTGCCGGGAGGGCAGCGTAGCAGTAGTGTTGACAAGGTTTGCACTAACCTTGGCAAAAGTTGATGGCAGGACAGGGAATTCTGTGCAGGCGGGTGGGTTGATCCCCGGCTTGCTGTACTGTGCTTTAGTACAGGAAGGGTTGAGCCGGTTTCTTGTAAAGGGGAACAGGCATAAGTTGCGGACGGGAAAGCGATGGTAATAACGCGGGTTATCCGGAGGCGCCGGGTGCTGGCTGCAGGAGGGCAGGGTGACGCTGCTTGACCCATATTGACCTGTTGACAGCTGAAAGCTCAGACCGGTAATGAAAGCAGGCCCACAGGAGCGGCCTAAAAAGCAAAAAGCCTTTCCTGAGTAATCAGCAAAGGCTTTCCGTGTTTCAGTCGATCTGCAAATAAATTTTTTCCCAAGTATTGGATTCGATCGGTCAGGAGACTTTTACAAGTCTGGGTTTTCTGGATATCGACTGGGAAATTCAAAGGATAATAAGGACAGCGGTTTTTGATAGCGGATATTGAAATTTCGGATCGGGTGGTTTTTCAGGATGACTATCTTTTGTTAGCAGTTCATTCCTGGACGTTGGAACATTGGATATTCAGCTTTTCGCTGATATTGGATAAATGGGAACTTGGATCGCTGGGTTTGGGTTCAGCGGATACCGGATTTGAGTAAAACAAAATTACTAATATTTAAAAATCTGACATAGAGCAATTTTGCCCTTTTTTCGGCGTTCAGTTAATACGTTGAAAATCGTAGAACTGCTGGTTTGTAGCTCGGCATCTACGAATAAGTGGCGCGTAGTTCTACGTAATGGTGTGCGTATATGTTAGTGTGTATATTTGTAATATATTGATGAAGATCAATTGTTTATGGGTTAAAACCCTTTTTTGCCCGATTGCAGGGGCGGCAGCTGGTAATTTTCCAGGATGCTTTTTTCCGCAATCATCCGCTCAATGGCGGTAACCGTTCTTGGCGCATTGCCCGACAGCAGCTCATAATCTTTTTCGCGGATCAGGATATCATCTTCTATCCGGATGCCAATACCCCACCAGCGGGGATCGCAGGGACTGTTCTCCGGGATATAGATGCCCGGCTCAATAGTGATCACCATCCCTTTTTTCATTTGGGGAGAATGGCTCCGGTCGTGCACGTCCAGCCCGATATGATGTCCCAGGCCATGGGAAAAATAATTGTTGACTTCCGATTTCTGTTTAATAATGCCCAGTTTCAGAAGGCCTGCAGCAATCCCGTCCCGGGCAGCTTTGTCCAGCTCGCCCCAGGTGGCGCCTGCCCGGCAAAGTTTAAAAGCGGCTTCCTGCGCCTCGTAGACCAGCTGGTAAATGGCTTTCTGGTCGGGGCTGAACTGGCCGTTGGCAGGAATGGTGCGGGTAACATCGGCGGTATAGCCATGGTACTCGGCCCCCACATCCATCAGCACCAGGCGGTTGCCGGCCTGCAGGCGGTTATTATCCTGGTAATGCAGTACGCAGCCATTATTGCCTGCGCCTACAATAGCGGGATAACCCCAGTGTTCGGCGCCATATTTCTTATGGACATATTCATGCAGCCCCTGTATTTCCCGCTCTGACATGTCCGGGCGGACGGCTTTCATCACCTCTGCCTGGCCGTTGCAGGAAATCTCAATGGCTTTACGCAGCAAAACCATTTCTTCTTCGGTCTTGATCTCGCGCAGCTGGCCGGTGAGCTGGAAGTAGGCGTTGCTGTTGAATTTTTTTTCAGCCTCCAGGTTGCTATCAGTAATGCCGGCTTTTTCCCGGAACTGGCTGATCAGGTTGGCCAGATCGGCCGGCGTCCAGCTGTTGGCGGGCAGCAGCGGCAGGCGATCAAACAGGACCTGGTCAAACTTTTTCAGGTCCAGCTTAAGATCTTTAAAGTTCTTGCCATTGTAGGCATGGGCGATCTTTAGTTGCTCCCGGACGCCTTCGGCGCCCAGTCGCCTCCCTGTCCAGCGTTCCGCCAGGACATTGCGTTCCTGGACAAAAAAGAGTTCGGTGCAGGTGTCGCCATCGGGGGCCACCTGTGGTTCTTTAAAGAGGAGGAGCAGGGCGTTGGGCTCTTTGTAACCGGTAAAATAGTAGAGGTCGGGGCTGGGATGGTATACATAGTCCACATCATTGGAGAATTTCCGGGTAGGGTAGGCGGCTACCATCACCACGGAATTGCGGGGCATCAGTTCCCGGAGGGCGGCGCGGCGACCGGCATGGAATTCGGGGGACAGGTAGTCCGTTGGGAGGTCCGGCACTGGGCTGTTTTGTGCGGGCAGAAGCCCCGGCAGCAGGAGCAGGCCGAGTATAACGAAGGGGGATAAACGCATGTAACAAATATTTATAGGTTGATTGAGCCGATTAAATATAATAAATGTGTAGTTTAGATTTTCAAAACATCCTGTAAGCGGTCGCGGAGCGTGGCTGGCGGCGCTTTTCACCTGGTTGAACGGTGTGGTAAATACACGGTGAAGAGGCTGGCAAAATCAACAGAGAGGTATAAGGGAAGAAGGAGTATTTCTGTGTCTTTTCTTCGTATTTTATGCAGAAAGGCAGGAGTACTAATACTGAAAATCAGGTTGTATACAATATTTCAGGCTTTGTAAACGCTTTTTAAGCGAAATACGGGATCAGTGAAAAGTCAACTCTACTTTTGGATATCTCTGCTGGCCGTTGTGGCCTATTTAGTGCCCATGACCATCCTTTTGCTGCGCAAACTCTGGAAGGCGGTGCCCCTGACGCTTTTTGCAGCTTACTTCCTGGTCAGTGGGCTGATCAACCTGCTGGACCTGCTACCAGGCGTCAGTCATTCTGTGATTGAAACCATCAGTGTATTTTATAACCTGCTGGACATGCCGCTGGTGCTGGCCATCCTGTCCCTTTCCACCGGGGTGCCCGGCATCCGGAAAGCCACCAGGGTGGCGCTGGTGATCTATATGGTTGCCGCCATCATTATCTGTGCTGTTCAGGGTTTAAACTATGATGCGCTCAAGTACAGCCTCCTGCTGGGGCTGGTGCTGGTGCTCACCATGCTGGTATGGGAAGTGATCATGCACCTGCAGCAGGTGCGGCATACGCCCATGCAGAAAGGGCTGGTGCTGGTCCATGCGGCATTGCTGTTCCAGTACGGCACTTATGTGATCATCTATATTTTTGATTATTTCCTGATTGCCGTGTCCAACACCACGGATAATTTTATCATTTATTATATCTCTTCCATCATCTCCCTTATAGTGGCCTCACTGGGTTACCTGAACCTTCCAGGCGCACTTCATCCTTCACCTGTTCTTTCTGATAGGTCTGAATGATAGCGGTAATAAAGCAGGCGTTGCGCAGCATGTTCACCAGGTAGTGGACCAGCATCCCGTGGATACCCTGTTCCTCAATGGCGATATAATAAAAGAAATTACCGGCCAGGTAGAGCAGGCAGCCGGTTACCATCCAGAATTCAGGCCGGCCGTCAATAGGCTCAAAGGTTTCGGTCATGATCCATTCCAGCAGGTAGAGAAAGATATAACTGATCAGCAGGATGGCTTCAATGCCATGCAGGCTGCTGAAGGGGATGCTTTCAGAATGAATGAAGGCCAGCACGGCCATGGCGGCAAAGAGCAGGGAGCCGGCCACTACCCATTTTCGGTTGCGTTTACGGCTCAGCAGGAGGAAGAGCAGCAGGGCTAAGAGTCCATATTCTGTTACGGTAAATACAAAGCTGAAGATACCCGGCAGAACGGCCGGGTCAATGAGATCCCTGAGCCGGTCGGTACCGAAGACAAAAAAAGCATATACCAGCAGCAATCGGGTTTCCCAGTTCAATCGCTGGTGACGACGATACCAGAAAAGCACCGGGATGAGCAGGCTGGAATAGGATGAGATCAAGCCAATAACAGAGGTCAGCGCCATACCGAAGCCAGAATTGTGTCGGTAAAATACTACAAATATTTTCTTGTGCAAGATCAGAGATCAATAATAGCGTAGGCTTTTTCACTCATGTAGGGACCCCCGGGATATTTAGCTGTATAGTCCAGGTTGATCCAGTACTGACCATTCTGTTCGTGGTAAAAAATATTATCAATGTTCTGGTCGCCGAAGAGATGGATGATGGCCTGCTGCATGCGTTCAAAGGATTTTTCATCGCCGCAATACAGTTCAGGATAGAGATGGCCTTCTGTGAGGATCATGCGGCAGTGACCACCAATGGATTTAAGCGTTGACACCATCAGAATGGAATGGTCGTCACAATCCCCGCCCATACCATTCTGGATGGTCTCCCGGGCGGTAGCAAAATATTCATCGCGCTCTGAATCGGAAACGTACTTGAAACGACTGTTGATGTATTTGAAGAGGGAAAGCTGGCGGACAATAGGGCCGTACTTGGTATGGTACTCGTCAAAATAATCCAGGGAATGCTGTACGGCAAAGTTCCGGACCATGGAGTCTTTGGAATCAACTTTGGATTGCAGGGCCTTCACTGTTTTGGTCAGGGGGCCTTCAAAGATGGTAGGCGTCAGCACCAGGTTGGTCTCCTTCTGGCTTTTTCTGCCCCAGTTGTTTTCCACCATGGTCCTGTAGTCGGTCATGATCCGGCCAAAACCGTACCCGTTGGTCAGCTGGTTATAGATCAGCACCAGTACCAGCAGGGCTACGGCCGGGATCAGCAGGAAGCGGAACAGGCGCAGCAACAGCCAGGTGAGGGCGGCGGCCAGGGCAATGGACAGGGTAAGATCAAGGTTCCAGTCACCGAGCAGCAACGGCGGAATGTACCGGTTGATGAGCGGCGCCAGCGGAAGTACTGTCAGGATGCCTACCAGCACCAGCAGTACTTTCCGTGTGGTGATATATTTGTCCTCGGTATAATTCATGGTAAGGTAACTTCCTTTAGAAACGCAAAAACCATTCAATTGTTAAGTTCCCTTACCTGAAATTATCAAAAATTTAGGTTTGTAGCGCCTTATTCATCATCTTCTTCATAATAGGCATCCTCACTGTCGTTATACACAGACTGCCACTCCTGCACTTTGTCGTCACTCAGCAGTTCCAGGATCTCAAAAATGGGATCATTCTTTTTCTTCCACTCCATCACGGGCGTTTCACCGTACCTGGTCACATACAGGCAGTGATCGGTTTCCACCGTGATCTTGATCAGCGTGACCGGGCTTTCTTCTTTTTCCTGTACCAGGTAATGATAGCCTGACTCTAATAATGCATACGAATACATACGGGTCTCCTCCACTCTTTTTTAAATGTTTTAAAGAAGAATTCAAACAGGTTGTAAGCAATAGAATTTAATGGCTCGTCAGGTTCCTGCCGGGGCAGGGTAGAATTTAAATGGGTAGAAGTGTCGTTACGCTGTTGTAAGGTTTGTGAACTTTCATGGTAACGGTATGGGTCAAAATTAGGGATTTTGCCGGGTTCGGCCCAAGCCATCCCCCGGTTCAAGGCTGTTAATTTATCTTTTCAACATCTTAGTGAATTGTTATTCAATATATTATGTTGTTTTGTCTTTTTTCCACGGCGGCTTTCCCGAAATGGGACTCCAGTTTCCCGGGCCAGGTTTGCTGCATTCTTGCGATATTTGCGGCCTCATTTTACAAAATTGTGTCACCATGCGGATTGCCATCAACGGAATGGGCAGGATAGGCCGGCTTTTATTCAGGAGATTAGTCAACCACCCGGAAATTGACCTGGTGGCCGTCAACGATATCATGGAACCTGCTAACCTGCAGTACCTGCTGCGGTATGATTCCGTGTACGGAACGGCTGTTGATACGCCTGTACTGGACGGCCATCAGCTCCAGGTAAACAATAGAACGGTGAAGGTATTCCAGCAGGGCGATCCCGTGCTGCTGCCCTGGGGGCAGCTGGGTGTGGATGTTATCCTGGAATGTTCCGGCAATTTCTCCAGCAGGACCAGGGCTTCCAGCCACCTGCAGGCCGGCGCTAAAAAGGTATTGCTGTCCACCACCGGCGCTGCGGATATCCCCCTGCTGATCTATGGGTTTAACCAGCATGCGCTGACCCCGGAAACCGATATCATTTCTCCCGGCGGCTGCATGACCAACTGCTCCACGCATATCCTGTATATTCTCAATGCCATCGGCATTGAATCAGTTCAGCTCAATATCCTGCATTCCTATACATCCCGCCAGGAACTGGTGGATGCGCCGCATAAACAGTTCCGCAGGGGCCGTGCAGCTGCTGAGTCCATCATCCCGGTGGAGATAGACCTGCATGTGTCTTTGGAGAAACTATTCCCCAATATGCAGGACCGCATCTCAGCTGTTTCCACACGTGTGCCGGTGGCCAATGGCGCCCTGGCGGATTTCAGCATCCAGCTGAAGCAGGAAACCAGTAAGGCACAGATCAACCAGCTGTTCCGCACAGCTGCGGCCAATGAATACAAAGGCATTATTGAATACACGGAAGACCCCCTGGTATCGCTGGATATCAAGGGCAATACCCATTCAGTAGTGGTGGATGGTACGCTTACCTCAGTGGTGGGCAGGCACCTGAAACTGATCACCTGGTTTGATAACGAGTATGGTTATACGAGCCGGATGATCGACTGGCTTTTGTATTGGAAACAACAACAGCAATAATTCTCCTGCTGTACGCAACTCACTTGACGGACGGGTATCCATCTATCAACCTTCCCGCTACCTGGCGGATGCAGGGAATGGTTGTTTGCTGCGTTGTCTCAACGCATTATAATTCCGCAAAATCAGCAAAGGAAATGGGCTTGGTCAGCACCCGGTAATTGATGCCCGGAATATCCTGGAATGAAGGCTGGAAGCCGCTCATCAGGTAGAGACGCAGGCCAGGGTTATGCTTGATAAAGCTTTCTACCTGCATCCATCCGATACCATCCGGCAGATTATTGTCCAGGAAAAGGATATCCGGCTGCAGCGCCTGCATTTCCGATACGCCTTCACGAAGCGTATGGCGGACATGGACCTCATAATCCTTTTTGGAGAAATAGGCTTTCAGCAGCAGACAGAGGTCTGGTTCATCATCTATTATCAATATCTTTTTTTGCACTGGCAATGACAAAGTTTATCAGATCGATGAATAATAATGGTATTGCAAAATAATGCAATCCCTTGATTATTGGTGTAGAGCTATTTACCCAATAACTAACCTACACTTTAAGGCACTATTTTTTAACCTCTTAAAAATATCATTCCTGAAAAAATTAAAAACGAATACTATGACCACATCAACAAAAGTATTACTGGGCATTCTGGGCGCCGCCGCCGCTGGCGCCGCTGTCGGTTTATTGCTGGCGCCTGAAAAAGGCAGCGAGCTGCGCAAAAGGATCAAGGATACAGCGAACGACTGGGCCTGTCAGCTCAGCGATATGGTGCAGGCAGGAAAGGCCAAAGCAGAAGACCTGGCAGAAGAAGCCGGTACAAGAGTGAGCAACATGCGCGAAAATCTTGGATAATAAATGAATACTATGCAAACAATAAAGAACAGCCGCGAATCAATTGCCGGAAAAGAGGATAAGGATACCCTGGCGGATGATGTCATTGAACTGGTACAGACCTATTACCAGCTGACTGTGACCAAACTGACCCGGAAAACCACCGATATGACGGCGGGAGTTGTGGCTGTTCTTGCCTTTGTGATAGTAGGCTTTTTCCTGGTACTGTTTGCCTGCCTGGGCCTTAGTGTCTGGCTGGGTGAAAAACTGAACAATCCTCCTGCCGGTTACTGGCTGGTAGGCGGTTTTTTCCTGATTGTGCTGCTGATACTGATCATTGGCAGGAAAAAACTGCTGATCGGCCTGGTCCGCAACATGGTGATCCGCAAACTATATGAATAATAATTCTATCACATCTTACGCCGACCTGCTGCAGGAAGAGGAACGCCTCAAAATGCAGCTTAAACACCAGCAGGAAGTGGTACACCTGCGCGTACAGGAGCTGAAACAGAAAATAGCCCCGGCCACCAATCTCATCTCCATGGTCGGGAACCTGGCCAGTCCCAAAAGCAACTCGCTCCTGAGCGCAGGCATTGGCATTGCCGTTGATTTTATCTTAAAGAAAAGCTTGCTGAGAAAGGCAGGCTGGCTGACCAGGCTGGCAGGCAGTTTCCTGGCCCGTAAAGTAGTGGTGAATAAAGTATCGCCCCTGGTAGAAAATGCAGTGGATCAGCTATTGCATAAAAAGAAAGCTAAACAGGGATAGAAGCGGTATTGAACCAATAGCTCCGGATCTCATGGATCACCTTTACTAATGCATCAAAGCTCACCGGTTTTACTACATAGGTATTGGCGCCTAATTCATAACAACGTTTTATTTCATGCTCGTTCTTGGTAGTGGTGAACACTACCACCGGGATCTTCTTCAGTTCAGGATGCTGCTTGATCTCCTTCAGCACTTCCCGCCCGTCCTTTTTGGGCATATTAAGGTCCAGCAAAATAAACCCCGGATATTGTACATCCAGCGTTTTTTTGTGCATAATATTGGACAGATAATCTATGAGCTCTATCCCATTTTCCACAAACTCCAGGGTGTCCTTGAAGCCATTTTCCTCGAAAGCAGTCTGCAACAGAAATCGGTCATCCGCATCGTCTTCTGCGATCAGGATAAAGAGTTTTTGCATAGAGGGTTTATACGTTTCTACAAATGTAAAAATGCGACCCGAGAAAACAATGCCATTTTTTACCAAAATATCCTGCGCAAATTACTGAAGGTCAAATTATGGTGAATGTGCGCATTGATGTTGTGTATCACCGTAGTTTCTGAAGGGTAGCCGACCCTGTGGTGGGACCTCCCCAACCCCCAGCCACAGCCAGTGGGATAATTACCCCTGAAAAAGCTGGTTATGAGGCAAAGATCAATGGAATCAGGCCGGTAGCTTCCGGTATGGTTTTTTACCTGTATACAGTAGCAACAAGCTTCAAATGTTTCACCATTAAAATGTTTGTTATGAGCATACAAGATCCAAAAACGAAAGCTGGCCAGCAACAGCATCAGGCTTCACAGCATACACCCGATTTTATCAAAGGAAGCCAGCAGCAGAAAGAAGAGGCTTTCAGCCAGGGCGCCGGCAATAATTCCGGTAACCAGCAATTCAATACCTCCGGTCATGAGTCCGGCCAGCCAAAGGGCTATAAGGAAAAGAATCCCAACCAGCCCCAGCAACCTGGCCAGGAACAGCCCAAGGTGACCAACCAGGAAAATGACATCACCAATACCGATCAGCAGAACCGCGTGGATGAAGAACCGGTGGATGAACGTTCTGCCAATCCGGGGATATATTCCGGCGGCGGTGATGACGATGATGATGATGACGATAAGAAAGATAAGGATCCGGAGATCGATATGCCGATCCCCGATCCCGAGCCAACAGAAAAGAAACTACCTACCATGAAGGGTGAGTAAAGCATGTGTGCTTTTGAGGCAACTGATTGGGTAGAGGGCCCGCTGTGTTGTACAGCGGGCTTTTTTGTTTTTGGGACGAACCAATAGACCCACTGCTTTTTCCAGGTATTCCCCGTGCAGGCATCCCTAAGGTGCTTGCGTTTGGCCGCAGAAGGCGGCCAAACGCACAAAAAAGCCCCGCTGTGTGAACAGCAGGGCTGGTATTTTTAAAGTGTTACCGCTTTATCCGGAAGGCTCTATTCAACGTTCCTGGGCCTGCCGGCTATCAGGGACAGGATAAACAGCACGATGAAAATAAAGAACAGTACTTTGGCTATTCCTGCCGCACTGGCGGCAATGCCGCCAAATCCAAACACAGCCGCAATAATGGCTATGATGAGGAAAATAATGGTCCAACGTAACATACACAAAAGTTTTAATGAATGAATCGGTTTTACAGCGGATCAAAATCCTTTGCCCGGTAGATTGGACCGGTAAAAAAGGGATCCAACGCCTGGCTGATGATCATTTCCTGTTTGACCGTGGTAATAGCGGTCGCTTTCTGCCTGGCTATCGGCTGCTCCTTGCTGATGGGGATCACCCTGGCTGGTTCCGCTTCCGGCAACTGCTCAGGCGTTCTCCGTATTTCGATGGTTGTTTTTACGAACCTGCGGATACGATTTTTGTGCAGTATATCAGTTTTCGTCATAAAGCGGATTTTTTACGTTTATAGCAATAGTTAAAATCTGATGCCTGTTTGCTATTGCATACCTTTTAAGGGATATGTGTAGGCCACTCTACATTCACGCGCTATCTTATCCCAATAAGGGTACAGCCGCCTCTTTTACCCATACGGATACCGCTTCGCCCCTGCAGCGGAAACTGGCCTGACCATGCTCGTTGGTAGTGATGTTGTCTGGAATATTACCGGTGATGTCAACAAATACCGTATTGGCAAATGCTTCGCCCATGTCCATGGTCTTATCGCCGTCGTCGCCGTTGCTCATGACCACGGCACAGCCGGAATGTTCCTTATCCGCTTCCCCTTTGCGTACCCAGGCCACAGTGTTGGGATGATCAAAATAATCATACTGTTCGCCATAGGCCAGCAGCTGCCGGGCCTTCATCATCTTATCCAGTGCAGGGATGGGCGCCAGCTCCACGCGGAAATTTTCCTCACCTCTTTGCTCATCGTAGTTGGCGCCATAGAGGGCGGGGAAGAAGATACAGGGAAAGCCATCCACCCGCAGCAGGATCAGGGCATAGGCCAGGGGCTTGAACCAATACTCTACAAAGGATTCCAGGGACTGGAAAGGCTGGCTGTCGTGGTTGTCCACAAAAGTAACGGCATGCGTGGGCAGGTCTCTGATGACCGTACCATCCCAGATACTGCGGAGGTCATAGTCTTTCTTTTCCATAGACGCCTTGTAAAAGTTATAATGCAGGGGTACATCAAATACCTGGGTCATCTGCTCCAGGGCATTGCAGTAATTGATGATGGGCTCCTTGCTGCCGCTCCAGTATTCAGCCACGCAGAAAAACTCTTTCTGGAAAGTGTCCCGCATATAGTGAAGCCATTCCTGGAAGAAACGATAATTGATATGTTTTACCGCATCCAGCCGGAAGCCGTCAATACCGGTAGTTTCTACATACCATTTGCCCCAGTACTTGAGCTCTTCCCGGACAAAATTGTTCCGGAACTCGATGTCGGCGCCCATGAGGTAATCAAAGTTCCCCATCTCATCGTCCATCATCTCATTCCAGTTGTTGGCGGTATCCTTGTGCTCAATGAGGTAGATCTTCAGCTCATCGCCCATGGTCTCACTGACACCGGTGAAGGAGTGTTTGTCCCACACAAAGCTGGAGTATTTGTCGCCCCGGCCGGGGAAAGTGAATTTGGTATGGGCCCTGATCTGCGAAGTGTCCAAAGCCATTTCTGTCCGGTTCAGCGGGTTCACTTCGCGGGCGGTCATTTCTTCGGTCTCATCAGCCCCGTGCTTATGGTTAAGCACTATATCGGCAATGGCCTGCAGGCCATGCTGGTGTAATGCTTTGATGCAATCCAGGTACTGGTCCTTGGTGCCATACTTGGTTCGTACCGTAGCTTTCTGGTCAAACTCACCCAGGTCGAAGATATCATAGACGGCATACCCCGGGTCATTGGAGCCCCAGGCCGCTTTGTAGGCGGGCGGCAGCCAGACATGGGTGACGCCCAGCCAGGCCAGGTGTTCCGCCTGGGAAGCGCAATGGTTCCAAAGGTTACCATCATCGGGATAGTACCAGTGGAAGAACTGGAAGAGGGAAGGGTTGTTCATGAGCAGGTGTTTTTATTGTTGTGAAGGTTGTTGCGGTGGATTGCGGAGGATCTGCATCACTTTGCTGATGATCTCATGGCGGGTAGCCATATAGCTTACATCCTGGTGTGTTTTGATCCAGGTCCAGACGGTGGCTTTGACGGCTGTGCCGGCCATAGCGGTGAAATAGACCTTTGGCTCTTTGCCTTTTTCTTTCCCTAACTGCGGGACCTGCTCCAGGACTGCTTTGATCTTTTCTTCCGTAAGGCCCAGGTCGGCATTGGCCGGCACATCAAATTCCAGCTCTATCCGGCGTTCCGGTGTCAGGGAATAATTGATCATCGGTTTCATGAAGATCTCTTTGTTGGGGATCATGACATGCAGTCCCTGGAAAGTACGGATGGTAGTGGAGCGCAGCTCAATGGCTTCCACTTTACCCAGGTAACCATTGGTCTCCACGGTATCGCCCACATCAAAAGGTTTTTTGAAGGTGATGAAGATGCCGGAGATAAAATTGGAGGAGAGGTCCTGGAAGGCGAAGCCTACTACCAGTCCCAGGATGCCTGCACCGGCCAGGATGGAATTGACCGCCTTGTCCAGCTGCAGGATGCTCAGTGCAAAGGAGAGACCGGTCAGCAGGATGATCATATAGGCCATGGTGCCAAAGAGACCGGCCAGGGAAGGGCTTTTGGACAGCTTCTGCGCCAGGTTGGTGACCCATCTGCGGAAGAGGCGGGCCACCATCAGGAAGGCCAGCAGGACCAGTACGGCCAGCAGGAAATTGGGCAGCATTCTGATGATGCTGACCCACCAGTTCCATAGTTTCTCAATAATGAGATTGATCCATTGATGTGTATTCATTCAGGTGTGTTTATTCATCGGCCGGATAGCGGATGCCGGTCTGCTGCCGGATCGTATCAAGTGTTTCCATGAGATCCAGGCTGAAGCGATGGCATAGTTTCTCGCTGTACAGCCGGCCCTGCCGGACGCAGTTGTACAGCTCTTCCATTTCATAGTGCAGGCCGCGGCCTTTCCAGTCCAGCGGATGGGCGGTCTTCTCGCCTTCATAGGTTTCATGCACAATGCCGGGTGGTTTTTCATTCCAGTGGGAGAGGATGGTGAGCTTGCCCGTTTCTCCGTACACGGTAGCGATGAGCTCGGTCTGGGTGATCAGGGAAGATTCCAGCAAAGCATGGGCGCCGTCCTGGTAATGGAAGAGCATGGCGCAGGTCTCATCTATTTTTTTATCGGATAGTTTTGCGTAAGCCTGTATGCCGGCGGGTTTGCCCAGCAGCAGGTGTGAAAGAAAGACGGGATAGATGCCGAGGTCCAGCAGGGAGCCGCCGCCCAACGCTGGATTGAAGTACCGACTCTCCGGATCATAGGGCGCTTTGTAGCTCATATCGGCTTTTAGCGTCCGTATCTTCCCAATGGTATCAGATTCTATCAGCTCCAGGAGCTTGTTGATACTGGGCAGGAAGCGGATCCACATACCATCCAGCAGGAAGGTATTATGCTGGATGGAGGCGTTGATCATTTCCTGCACCTGCCGGCTGTTGATGGCCAGCGGTTTTTCACAGAGTACGGGAATACGGTGCTCCAGGCAGGCGATGGCCTGCTGGTGGTGCATGGGATGTGGTGTGGCAATGTAAACAGCATCCACAGCCGAATCCCGCAGGAAAGCAGCTATATTGTCAAAGTATAATGGTACGTTCTCTTTTTCGGCGAAGTCTTCTGCCTTCTTTATATCATGGTGAAGGATAGCGCCCAGCCGGTGGTGCGCGTTGCCGGCCAGTTCCAGGTCGGCCGAAAAATCCGTTGCTATATTGCCGGGCCCAATGATGCCCCAGGTAAAGGTTTCCATTCCTGTTCAATTGTTCAACATTGGTACCATGTGCCCATGGGGATTTTCATCTACAGACTGTTGACAGGAACAGTTATTTCTGCCTGCACCGGAAAAGGGAATTATGGCAAAAGCAGCAACCCGGACAAAGGCCGCCAGGACGGGCGGTGTGAAAAAAGCAGCCAGCCGGCAGCCGGCCAAACCTACCGACAGTAAACAGCTGGACCAGATCAATATGGTGGTCAGGCCGGATTACCGAGGTTCCCGCAAGCTGGTGGGCAAAGTGGCGCTGATCACCGGTGGCGACAGTGGCATCGGCCGTTCCGTAGCCGTGCATTTTGCCCGCGAAGGCGCGGATATCGCCATTGTGTATTTCAAGAGCGACCAGGACGCAAAGGATACCCGCCGGCTGGTAGAAGCGGAAGGCAGGAACTGTTTATTATACAAAGGAGATATCGCCAGAGAGGCTTTCTGTCGCAAAACAGTAAGGGATGTGTATGAGCAGTTCAGCAGGTTATCCATCCTGGTCAATAATGCAGGTACGCATGAGCCTGATAATGATTTTATGAAAGTCAGCAGTAAGCAGTTCCACCGGACCTTTGAGGTCAATATGTACTCCTTCTATTATTTCAGCCAGGAAGCGCTCAAATACCTGGATCCTGATGGCTGTATCATTAATACCGCTTCGGTGGTGGCATATCGCGGCAGTGAACACCTGATAGATTATGCAGCCACCAAGGGCGCCGTGGTATCCTTCACCAGGGCGCTGGCAAAGAACCTGGCCCCGCAGGCCATCCGCGTGAATGCTGTGGCGCCGGGTCCAATCTGGAGCCCGCTGATCTTTGCCTCTTTTGATAAGGAGCATGTGAAAAAATTTGGCGCTAAAACGCCCATGGGCAGGGCAGGCTATCCCTATGAGGTGGCCCCCGCCTTTGTATTCCTGGCATCTGCCGATGCCACTTACATTACCGGGCAGGTGATCCATGTGAATGGGGGCGAAGTGGTAGGCGGTTAATATCCTCAGCGGTTAGGTACCGGGAAATACAGGTAGAATACAGCGCCGTTGCCGGCAATGCCGGTAGCGGTCACATTGCCGCCATGGTTCACCATGATGCGCTGCACCATGGCCAGGCCGATGCCCTTGCTCTGGTAAGGGAAGCGCGTGCTGTCGAGCTTCTGGAACAGCTCAAAGATCTTCTCTGCAAACTCATTATTGAAGCCCATCCCATTATCGGCAATGCTTATCCTGTGGTAGAGGGTCTTGCCAAATACGGCCAGGATCTTATCACTGATCTTCCGGCCAATCACTTCTTCATTGGTGATGGTGATCTGCGGCGGTACATCTTTTCGGGAGAACTTCAGGGAATTGTCGATCAGCTGTTCAAAGAGCAGGGCCAGCTGGATGGGGATCCCTTTGATCACGGGCAGGTTATTGGTGATGCGCAGGCTGGCCTGTGCCAGGGTGAGCGGCTCATCCATTTTTTCCGATACTTTCAGCAGGATATAATTCAGGTCTACGTCCACCGGTCTTTCATCGGTGTTGATGAGGTTGGAATAATTGGACATGTCGGCTGTAAGGCCGTGCATATGTTCGGCGGAGGCGTCAATCTTGGTGAGCAGGAAATTCATATCCTCGGGCAGCTTTTCCTTATAGCGGGTCATGAGCTGGTTGGTGAAGGTCCTGATCTTGCGCAGGGGTTCCTGCAGGTGGTGGGAAGTGGTATGGGTCAGCTGTTCCAGTTCGGTATTGGCGCGGTTCAGCTCGCCCACCTGCTGTTGCAGCTGCTGCTGGAACAGCACGCGTTTGCGCAGCTCGCGGTTGATGAAAAAGAAAGAGACCACAAAGGTGATAGCAGCAAACAGGAAAAGGGCAAAGAGCAGGTTGGGGGTATTGCGCTGGTAGTTTTCTTTTTGCCGGTTGGCCTGGTCCAGCGCCAGCTGCTGTTCCTGGATGAGCTGGCTGGTCACCAGGTAATAATCGTCCATCAGGGCTTTGGTCTGCAGCAGCCGCAGGTCCAGGTCGGATTCGTGTTCCAGCGCGGCCTTATTGATATTGACCCTGATCTGGAGAAGCCGGTCGGACACCACTTTCTTCAGCTGGTAGATATACCGTTGTTCGCGGGTGGCGTTGCCGGCCAGTATGCGGAGGCTGTCCAGGAGTGGCTGGATCCGGGCGCTGTTGGCCAGGTAGGGCTCCAGCAGGCTGCTGTCCCGCGTTAATATAAAACCCCGCTCGCTGCCAATGGCATCTTTGAGGTGGGAGTCCACTTCACTGAGTGTATACAGCACGGCATAACTGTGTTCTACCTTATTGGCCCACTG
This sequence comes from Candidatus Pseudobacter hemicellulosilyticus, assembly GCA_029202545.1. Taxonomy (GTDB): domain Bacteria; phylum Bacteroidota; class Bacteroidia; order Chitinophagales; family Chitinophagaceae; genus Pseudobacter; species Pseudobacter hemicellulosilyticus. The sequence goes on from CP119311.1 coordinate 3,463,889, forward strand.
GTTGGAGGTCATCAGGCGTTTATAGAACAGGACGGAGAGGACCGTCAGGATAATGAACGATAGGAGGAAGGCGAAATAGATGTATTGGAATCTGAATTTCATGGAAAAAATTGCCCGATTTGTGGAATAAAATCTACACCTTTATAAGGTAAATTTTGCTGATGGACGGTTGATTGTCAGGTGGGGAGAGGCTATTTACCCAGTAAGTTAGCACATTTCGGGAAATTTTTGGCCAATTCTCATTTTTGGAGTGCTGCTTGCAATAAGGTAGAAGTACTAACACTATACCTGCCATGATCCACCAACACATTACGCAGAAACAACAGGTCCGGATCCTGCCGCAGCAGATCCAGCTACTAAACCTGTTTCACCTGAACACACTGGAGCTGGAACACCGCATTCAGCAGGAACTGGAAGAGAATCCTCTTTTAGAGGAAGCGCAGAATGATGACGCTGCCGTGAAGGACAAGACTGAGGCTGTACAGGAGTTTGCCGACTGGGAGGAATATGGTTATGATGATATCCCGGATTACAAGACTGAATACGCCAACTATTTCTCCAGCGAGGAAGTGCCCGAGCGGCCTATTGTGCAGTATACTGATTTCAGGCAGACCCTGAAAGAGCAGGTACGTCTCTTGCTGCTGGATGAAAAAGAGTTTACCCGTGCTTCTTATATTATTGATTCTTTATCAGAGAACGGGATGCTGGAGCAGGACCTTTCTTCCCTGGCGGAGGATATGTCCTTCAAATACGGCGAGTGGCTGGAAGCCCCCACGCTGGAGCCCCTGCTCCTGACCATCCAGACCCTGGACCCGCCCGGCATTGGCGCCAGGGATATCCGGGAATGCTTATTGTTACAGCTGCAAAGGAAAAATACGGCTCAGCCTGATGTGGCCGCGGCCCTGAAGCTGATCCGGGATCATTATACAGACCTGAAGAACCGCCAGCTGGAGAAGATCCGTGAAGCGCTGGGACTGGATGAAGATGAACTGCGGATCGTACTACAGCTGATTGCCGCCGTTCCCTTGCAGCCTATACCGCCGCAATCAGAGGATACCGTGGCAAGGAATTATATCATCCCGGATTTTATCATAGCAGTGGAAGCGGACGCCATTGAAGTGTCGCTGGCCCGGCAGCGTTCTGCCAACCTGCACATCAACCAGTCCTGGATGGACTCTGTAAAGAGCCAGTGCAATAAGGTAGATAAAGCTGCCAGCCAGTATATGAAGAGCAAGCTCCAGGCGGCTGAGTGGTTCATCTCGGCTATCCAGCAGCGGGAGAACACCATGCTGAAAGTGATGCGCACGATCGTTAAATGGCAATATGATTATTTCAGGGAGGGGGACCGGCTCCTGCTGAAACCGATGATCCTGAAAAATATCGCCCAGGAAGTGGGCGTGGATATTTCCACTGTTTCCAGGATCACCAGCAACAAGTATGCATCCACTCCCTTTGGCAATATCCTCCTGAAAGACCTGTTCTCGGAAGGTATGGCCAACCAGCAGGGAGAAGTGATCAGCAACCGCATCATCCAGTTTGCCCTGGAAGAAGCCATTGCAGCAGAAGACAAGGGACGGCCCTTCACTGACCACCAGCTGGTGATCATCCTGGCCAAGAAAGGCTATAAGATAGCCAGGAGGACCGTGGCCAAATACCGTGAGCTGTTGCGGATACCAACGGCCCAGATGCGGGCCTTATGGCGATAACCAATAGTGACTAATTTACCTACCACCATACAAAAAATGCAGGGATATGCCTAAAGTTCTAATTATTGATGATGACCGCGATATCTGTTTCTTGCTTAACAAATTCCTGATGAAGCATGGCTACGAGACCCAGGATTCCTATACCGCCAAGAAGGCGTTGGAATTGCTGGAAGAAGTGCCTGACTTCGACCTGGTGCTTTGTGATTACCGCCTGGAAGGTATGGACGGTAAAACAATGCTGCTGAAGATCAAGGAAAAATATCCTAACCTGCCGGTGATCATCATCACGGGGTACAACGACCTGAAAACGGCCGTGGACGTCATGAAAATGGGCGCCTTCGACTATGTGACCAAGCCGCTGTTCCCTGAAGAGATCCTGAATACCATTCAGGCGGCCCTGAACCAGGGCGCCCCTGCGCCGGCCAAGGCTGTCAGCGGAGCCCCCTCCCAGAACGGTGCTGCGGAAACCGCCGAGCGAAAGGAAAAGAAGAAACCTGTCAACGGCAATGGCGATATCATCTTTGGTAACAGCCCCGTGTTCCAGAATATTGTAGAGCAGATCAGCCTGGTAGCGCCTACTGATTACAGTGTGATCATCTATGGCGAAAGCGGCAGTGGCAAAGAAGCTATCGCCCAGGAGATCCATAAGCGCAGCAAACGCAGCAGTTTCCCCTTCATCGCCATTGATTGCGGCGCCCTGAGCAAGGAACTGGCCAGCAGTGAGCTGTTTGGTCACGAGAAAGGCTCTTTCACCGGCGCTATCAACCAGAAGGCCGGCAGCTTTGAACTGGCCAATGGCGGCACCATCTTCCTGGATGAGATCGCCAACCTGCCCTATGATGTACAGGTATCCCTGCTGCGTGTGATCCAGGAAAGGAAAATGCGCCGTGTGGGTGGTACCCGTGATATATCCCTGGACGTGCGTATCATCATAGCCAGTAACGAAAGGCTCTGGGATGCCGCTCAGAAAGGCAAATTCAGGGAAGACCTTTTCCACCGCTTCAACGAGTTCACTATTGAAGTACCGCCGCTGCGCCAGCGCCGCGAAGATATCCTGGTCTTTGGCCGTCACTTCCTGACAAAAGCCAATGAAGGCCTCAGCAAAAATATCAAAGGGTTCTCTCCTGAAGTGGAGGAGATCTTCCGGAACTATGTTTGGCATGGCAACCTGCGGGAACTGAAGAACGTAGTTAAAAGGGCAGCCCTGCTGACCGATGGCGATTGGGTAGAAGTGCGCAGCCTGCCCTTTGAGATCAGCAACTACCGCAAGCTGCTGTTTGAACATGCCGGCGAAATGCCCCAGCCCGTAATGCAGGAGCCCAGCATGGCCCCCCAGCATTATGCAGCACCACAGGCGCCGGAAACAACGCCCCTGATCCCCGCTCTGAAAAGGCCTATAACAGAGAACAGTCTCAAAGAAGCCAGCATCGACCTGGAATACGAGATGATCCTCAAAGCGCTGAAGCAAACCAATTTCAACAAGAGCAAAGCGGCCAAGCTGTTGAACATAGACCGCAAAACCTTATATAACAAGATCAAATTATACCAGGAACTCAATAACCGTTAACGCCTGACCTATCGAAAAACACTATTATTCATCCCCCCTGCAGCAGAGAAGCGCTGTTGTGCCTGAAAGGCAGGGGTATTACCTTGACGAAAACGGTATAGTATGAAAGGCGTAGGGCTCGTACACAATCTGAGGCAGAAGGAATACGGTCAGCAGGAACTGCAGATCAAACTGGAAGAGCTGAACCGTTCCAATATGGAGCTGGAAGAGTTTGCCTATGTGGCTTCGCATGACCTGCAGGAGCCACTCAGGAAACTGAGTACTTTCGGTGAACGGCTGCGTAACCGCTGTGGCGACCAGCTGTCCGAAGAAGGTATTACCTATCTGAACCGCATGATGGCTTCCGCTGAGAGTATGCGGGTGCTGATCGATAACCTGCTCGAATTTTCGAGGGTTACCCGGAACCAGCATCCCTTTACCCGGGAAGATCTGGGCGTACTGGTAAAAAACGTGGTGGATGAACTGGACCTGTCCATTGAAGACACCCACGCCAGCGTGCTGGTAGATCCCCTACCGGTAGTGGAGATCATGCCGCTCCAGATCAGACAGGTGTTCAGTAACCTGATCAGCAATGCACTCAAGTTCCGCCGGAATGATATAGTGCCTGAGATCCGGATAACGGCCAGCAGGCTCAGCTCTGAGGAACAGGAAATCCTTAAACTCCGTTCCTCCTATCCTTATTACAGGATCACGGTGGCTGATAATGGCATCGGTTTCGAAGAGATCTATGCTGAAAGGATCTTCCAGCTGTTCCAGCGCCTCCACGGTAAAACGGAATACCCGGGTTCCGGGATCGGGCTTGCCATCTGCAGAAAGATCATGGACAATCACCAGGGGTTGATCATGGCGGAAAGTCATACCGGTCAGGGCGCTTCCTTTTCCATCATTTTACCTGAAAAGCAATTTTCCTAAATTAAACCTTACATGCTGTTATCTGCCCAACCAGTAAAGATCCTGATCATCGATGATGACGAAGACGATTATTTTATTACCAGCACGCTGATAAAGGAAATTGGCGATAACTTCCAGGTGGAATGGTGTTATAAGTATAATGAGGCCCTGGACCATATCTGTAACAGCGAATACGATCTTTATTTTATAGATTATTTCCTGGGCGCCCGCACAGGCCTGGACCTGCTGAAAGAGGCCCTGCTCAAAAGCTGCCAGGCGCCTATGATCCTGCTCACCGGCAAGGGTAACCGGGCTGTGGACCGTGAGGCTATGATTGCCGGGGCCGCCGATTACCTGGTGAAAGGGGAACTGACCTCCGATAAGCTGGAGCGCTGTATCCGCTATTCGCTGGAGAACGCCCGTTCCATGAAGGCGCTGCGCGATAACGAGCTGCGCTTCCGTAATATTTTTGAACGATCCAAGGACGCTATCTTTTTCACCGATACCAACCTGCAGTTCCTGGCCGTGAATGCCGCCACTACCCAGTTGCTGGAATACAGCGACCAGGAGATCACCCAGCTCAGTTTTTATGAGCTGATGCCCAATAAAAAAATGGCTGGTCACCTGGCCGATATTGTGCTGGCAAAGGGGGAGGTGGATGATTTTGAGATTGACCTGGTCAGCAGTTCCAACGAAGAGAAGAGCTGCATTTTCTCCGCTACCGTGATCGATAATCCGGATGGCACCCGCTACCTGCAATGTATCCTGCACGATATTACCAGCCTGCGTAAAGCCGAACGCTCCGTACTGATGGCCGAAAAGTTGGCCGCTACTGGCCGGCTGGCGCGTACCCTGGCGCATGAGATCCGCAACCCGCTCACCAATATTCACCTGTCGCTGGACCATCTCCGCAACGAGGAGACCACCGAGACCCAGGAGAACTATTACAATATCATGCTGCGCAATTCAAAACGGATTGGCGCCATTATCTCCGAGTTGCTGGACACTGCGCGTCCTACCGATATCATCCTGCGGGAATCACCGCTGCAGGATATCATGGATGAGAGCATTACGGCCGCTATGGACCGGATTGTGCTCAAGAATATAAAGCTGCAGATCCGCTACCCGGATGAAATGATCCAGATCCAGGCCGACAAGGAAAAGCTCAAGATCGCCTTCCTCAATATCATTATCAACGCCGTAGAGGCCATGGAAGAAGAGAAGGGCGAGCTGTCGGTCAGCATTACGCCGCATGCACAGCATTATGAAGTGCGGATAGTGGACAATGGCTGCGGTATCAGCGAAGAAAACCTCAAACGCCTGTTTGAGCCTTATTTCACCTCCAAAAGAAATGGCCTGGGCCTTGGCCTGGCGGCCACCCTCAACATCCTGCATGCCCATCATGCCCAGGTAGATGTACATTCTGTGCCCGGAGAAGGGACCAGTTTTGTGATCACTTTCGCCCGATAGGAAGGACATCCTTTCAGCCTTTTTTACCATTTAGCCAGGCTCAGTGAGCGGGAGCGACTGCTTTCCAGGCAACCCGCCTTATTGCCAGCTTGTCCTGGAGGAAACTGCGCAAGATCTTAGCCTGTTGCAGGCTAAACGCCGCGGCTGGCAAGGTTTTTTAAGCGTTTTCGGTAAAAATAGCCGTTATGAGAGCAATATGGTCCGGCTCAATCGGATTTGGGCTGGTAAACATCCCGGTAAAACTGTATAGCGCTATCCAGCAAAGCGAACTGGACCTGGATATGCTGGACAAAAAGGACCACGCCAATATCAAATTCCAGCGCGTCAATGCAGAATCAGGTAAAGTGGTGCCCTGGGCCAATATTGTAAAGGCCTATAACCTGGACGGGCGTTATGTAGTGCTGGACGATGAGGATTTCCAGAAAGCCATGCCGGAAAAAACAAAGACCATTGAGATCCTTTCTTTTGCAGAAGAAAGCGAGGTGGATCCCATGTTGTTTGAAACGCCTTATTATATTGAACCGGACCGGTCCGGCAGCCGCGCCTATTCGCTGCTCTGGTCGGCCCTGCGCAAGTCCGGCAAAGTGGGCCTGGGAACCTTTGTACTGCGTACCAAGGAAACCATCTGCCTGGTAAAAGCCACGGATGAGCTGCTGGTGCTGCAAAGACTTCGTTTTGAAGAAGAGATCCGCAATCCATCGGACCTGAATATTCCCGCCCTGACCACAAGATCCACCAAGCCCAATGAGCTGAAGATGGCGCTATCGCTGATTGACCAGCTGACCGCGCCATTTGATGTTTCCGCCTATAAGGACAGCTATTCAGATAAGCTGATGAAGCTGATCAAAGCCAAGGCAAGAGGTAAGAAAGTGACCACGCCGCATATGAAGGTGGTGCATTCCAAGGCCAAGGACCTGATGGCCCAACTGAAGGCCAGCCTGGAGACAAAGAAAAAGCGGGCTTCCTGATAAACCCTGCTTCGGCCAAGGCAGGAAGAAATTTGGTTCGAACCAATATACTTCCGGAGTAATAGCTGTCAGCAGGAATTGGATCAATGCACCATGCAAAACTGGAATGGTATGCTGAAAGAATATAAACGTAAACGCAATTTTAGCCATACGCCGGAGCCTGCCGGTAAAAAGCAGGCTGCCGGCGCTCAGCTGCGTTTTGTGGTCCAGCGCCATGAAGCCACCCGCCTGCATTATGATTTCCGGCTGGAGCTGGACGGAGTGCTGAAAAGCTGGGCGGTCCCTAAAGGTCCTTCCATGAATCCTGCCGATAAAAGGCTGGCTGTGCATGTGGAGGATCATCCGGTGGATTATATCGATTTTAAGGGCACTATCCCGGCGGGCAATTATGGCGCCGGCAAGGTGGAGGTCTGGGACCATGGCCAGTATATAGCCGTGGATGCGGACCTGGAGCCCGTCAGTGAAAAGGAAGCCCTGCAGGCGTTGAAAAAGGGAGAACTGAAATTTTTCCTCAAAGGGAATAAAATAAGTGGTGGCTTTGTACTGGTGCGCCTGCATGGGGATGATAAGAACTGGCTGCTCATCAAACACAAAGATGAATATGCCAGCAATAAAAAATTTGAACCCGATCCCCGGGATAAGAAAGGCTATACCCGTGCCAAAGCGGCGCCTGAAAAGCCGCTGAAGCCAGAGTATCCGGAGCCGGAAGGAAAGGAGGCTGAAAAGAAAGCAGTGGCGGCAGGCGTTGAAAAGACGGCAGTAAAACGAGCGGCTTCTAAAAATGCTGCGGCAAAAAAGACTGTCAGGAAGGTTCTTAAAAAAGCCGCCGCAAAGAAAGCGTCTGCTACAACTGCTGCAGGTAAGCAGACTGCTGCAAAGAAAGCGAAGCCAAAGAAGGCGACAGCGGCAAGCGCTACCCGAAAGAAAGCCGCTGCAAAAAAGGCTGCTGCCAAAAGCGGTTCCCGGAAATCCGCTGCCAGATCCACCCGGCCGTCCAATCGCTAAAAATAACTGCCCGTTCAACCGATTCTTAACCAGTAGCTGAAAAATTATGGCGCCACTGAAAAGCAAAACTGGCCTTAAAAAGTTTGACACGGCTGCCAGGCACACCCGTTTCTACAAGCCTATGCTGGCCACATTGGGCGGCCTCCCCTTTGATGACCCTGACTGGCTGTTTGAAATGAAATGGGATGGCTACAGGGCTGTGGCTGACTGGAGCAAGGGCAAACTGAAACTCTACTCCCGCAACGGCATTTCCTTTATAGACAAATACCCCATCATTGCAGAAGCGCTCACCAGACTGAAACATGATTGTGTGCTGGACGGAGAAATTGTGGTGATGGATGAAAAGGGCCGGCCCCGTTTTCAGTTGCTCCAGCATTATGCCGAAGATCCGCGCTGGCCCATTGCCTACTATATTTTCGATATACTATTCCTCAAAGGCCAGGACCTGAAGGACCTGCCCCTGCTGCAACGCAAGGAATTGCTCCAACAGCTGCTGAAGCCTTATAAGAATGATCTTCTGCGCTATTCAGACCATATTGCAACTAAGGGCAAGAAATTCTTTAAGCAGGTCATGAAGCTGGATTTTGAAGGTATGGTGGCCAAGAAAGCAGATAGCAGCTACCATATTGGTTTCCGCAGCAATGAATGGGTGAAGATCAAGCACCACAATACCGTGGAAGCGGTGATTGCGGGTTTTACAGAACCGCGGCGCAGCCGGAAATATTTCGGCGCCCTGATCCTGGGTCAATACAAAGGCCGTGAACTGCAGTATATGGGGCATACCGGCACGGGCTTTACACAGCAGGGGCTGAAGGAACTCTGGCAGCAGCTGCAACCACTGGTAGTGAGCAGGTCGCCTTTTGCCGGTAAGGTAAAAGTGAATGCGCCTGTTACCTGGGTACAGCCCAAACTGGTATGCAATATTAAATTCACGGAGCAAACCAATGAGGGACTGCTGCGCCACCCGGTGTTCATGGGTTTGCGGATGGATAAGAAACCTGATGAAGTGACCAATACTGATTGAGCTAAAATCAAAGTATATGAGCAAGACAGCCACGGCAAAGCCCAGAGCGGCGAAGCAGTCGCCAGCAGAGCAGATCGTAAAGATCAACAAACAGGAACTGAAGCTGACCAATCTGACCAAACTGTATTTTCCGAAGGATAAGATCAGCAAGGGAGATGTGATCGCTTACTATGATAGCATTGCACCTGTTTTATTGCCCTACCTGAAAAACAGGCCCATGTCGCTCAAGCGGAATCCCAATGGGATTGACGCCCCTGCCTTTTACCATAAGGATGCGGGCGAGCAGGCGCCGGACTGGATAGATACCTATGATGTGTATGCGGAATCTTCCAATAAAGTGGTCAATTATATTGTGTGCAATAACAAGGCTACGCTCCTGTACCTGGCCAACCTGGGCTGCATTGAAATGAATCCCTGGAATTCTACGGTCAATAAGCCGGATAATCCGTCCTACCTGATCATTGATATTGATCCTTCCAAAAAAAATACGTTCGACCAGGTGATCTCCGTAGCCCAGGCCACGCAGGAAGTACTGAACAGGGCGGGGGCGGTGAGCTATTGCAAAACCTCCGGTGCTTCCGGTCTGCATGTGTACCTGCCGCTGAACGCCCGCTATCCGTATGAGCTGGCCCGTGAGTTTGCAGAGATCGTGGCTACGCTGGTGCATGAACAGCTGCAAGGTATAACCTCCATAGAACGGTCGCTGAGCAAGCGGGGCAATAAGATCTATGTGGACTATCTGCAAAACTCCCGCGGTCAGACCCTGGCTTCTGCATACAGCCTGCGGCCGGAGCCCGGCGCTACAGTGTCTGCTCCTTTGTTATGGAAAGAAGTAAAGGCTGGCCTGCATCCTTCGCAGTTCACTATTTTCAATATTGAAAGCAGGGTAAAAAAGCTGGGTGATATTTTCTATATGGTGCTGAAAAAAGGCAATGACCTGAGGCATTGCCTTAAAAATTTAGGTTATTGATGGAGGAGTGTATTAATGGACCATCTTCCGGTTGCTTTCGGTGGCTACCTTTGGACGGGGCTGGCGCATAACATTAAAGAGAAGCCCGCCTACTACCGGCAGGGCGATAGTAACAATCAGCCATGCTACCCTGGGGACAAAGCCCAGTTCTTCTGCAACAATCACTTCCCAGATGGACCAGGTCCATACCATGCCCACCAGGAGGAAGCCTGCCCACATGGCCCATACACCAAGATCATAATCACGCAACGGGTTCAGGCCAATAAAGATCAGCGCCACTCCTGTCACTGCCAATAGAAATCCTTTGCTGCTAAAACTTTTCATAACGGCGTTTTTTTAATACTATTAACAGTATCCAATGTTGTGCCATCCGGGCTATCGGTCGAAGGAAAAAATGGCAGCATAGGGATTGTTTTTTCCTGTCATCAGATCATTCAGGATCCTGGCGGCTATCATGCTGAAAATGATGCCGTTACCGCCGTAGCCCAGGGCAAACCAGGTATGGGGCCGGGCGGGTATGGCGCCAATATATGGCAGGCCGTCTTTGGTGCCTGCAAAAGTGCCGGCCCAGGCAAAATCAGTGCGGAAGGGAATATGGGGAAAAAGTCGTCGAAATGAGTTCTCCAACAGGGTTGATTTTCGGGGAATATTGGCATCACGTCGGGCCGGGTTGGAAAATGGGTCATCCTTTCCACCTATAATAATGCGGTGATCTTCTGTAGTGCGCAGGTACAGGTAGGGATCAGCGGTCTCCCAGATCATGGCGTTCTTATACCAGAGCTGTCCTTCTGTCAACGGCTCACTGATGATGGAATAGGTAGAGCGCAACTGTTCAACCCGGTGGGGCAGGTGTTCCTGTGATTCATACCCACAGGCAATGATCAGCTGTTTGGCGGTGATGGTATGGTCCCATTCTGTTTTCAGGATCACTTTATCTTTTTCATGGCTGATATGTTCTACCCGGGTATTGTCATACACCTGCAGGCCTTTAGTGGATGCATCTTTCAGCAGGGCATGGGTGAACTGGTAGGGATCCATTACAGCCCCATCGGCGGAGAGCATACCGGCGGGTTTGTCGAAGCCAAATTTGCCGCGCAGGCTTTCATTGTCCAGCCATTCTACATTGATGCCGATCTTTTTCCGCAGCTGGCATTCCAGTTCCAGCTTGTGCGCATCGCGCTTGAAGCTGGCATACTGGAGGCTGGGTCGCAGTGCAAAGCCGGTAGGGGTATTAAGCTGGAGAGAAAGGTCCTTGATATCATAAATAGCCTGGCGGCAAAGCAGGTAACTGAGTACGGCATTTTTTTCGCCCACCAGTTTCATGAGCTTCTGCAAGGGAGTATCTATTTCATATTGCAGGAGGGCGGTACTGGCGGCGGTGCTGCCCATGGCTACATGCCGGCGGTCCACTACAGTGACCGGGATACCGCTTTTGGCCAGGTGCCAGCCAATGAGTGAGCCGGTGATGCCGGCGCCAATGATGGCTACGTCTGTGCTGATATCCTGCTGAAGGGAAGGATATACCTGCATCAGCCCGTGGCGCAGTAAAGCAAAAGGTTTGTCGGAACGAAGATCCATGGGTAATCAGTTAACAATTATCAGGTTTCAAGATGGGAGCTGGGGACTTCCCTGGCTTCCCGCTTAATAATGAATACAGCTGTATCGTTGGGTTTGATGCCGTTGCCGGCCTCTATGGCCCAGGTCTTGGTAAACTCAGCGCCCAGGTACAGGATGGCCGATGAGTAATAAACCCAGAGCAGGATCACAATAATGGACGTGGCAGCGCCGTAGGTTGTGCCGATGCTGGACCTGCTGATATAGAAACTGATCAGGAACTTACCCACCATGAAGAGCAGGGAAGTAAACAGAGCCCCGCGGAAAGTATCCCGCCAGCTGATAGTAGCGTCCGGCAGCACTTTAAAGATCACGGTGAACAGGGCTGCAATGACAAACAGTACGATCAGTATGTTAAGTATATACGCTAATATTACAATGCCCTCCGGGAATACCCTTGTCAGCTGTGTGTTGATGGCTTCCAGCAGCGCACTCACCACCAGGGACACCAGCAGGATAAAACCGATGGAGATCACCAATGAAAAAGACAGCAGCCGGTTCCGCAGGAACTTGAGCCAGCCTTTTTTAGGTTTGGCCTTAACTGACCAGATTGTATTGATGGAATCCTGCATTTCTGTGAATACCCCGCTGGCGCCTACCAGCAGCATCACCAGGCCAATGATGATCCCGGTGGTCTGGAACTGGGAGTATTCCACATTTTTGATGATCTGCTGTAATTGAATGGCTGCATCGCTGCCGATCAGGTCTTTGATCTGCCCGTATATCTTCCCCTGCACCGCTTCTTTGCCGTAAAATATCCCCACCAGGGAAATGGTGATCACCAGCACGGGGCCCAGGGCAAAGATGGTATAGTAGGAGAGGGAGGCGCTCAGCTTAAGGCCGTTATCATCAAGAAATGATACAACCGTTTTTTTCAGAATATCAAAAAAGCGTCTGAGTTTCTTCATATAGCAAAATGAAAAAGAAGTGTGCCCTTGGGGAAAACCCTTATGGGGCGCTCATTTACGGGGATTTTGAGGCGGTTGTTCTACAGTTTTACGGGGATTTCAGGAGGCAGTAAATTTTAATCAGTACCCTGAAATTAGAATATATGAGAAGCATATTGTACCTCATCGCCGTAGTACTGATCATTGGCTGGTTACTGGGCGTTTTCGTTTATAGCGCTACAGGATTGATCCATATCCTGATCGTACTGGCTGTTATTTCATTGTTAGTAGGGATTATCAGAAGGGGCGACGTATAAGCGTCCCTTCTTTCTTCTTTTCTTCTGTCCCCGTTCTCTTACTTCCCTTTTGTGCGCGCCAACGCAGTTTCCATAAAAGAGTTCAACTGGGCGCTTGCCTGTTGACCGTTTTTGGCAACGAGGGTTCCCTTGGTGCCATCCATTGTTTCAATGATGTACAAGGTGGCGCTATGGCCCGGGACCTGCTGTTCTCCCTGAAAACGAAAGACGCTGATCGTTTTTACCTCGTCTGGTTGATAGACATGGTCATTGTCGCCTGCACTGATCCCTTTTCCGACCGTCTGGAACGCTGTGGCGTATCCATTTGTAACTACCCTGCTCAGGCAACTTTGCATACTTCTCAAATAGGGTAGCTGGTCGTTCTTTCGCGTAAACATAACGTACCATTTATAGGGATATACTGTAAAATCCATTGCCAGGCTTCGGTTGTGGAATATGCCACAAAAAGCTCCACAAAAAGGTACTGTTTTTCATCAAATGATGTCAGGCTATTGGCTTGAATTGTAGGCGCTGCGGCACAAATCGGGTACTGTATGGACATAAAAAAAGGGCGGTAGAAACCAGCCCTCGTAAGTCCAATGTGCCTTATGAAAATCTTTATTTCTTCAGCTTGCTGTTCAGCGCCATCAGTTTATCATGATGGGCCCTGATCTTAGGCAATACTGTATTGATCCAGTTCTTGATGTCCTGGTCGCTCAGCTCATTGAGCGCACGTTCATAATCACTGATCGTTTTCATGTGCTTCTCCATGAGCTGATCGGTCCAGGCTTTGTTGAAGTCTGCTGGCTTTTTCTCTGACAGGTCTTTTACTTTCTCTTTTGCTTTTTCCGGGTCTTCTGTAGGAATGCTGATCGATTTATTGCCGGCCAGGACTTTCAGGTCGTTCAGAGCAGCGGTATGATCTGTTACCAGCTGCTTAGCAATATCTTTTACTTCTTTATCCGATGATTTTTGCAGGGCCAGCTCTGCCAGCCGGATCTCTGTGGCATTGGCTTCCACGGCGTCAACTACAAACTGTGCATTTTTCTCACTGGAATCTGTCTTGAACTTCTGGTCGTTGCTTTCTTCTGCTGCTTCTTTGGTGCCGGGCTCTTCTTTAGGTTGATTATCGCCGCAGCCAATGGTGAGGGATCCGATCAGGAGGGCTGCTGCTGCAAATGGGAACATCGTTTTTTTCATACAAGTGTTTTTGTTTTCAGATAGCCAATCGATTAAGATGGACAGGTTTATTTAGCCACTGCTTCCATATCCCTGTATCGTTTGATCAGGTCATGGGATTCTTTCAGGGCGCTTTTTTGTTTTACAATCAGCTGACGGATATCCGCATCCATAGTGGCGTCAGATTCCAGGGCCTGCTGGTAGGCTTTCTGGGCAGCATCTTCACCAAACTCACAGGAAGCCAGGACGGCGTGACGGTCTTTGCCGGTGAAGGTGGCTTTCAGGCCCATCCATGCGCGATAGATCTTACCGGAATTGGTGGTGCTGTCCACATCGGCATTAGCGCCGCGTTTTTGTACTTCCAGGACCAGTTCCGCTTTGTGCTGACGGCTTTCATCAGCCATGCGGCGGAATACGCTACGGAGATCATCGTCAATGTCTTTTGTTTCCTCTACTGCTTTTTCATAACCGGTAATACGGTCGTTATTGATCTGGATGAGGTCGTTCAGGACATCAATCAATTCTTCATTGTATTTCATGATTCACAAATTTTGATGTTTTACAGATAGGGGTGAGGGTTAAAAAAACGATACCATCATTGTCAATTGCCGCAGGCTCAGGAATTTGTAGAACAAACTACCCGAAGCCATGGACAAACTGGCGGAATCTGTGACCATAGGCTGGCACAATAATTAATACAATATAATAGTGTGTGCCTGCTATGCGTGGAAGGGTATTGTCCAACACGGGTTTCCGGATTATCCAATACTGTATGTCTGAACTAAAATGTCTGCTTGTGCTTATCGTGTGTATTGTGATCATACATACGGTAGCGCCTTCATCCCGACAATTGGTAAATTATTCTATAGGACTGCCTGTATACCTGTCGGCCAGCGTGCCGGCAGCAGGGCAACAAAATTCCCCGGTTATGAAAGCTATCATGTCAAATCCCAGTGATCGCGCCATTGTAAGGACCTTCTGTGGCGAATTCTCAGACATTGAACACCTGGAACAGGAAGTGTACCCGGAAAACCGGATCATGCCCCTGGCCGCGGTGAATGTGCTGGAAACAGATTCCGCTTATGTTTTTGAAATGGCTTTGCCAGGTTATCGGAAGAACGACCTGGAACTGGCGCTGGAAGAAGACCTGTTAACGGTTCATGCCCGGGCCCCCTATTTGCGCCACAAGGATGTGCGCCGTTTATACAAACAGGAATTTGCGCCCGGCGATCTGTCGCGCTCTTTCCTGCTCCCTGAAGATGCCGGCCTGGCCGCCGCTCATTTTACGGACGGTGTGCTGACCATACGCTTCAGCAAAGAGTTGCGTGCGGCGGCTCCCGGCCCTGATAATACGATCTCTATTCTTATACAATAGCCAGGATCAATACCCATTATAATGCTATTTATGGCAAAGTATTCCAAATCCGATATCACAAGCAAGGCAGCACCCCAAAAGGCTGCGTACAGATAAGTATTCATTACCGTTAGTCCTTCATTTTTGCCGGTACTTACCGGTAAGCTGCCAGTACAAGCCGGGAAGGGAAGCAGTACGACACCCGTTGAAAAGCTTTCTCTGCGTTGTGCGGCAGTTTTTTTATTGTCTAAAATCAAGTAGTATGAAACCCAATCCATCCATTTTATTTGTTACTCTTTGCAGCATAACGCTAAGCCTGGCAGCCTGCAATGGAAACGATGATAAAGCTGTGACCAAGGAAAAACCGGAGACGGCCGTGGATTCCCAGCGGTATGCTACCCACCAGCAATCCAGCGCCGATTTCCCGCAGCCTGCCATCAACCACGACCAGGCCAGCACGGCCGGGGTGGACACTTCTTTTGTGGGTAGGGCTGTCCGCATGGCTAAAGATGAGGTAGCGGCGGCAGAAGAAGCCACCCAAAAATCTACCAATGGCGATATCAAAAAACTGGCGGCTACCCTAAAGGCGGATCACCAGCGCCTGCTGAAAGGCCTGGCTGCTATTAAACCCGCTGCTGATACTGCCCGCAATACGGCGGCAGCTAACCTGAATACTGGTGGAGATACCAATAGTAAGGCCTTTGACCGCTGGTGGGTGAAGCATATGCTGGAAAGCCAGCAGGAAGCCATCAGCAGCTATGAACAGGAACTGGGCAGAACCACTGAAGCCCCGGTGAAAGGATATATTAGTCAGTCGCTCCCGGTCCTGCGCGCTCATGTGCAGCAGCTGGAGGCAGTACAAAAAAAGATCAGATAAAAACAGCTATACGAAAAGGGAGGGCGCATGCACCGGTATCTGGCAGGACTCAGCAGCACCTTACAATAGTGATAGCTGTTTGCCGGGATCTGTGGTGGATGTAGTAATAATTGGCGGGCCTTTACGCTGTCTGTACCTGCTTCAGCACTTTCATCAATACTTTCTCTTCACTGGTAAGATCGGTCCGGTTATCCGGCTCTTCAATATCATTCAGCTGGTCTAAATATTTCTGGAGGTTATCGGCCTCGTATAAGCGAATGATACCTGGATGCACGTAATATTTCCGGCAAACGGTGCGTGTATTGCCCAGCCGCATACTGACGGCATCCAGGGCTTCCACTACTTTTTTCTTTTTCTCTGCTTCTGTGAGCGCCTGGCCAATAATCCTGAAGCTGCGCAGGATATTGAGCGTACCGGCCCAGGTACGGAAATCCTTGGAGGTGTAATCACCACCTGTAGCTTTCCTGATATACTCGTTCACCATGCCGGAATCAATGGCATGGCGCTGTCCATCCGCATCATAGTACTGGAACAACTCTTTGCCTGGTATATCCCGGCAGGCGCGGACAATAGTGGCCAGCCTTTTATTCTTCAGGGAAATGGAATGGTATACCCCTTTTTTTCCTTTGAAAGAAAAGCGGAGTGCATTGCCTTCAATACTGACATGGTTATCCTTGAAGGTAGTGAGCCCATAGGAGCCATACATTTTTTCATAATCATTACTACCGATGCGGATATAGGTCCGTTCCATCAGGCTGATGACAGTGGCCAGCACTTTCTCCTGGCAGAGTTCTTTGCGGGTGATATCCTTCTCCAGCAGCAACCGGAGCCTGGGCAGCACTTTGCCAAACTCATAGAGGCGGTGGAATTTTGTTTCGTTGCGCACCTCCTGCCAGTTGGGGTGATAACGGTATTGTTTCCGCTTTCGCAGGTCCTTGCCGGTGGCCTGGAGATGGCCGTTGGAAAGGGGGCAGATCCAGACCTCGGTCCAGGCTGGCGGAATGGCCAGTTTCCGGATCCGCGCTATCTCTTCCTTATTGTCCAGTCGTTTTTTGTTGCGCATGAAATAAAAGCCTTTCCCTTTCCTGTACCGGCGGATGCCGGGCATATTATCGTCCACATAGACCAGGGAAGCGATGGCGGCCGCCTGCTGGTAGTCGCGGTGAATATCCAGCATTTCGCGGTGCGACAATTGGGTAATATTTTCAGCACTATTCAGCATGTCGCCTCGTTTTTTGGGATTGTGACCTCGACTTCCACTCCTGGTTTTCCCCGGCTTCATCCAGGGAATGGCACTTCTTCTTTCTGTCGCCAGGAGGGGTTTTCCTGTTAGTATTCTTGTTCATGACTATTCAATTGGTATAAATGATATATAAAAATTCAGACCAATGTCTGAATGGTGCTTGTAGGAAGGAGTACCGTTAGCAGGGAAATGGGCAGGCACTAAAAAGCCCCCGTTTGACCGGAGGCTTTTTATCATATTTTCTCTTTGTATTTCCCTACGCTGGCATTATCCAGATCAGGTTCTCAGGTATGTTCTCAGGATCCTGGTTTGCACCAGGCGCCACCCTGTATGTAAGCGAAAATATGTTCTGCTATACCTATTGAAAAATCCATGCCAGAAATAGCTTCCAAGGCTGTATCCCGCTATGGGAAAGAAATTGAGGCGATCCGGGTATCTACCAAAATGGGTTAAATGTATTTTAATGTAGAAAATACACCACGGGCATGGGCTGCGCCGAAGAACAGGCATGCCTTTTGAAATATCTGTATAAAAAGGAACGATTATGGTAAATGACATACATGACATCGATTTTCTCCGTGATCGCATCCATGAAATAAGGAGCGCACTTTTTTCCAATACCTCCAATGCAACCTATAAGTTGCCTACCTGTATCATATCCGCCCTGAACATTGACAGTGAGGGGATGATCTGTTTCTTTATCCGTCGCCCGGACCAATATATGGAAGAGCATGAAAAGGAGTTCCCTGCGCGGCTGGACTTCTACAGGAAAGGAAAACCATTTTTTCTCAAGATATCAGGTGATGCGCAGCTGGTAACAGACCAGGAAGCCATGATGGATTCCATGGGTCTGCCCGGAATGGCGCCATTGCCCTCCCTGTCCAGGCTTTTACTGGTAAAAGTAAAAGTGATGGAATCCCAATATCTCGATTTGCGTCATCGCTCCTTCCAATGGAAGGACTGGTGGCAGCAATTGCGCCAGTACTTCAGACCAAAGGGCCATGTGCAACCGCAACCTTCTTATAATTTGCATCCGTCCGTACTGCCTTCCTGATCAACGGAAGGAATGAAGACTAACGCCGCAGTGCAGCTGGTACAAAGGTTTGAATCCCGGTCAGGCGATCTTTGAACCTTCTCGCACTGCGGTTTTTTATTTCCCTAACCTTAATTAATGATATGCTATCCAAAAGAAAAAGTATCATTCTCATCATTGTACTGGTCCTCATTGCCGGTGGAGTGGTTTTCTGGAACCTCTACAAGAAAAGGCTGGTGAAACAGGAAGTGACCCGTACCGTGAGTGAGAAGACCAACAACCTCTATTCCATCAGCACCGGTAAGCTGGACCTGGATGAAGTGGCGGGCAACCTGGCCGTCACCAATATCAGCCTGCAGCCTGATTCCCTGATCTATAACCAGCTTTCCGCCACCGGAGATGATCCCGGTATCCTGGTGAAGCTGCATATCCCTTCATTGTCCGTTACCGGCGTTAAAACGCCCAAGGCCCTGCTCAACAGCGAGATCGTGGGCCGGCGTGTACTGATTGATCATCCCGTCATTGAATTGTTCTTCACCAATAAAGGCAAGGACTCCCTGCGCAATGTGCCTGATAAGGAGGTTTACAAGCAGGTGCTGGGTAACCTGAAACTGCTGGCCCTGGACACCGTGTCCATTGTCAATGCACAGGTGATCACGCGCGACTGGAAAAGCGGGGACCTGCGCATGGAACTGGACAGCGTGTCCATTGACCTTTATGGTATAGCAGTGGACAGCCTCCATGATAAGGACAGTACACGGATCGCTTTTGCGGAGCAGGTCAACCTGCAATGCAAGAAGATGAGCATGCACAGTAAGAACAAATTATATAAGTATGAGATCCGCAACGTAGACTTCAACAGCGGACAGAAAAAACTGCATGTGCAGCATACCCAGATCATTCCCAATAAACCGGAAGCAGCTTTCCTGCAACAATTCAAATATGCCAATGACCGCTTTGATATCTCCATACGGGATATCAGTCTCGTTAACCTGAATACCGCCGCCTTTATGCGGGAAAAGATAGAAGCGGATTCCGTGGTCATCGGCAGCAGCAGCTATAAGATCTACCGGGATCTTTCCTATCCCCATGACGGGAAGAACCGGATCGGCACCTATCCGCACCAGGCCCTGATGAAAATGCCGGTGGACATCTATTTTAAAACGGCCCGTTTCAATAACGCCTATATAGAATACAAAGAAAGAAATCCTAAAAGCAAGAAGAGCGGGCTGGTGCGTTTTCACCAGGTGCAGCTGATGATCCATAACCTCACCAACCAGCAGGAGCGACTCAAAGACAATCCTGTCTGCAAGGTGGATTTCCGTGCCCGTTTCCTGGATAAAGCGCCTATCAGCGCAACCATCAATTTTTATCCCCTTGCAGACAATGGAAAATTTACCATCAGTGGGGAGATGGGGAAGATGCCCGCCCCCGGGGTCAATGAGCTGACCGAGCCGATGGGGTTGGCTAAAATTGAGACGGGCACTATCAGCCGCCTCAATTTTTCTTTTGCGGCCAATGATTACCGGGCCGATGGTCCGCTGACCATCCTGTATGACGACCTGAAAGTGGCCCTGCTCAAAAGGGATTCCGCAGAGAATAAGCTGGAAAAGAAAAAGCTGGTCAGCCTGCTGGCCGCTATACAGGTAAAAAAAGCCAATCCCGGCAAGGATAAGGAAGTGCGCCGGGAAGAAGTGCATTTTGAAAGAGATACTAAAAAGTCCTTCTTTAATCTTGTCTGGAAATCGATCTTCACCGGTGTGAAGCAATCGGTGGGGATCAATAAATAAACAAAGCCGGCTGTCCGCCGGAGGCAACAGCATAGCAGTCACTGGCTGAATGCTGGCAAGCGAGCCCTGAGGACAGAATATATAGAATGCAAATGCCCGCTGACCGCGGGCATTTGCATTCTATATGTAGTAGTTGTAGCGCTTTAGAAGGGATAACCGATAGCCAGGTTATACACCAGGTTGTCCCGGCGCCAGTCGCTGCTGCCGAAGCTGATCTTGTCAATCACCCAGCGTTCGCCATCCGGCAGGAAGGGTTTGCGCAGGGGAAAGGCTACATCCAGTCGCAGCACCAGGATAGAGACATCTATCCGCAGACCGATACCGGTACCTACCGCCAGCTCTTTCAGGAATGTTTTGGAGAACTGAGCGCCTGGTTTATCAATATTATCGCGGTACAGCCAGATATTACCTGCATCCACGAAGACGGCCCCGTGAAAAATGCTGTAGAGCTTGCCCCGCAGCTCGGTATTGAATTCCATCTTGATATCACCCGACTGGTCCGGCACCAGGGTATTCACGTTACCGTTAAAGGTGCCAGGACCCAGGGCCCTGGTTCGGAAGGCCCGGATACTGTTATTACCGCCAATAAAGAACTGTTTGATAAAGGGCAGCTCACGGCTGTTGCCATAGGGATAACCGGCGCCTACAATGAGGCGGTTGGCCCATTTGGAATTAGTTCCCAGCCGGCGGTACACCCGGAAATCCCCTTCGGCCTTCACATATTGGGAAAACACCTCGCCCGCGATCTTACCTGGTTTGGAGGGTTTGGCGCCGGTGATCAGACCGGCCGCATTACCGGAAACATCCATGGTGCCGCTGAAGTAAATGGCATTGGTGTTCTTATCGTCCACCAGCTCATTATAGGTCCAGTTATAGGTAGAACCCAGTATGAACTGCCGCTCAATGATCTTGGCAAGGGAGGAATTGGTATCGGCGGCAGCCTGGTATTCAGGGCTGACATTCATGGGCTGTACAAAGTTCACACTGATAGGATTGAACTGGTGTTCCTTGAACAGGCTTTCTTTCCAGCTATAGCCATAGGAGGTCCGGAAGGAGTTGAGCGTATATAATTTCTGCTTATTGAGCAGGTCATAGCCCACCATGATATTGGTCTTGGGGACAAAACCGCCACGGGTATTGACCTGCACAAAGGGGATCAGGAAGCGGGGGAAGGACAGACCCGCTTCAAGACCGGCCCGGTATACATTATACCCTTTCAGGGCGCTGCTGTACTGGACTTCCGCACCTGCTGAGGCGCTGACGGTGAACAGCTCGCCTGCCCGGAAAGTATTACGGTTACGCCAGCCCAGGGTGAACATGGACCCTACCAGGTTATTGGATTTGGTATTGCCGCCTATTTCCAGTCGCAGGGATTTTTTCGGCAGCGGGGTGAGGTAATAATAAGAATTCAGCTGTGCAAAAGGCGTATTGGCCACTTCAAAGCGGTTCTTCACAAATTTGAATACGCCCAGGTTCACCAGACGGTTAAGGGACAGGTTATGGTCCGTCCGGTTATAGACATCGTTCTGGTTGAACTGCATGGACTGTTCAAACATTTTTGGCTTGTATCTTTTCTGCCGGTCAATCACATAATAGCCCTGGTAGAAGGTGGCGTTCCTGGTAGAAGTATCCACGCGGGAAGAAGAAGAGTCCGTACGGGTCTGGTTGAGCCGGTAATTGGCATAGATGAATACATCTTTGATGGTATACAGCTCCTTGGCCTGTCTGGGGGTACCTGGCTTGAGCCTGACATACAGGTTCACTTCATTATTGCCGATGGTGCTGTCGGCATCTACCAGGATATATTCCGGGCTGAAGAAGTAAAAGCCGTTCTCTTTCAGGTAAGCGTCAATGCGCAGGCGCTCATCCTTGATCATATCCAGGTTGAAAGGGTATGTAGGCCTTAGCAGGGTTTTTTCTC
Organism: Candidatus Pseudobacter hemicellulosilyticus; assembly: GCA_029202545.1. Classification (GTDB taxonomy): domain Bacteria; phylum Bacteroidota; class Bacteroidia; order Chitinophagales; family Chitinophagaceae; genus Pseudobacter; species Pseudobacter hemicellulosilyticus. The sequence goes on from CP119311.1 coordinate 3,485,684, forward strand.
CTGCATAGCGGATATTGTTACCGATAAAGGAGCTGTCCACTTCAAAAACCACTTCGCGGATCTTGTATTGCGGGCCGGGCGTGATGGTATAGATGGCGGTGGCCTTCCTTTTTTTGACCACCGTATCACCTACGGATATAGCCTTGAACCAGCCCCGGTTCTCCAGGTGGCTGACCAGTACCGCGTTGTTCTTTTCCAGGTTCACATCGGTGAGTACTACCGGTGGTTCCCCGAATTTGTATTTCAGCTTACCCCGCAGGCCGTTCTCTTTTTTAGGATTACCCGCCAGGTTATAGGCCAGCAGGCGGATACGCATGCCCAGCAGTTTGCGGTTGGGTCTTGGCCTGGTGAGGGCCTGGAGGTCTGTTTGCAGGGCCTTCTTTTGCTTTTTGGAAATATCCTTTCCTTCAATTTTTATCTCACTGCCTGTATACAAAGATTCTCCGGCCGGCAGGTGTTTGGTATTACTGCAGGAAGCCAATCCCCATAGCCCGGCTATCAGCATAGTTCCGAAAATGATACGTTGTCCTTTCACTTTAATTTTTTTGGTTCTCAGGTGGCGGTGTTCCCGATGCTTTTTCTTTCGCGTTCTGGATATCCCTTTCTGTCTGGCGCTGCTCACGTCGGATGGTGCGCATGCGATCGCGTTGTTTTTTGGAAATGAATATATCCCTGAACCGGTTATAGTCCAGCGTTATGATAAAGCCAACGCCTGTTTCAATAATATAGCCTTCCAGTATGCCTTCAAATTCATTCTTACGGTAGGCGCGCAGCTGGTAACGGCCATCCTTGCTGAGGCGATAGGCCAGCTGGATATTCTCCGCCAGGTTGTTGGCCTGCTGGTTGGCATTGGGATTTTCCAGCGCAAAATTGCTGCCCACGGTCACTGTGAGCCGGTCGTTCAGCAGCTGCTTGGAGACGGCTACGTTGAGATCGGTCCGGTTGCGGCGCTCACCCGTGGTATAGTCATCGGATGTGGCCAGGTCAAAGTCAATATTAACCCCTTCAATCAGGTTGGAGGCCAGGTTGTTCAGCTGTTCGGTGAGCAGCTTGCTCACGCTCTGCCGGGCAAAACTTTCGGCGGTCAGGCTGCTGTTGCCGCTGGCGAAGGGATTATCGCCCATGAAATGGCCCAGCAGCAGGAGTGCAAATACCTGCTTGTTCATTTCAGAAGGCTCCTGCCGCAGTTCGGTCAGCCGGTTGTTGGAGGTTTCAACAATGTCTTTGGATACACCGTAGTTCTTATCGTCCGGCAGCTGGATATCAAAAGTGATGGTGGGCTTGAGCAGCTGGCCTTTCATGATCAGGTGTACTTCAAAAGGCAGCTTCTGCCGGTAGGTGTTGCGCTCGGTGCTTGTTTCCCCTGATAATTGTTTTTCCACCAGGTCAATGGGGGCGGTGTTGGCAATATACATAGCGGTCAGGTCTACATCGGCTTCTGTTGGTTCGCCCTGCCAGGTGATCTTACTGCCTTCCTGGATCAGGAATTTTCGTTTCAGGAAGTTCACGTTGAGGTCGTAGCTGCCTTCTTTCAGCTCATAGTTGCCCGTGAGGGTGATCTTGCCGCTGGGGTCTACGCCTGCATTGAGATTGGCTTCCCCTTTCACTTTCAGCAGATCACCATTGCCTTCATCAATGATCAGGTTGAATTCGGCTTCTTCCACTATGGTGAGGTTGACGTTGATATCAAAATCGCGTACGGTGACGGTATTGAGGGAATCATAGGCCGTGAGGAAGAGGGAGTCCAGCTCCTGGTTGTCGCGGTCCACAAAGCGGACAATGCCGTCCCTTTGTTCTACCGAAGGATCTTCCTGCGGCAGGATCACGGTGAGGTTGGTCTTATCATTTATTTTGAGCGTCCCATCTACAGAAGGCCGCAGCTCCGTGCCTTTGATATTCAGGCGGCTGTCAAAGAAGAGACGGCCGAAATAAAGGTTATTGTCCTTCTTGGTGGTATTGAGCGCCTGGAAATTATCGGCGTTGAAGTGCAGGTCGAACCGGAAGGTGGAGAAAGTACTGGTATACACATTGCCATCCAGGACAGCTTTGTTGTTAATAGAGTCCGTGATGGTGAAATTGTTGAAGCTGATTCCTTCATTGTTGACGGCTATCTTTTGTCCGTCGATGGCCACAAAGCTGTTCATGATGGACGGGATGAAGCGGGTCTTGTTGAAATTGAGGTCCCCGTTCACGGAAGGTCTGGCCGGTGTTCCTTTAATATCAAAGGCGCCGGTGATAGTGCCGGTGGCCTGTTTAATATTGCCCATGCTCACGCCTTCCAGGGTATTGAGCTGAAGGGCAGCAATGTTCAGTTTCAGGTCCATGGCGCTGTTGCTGTCAGCAGCCAGGTAATTGCCTTTGATGGTCAGGTCGTTCCCACGGCCGGTGAGGGCTATATCAGCGTCAAACCTGTTAGCCTGCGGGTTACTGACCTTGACAGCGATATTGCCCAGGGTGTCCCTGTTGAAGTTAAGGTCATTGATATTGAGGTCGGCTACAAAGGTGGGCGACTTCATTAATTCCCGCAGGGTCACATTGCCATCGATGCCACCATCTATTTTCAGGGAGTCTGAGTTAACGAACCCAAGGATGGTGCTGATGCGGAAATTGGTAAAGTCGATGCCCAGTGGCAGGCCTTCCTGGTTGCGGATGGTCTGGATGGCCAGTTTCTGTCCTTTCTGTTCCAGGATAAAATTATCAGCGGTGAGGCTGTCGGGTTTAATATCGATCCGGTTATTAGCAGCTATGGTCCAGGCGGTAGAGTCCAGGATCAGTGAATCAGGCTTGAGGCTGAAGCTGTATTCATTGCGCTGCGGCTGGGAGAAGAGGCCTGCCAGGTGGTAGATGGTCTGGCCGGTCCTGTTCTTAGTGTCCAGGGCGAAATCAATTTTGTTATCGGCAATGCGGGCATTGAGGGTGGGTTTATAAATGGCCAGGCTGCCGCCTACATTCACGCGTTCCAGGGCCGTGTTAATGCTGAGCTGGTTATTATTGTTGTCTGTGATCAGCTGAAGGCCATGGATCTCGTTGGCGCCATAAATGACTACGGGCGCCAATAGCGAGGCCTGTAGATCCCCGTTGCCGGAGAAATGCCCATCCAGTTTGACGGTGTCCAGCCGCTTGATATCAGGCACCAGGTCCTGCAGTTTTTTAGGGTTGTGAACGTGTACCTGTACCCGAAAATCATAGCTGGAATCCACTATTACAGAATCAGGCGTGATATTGAAATAGGGATCAATGGTCTTTGTAAAAACGTTGCCGGCCTCCGTCAACTTGTACCTGCCATAGAGGCGGGCGCTGAGTACTTCGGTAGTCAGGCTGAGCGATTGACCAGTATCTGTATTGGCGGCCAGCAGCTGGATGGTATCCAGCTGGAAGCGGTCGTTGCCTTTTATCAGCAGGGATTTGGTGATGTTGAGCTGTCCTTCCAGGCTATCAGGATTGGTAGACTGAAAATCTCCTTTGATATGCCCATGGTACACGATATTCTCGGTAGTGAGGCCCATGGGCTGGGTCTTGATACTGTCTATATTGATATCAAATTTTGCACTGGGGTATTGCCCGGCCAGGTTGCCGCTGGCGTCAACGGTAACATGGATCGGTTCATTCTGAATGGCTGCTTTCAGGGTGAACTGCTGTTGGGCGATGCCGCCGTCCAGGGTCAGGTTAGTATAATTATATCCTTTGAGCATGGCCTGCTGAACAGTGCCTTTGATAGTAGCGTTCATTTTGTCTGGAACAATGCCGCGGCCTTTGGCGGTCAGCTCCAGGCTGACAGGTCCCAGGTCGGGTTGTTTCAGCAATGTTTTAAGATCGAGCGATTGGGTGCTGACCACCACGTCATAGCCAATGCGCAGGGAGTCCATTGGTTCGCTCACCTTTCCTTTTACGGTAGCGTTGCCCAGGGTGGTGGCCAGGGCCAGGTTGAAGACAAACTGCTGGTAATTGCCGCCCACCGTGCCTTTCAGCCGCATGCTGCTGGGCAGGGTGATATTGGCAGGCAGGGTGCCGGGGGGTAAAATAGAAAGCAGGTCGGCCGATGTAGTACTCAGTTCTTTGATAGAAAGATTGCCCTGTGTTTTTTTGATATCGGGCAATCCTTTCAACCGGCCGCTGAGGTCCACGCGGGTAGCCTTCAGGCCCCGCAGCTGGAGGGCGTCCATGCGCAGGTTGCTGACCGGGCCGCTCATATCGCCGGTGAGGACAAAGCTGGCGCGGGGATTGGCAAAGCCGGGCATATTGCGCAGCATCGGTGCAAAGGTCAGGATATCGGCCACCAGCACTTTACTGTTTCGGATATCCATTTCAATCTCTAACAGACCGATATTGTTGGACAGGGACTGCAGGGATGGATACCGGATGGCAATATCCCTTTCCAGCCGGGTGCCGGGCGTTTCCAGCAGGAGATCGTGCAGGAAGGCCTGTTGATCTGTATATAAGAAGGCCGTCTGTAACTGGTTAAGCTGGAAGTTTTTTTCCCGCATGCTGCCGCGGGTGATCTCGCCGCTGATGGAATCTGTACGGAAATGCAGGTCTTTAACGCCCAGGCTCAGCTGCTTTACATCCAGGTGGCCATAGTCCATACCTTCGGGCTGGCGGGGCGAGTTGTCGTTGTCGAACTTAATATCGTTCTTATCCAGGTCAATATTGGCTACGCGGATGGTCCAGCCGGCGTCGGCCTGGGCATCCACTTCCTGTTCCACTTCTTTCTCTACCACTTTGGCTGCGGGCGATTTACCCAGTCGTACCTGTGCATTGGTATTGTGCAGCTGCAGTTTGCTGAGGTCTATGCGGCGGTTGCTGAGGTCAAACAGGTCCGCATTGACGGCCAGTTTGCCCAGGTCCAGCGTGGTATAAAAAGCGGAAGCATCATTGCCATAATCCGCAAAACAGTTGTTGAGCGCAATTTTACCAATGTTCAGCGTGAAGGTGGAAGGTTCTTTGGCTTCGGCCTTGTCCACTGCTTCGGGCTCGGGTGTTACCAGCGGTTTGCGCTGGTATACATAGGCACGGAGGCCGTTGAGTTCGGTAACAGGTACATCAAAAACGGAATGGGCGGGATCAAATACGTCAATGCGGGTATCCAGTTTTGCAAAGGCCACCCGCATATCATTACCGGTGATGGTGTCCAGGTAGCGAAGGCGCACATTGTCCAGCACAATATGTCTGAAGTTCATTTTAAAGGAACTGGTATCGGTGCTGGTGACGGTATCTTTTGAGGCAAAGGCGTCAATGATGAACTGGAAATTAAAAGCGGTATCCGGCAGGGTCCTGGTCACATTGGCGGTGAGGTTGCTGAGGCCGATATCATAGATGAGCAGTTCGCTTTTCAGGAGCCGCCACATGTCCATATTTACCTGCAGCTCGCCGGAATAGAGCAGGGTATCCTTGTTCTTGTCTTCAATATAGAGGGAGGCCAGGGTCACCGTATTGGGAATGCCGATATGGAGGCGGCCGATCTCCACTTTGGTATCCAGCTTTTTAGACAGCCAGTTCTGCGCCTTGTCCTTGACAAAATTCTGTACGGGCGGTGTGAGGAGCAGTATCACGATCACAATGAGTACGGACAGCAGGATCAGGATCGTTTTGAGGACGATCCTGCCAGTTTTTTTCAATAAGTGGGGTGCCTTGGACGGTGGATTCACGATAAATGGTTGAGTGACTTTTTATTAATAGGGCAAAAAGCAAGCCTTTTTAAGGGCCGCCATTTAGACCACCGGATCAGGGTAAACAAGTAAGGGTTGGGGAGAAAGCGCCACAATTTAGGGAAAAATGGTGGATCCACCGAAGGCGCTGACCGTTGCTGGGGCCATGCGGTCCTGACCAGCTGGATGAAAACGGCCATAGCGCGATGCACTTCCTTTACACGTTAGCTATGATGCCGCTGTTGTGACGGACTACTCTCCGTAAATGGCCTGCGCCAGCGTGTAATAGGGTACCAGTCCATGGTGCCTGAAAACACTGGTGCCGCTGTCCGGCCATTGCCTGAAGTAGCTGGGATCCGGCATCAGGACAATGGGTACACCGGCGCGCATATAGTTCATGTTATTGGCGTAAGCGGGCGGCTGGAACTGTGGCAGGGCTTTCTTCACCTGCCTGGACAGGTTGCGACCGAGCTGTTTACTGAAGGTTTCCTGTGCTTTCCGGGAACGACGGTTCATTTTATTGTACACGGAGTTGAGGTACATCCTTACTATCCAGGATTGGTTACGGAAGGATTTGGTAACGTCCGTGAATGGGTTGAGGGTATTGAAGTCTTTGAGGGTTTGCAGGGAGAAAGGTGTTTCCGGAACCCAGTCCAACGCATTGACCACAGTAAAGCTCCAGCCATTGCGGGTGATATGGTCATAGTCGTACCCGTAGTACAGGTTACCCGGTTTGGGTGCGGCGCTGCAATAGGTCTTGATGCGCAGGTCGGCGGGCAGTTCACCTGCCTGTTGCAGGTAGTACAGGTAGGAGCGGAGCAGGAAGCTGAGGGCTCCCCCCTGGCTATGTCCCATGATGATGAGCTGCCTGGTCTGGTGCGCATGGTATTGCTTGCGGATAGTGCTGAGGATATCGGGCGCCATGGTGGCCAGTCCCAGGGTCCAGCCGATATGCACGGTAGCTTTGGGATCGGCGGCCAGCGTATACCGGAAAGTGGTGCTGTCGTTCAGCTGCAGCGATCCTTTGGCGGGGATCATAGCGGCATAAAAATTCTCCAGCCAGCTGACGCTTTTGCCGGTGGTGCCGCGGATGCTGACGACCATGGTCTGCTGGCTGGCATTGGTCCAGAGTTCCCAGTTATTGTCCAGGGCATATTCGGGGGAGCGGAACTGTCTTTTAAAATCCTGTGGGGGCGGCAGTTTGTGCCGGTGTGGCGTGTCCACCTGCATGGCGGTGATGCGCAGCATTTCCAGGTATTCATTCAGCTGGAAGCCGGGTTGCAGGGATTGGGCCTGGGCCTGGGACAGGTTGCTGCAGCAAAGCAAACAACCCAATAATAAACGCCACAGGTTTCGGGATTGACCGGGTTTATGGGGCATCAGGACAGTATTTGATTTGGAATAGGATCATCTAAAATACTATAATATAAGAAGATTGGCAGTTCAAATGCCCGGATACCTCTCCCGGAGAGGGGTATACCGTAAAATGGGCCTGGTTTACCTGTAAAGAATAAATTATCTTTGACAGCACTATAATCCCATTCCGCCGATGAAAAAGGCTTTACACCTGGTCATATTGCTCCTGTTTTTGTATACAGCAGAAACGCTCATCAGCTTCCTGTTATTTACCGGTCAAAGGGTACTGGCTACCTCCTCTTTTCCGTTCTATAAGCTGGAAGCAGGCATGGACGACGCTATTTTTTACACCACGGCCCGGCTGATATTTTATTTTATCATCCAGATCGCTTTATTCTACTGGCTGGGGGATAAATGGAAGCTGAAGAACAACCTGCTGAAATGGATGCTGCTCAATGCCGGTACCTATATCGTTATTTCGGTGCTGTATTCTTTCATATTACTGCCCTATACACAGGAGTTGCTCCTGGATCCGCTTTTTGCCATCCTGACCTTTACTACGGCCATAAGCCCGGCGGTCCTTTACTGGATACCTTATTGCAGGCGGCTGATGACGCCTGGCAGCGCTGGCCACCGTTTCCAGCCGGCCCACTAAAATATCCCTGATCGTATTTGTCTTATTGTTGGGGCAACCTGCATTATTCCTTCTTTTTTTTGCTTGCTGTTATGATGTGGTCATGACAGCAGTATAATCCCAGTTTGAGAATGTGTAGAAAATAATACCCTCTATGAGGTGTGGTAAAGTAGCCGGCAGCTCAGCCGGTCTGTTGGTTCGTCCCAAACCCAGTCCCCGCCTGATACCCACAAACCGTTGAAACTGGCATGGTTTTCCCGCCTTAATTCCACTGGAAAAGAACCCTTTTCCTGGTTATGCTATTTTTTGACACGAACAAACCACCATAAACCTTTCAAATGGCCCGCCCAAAATCAACTGTAAGTCCTAAAACTGCTCCTGCCAGCCGTAAAAAGACCGTCAACCATGCAGCCCTACGCCCCGCAGGCCAGCCAACAAAAAAACAGCCTGCCAGTATCCACAGCACAAAAAATAATCAAGAGGATCACCTGTACCGGCAACTGGCGGGTGACCTGGACTATAAACAATTGCTTACTATTCTCACCGAAGTAAAGAACGGGAATTTTAATGTACGCATGCCTATTGACCAGGTAGGCCTCAGTGGTAAGATCTGCGATACCCTCAACGAACTGATCTCTATCAATGAAAAAATGATGAGTGAGTTCACCCGTGCCGGACATATCATCGGTAAACAGGGTAAGCTCACCCAGCGTATAGAAATGCCCAATGCCAAAGGCGCCTGGAGCACCGGCCTGGAATCCATCAATAACCTGATCTCCGACCTGGTGCATCCCACCATTGAGATAGCGCATGTGATCAGCTCCGTGGCCAAGGGCAATCTCTCCGTGGAAATGCCCCTGGAAATTGGCGGCAATGCCTTGCAGGGGGAATTTGGCCGGATTGCCAAGGAGGTGAATGGCATGGTGAAACAGCTAAACCTCTTCTCCATGGAAGTGACGCGGGTAGCGCGGGAAGTGGGTTCTGAAGGCAAGCTGGGCGGCCAGGCCAAAGTGAAAGGAGTGGCCGGTGTATGGAAAGACCTCACCGACTCGGTGAACGGGATGGCCAGCAACCTCACCGCCCAGGTGCGGAATATTGCTGAAGTGACCACCGCCGTGGCCAAGGGCGACCTGTCCAAGAAGATCACGGTGGATGTAAAAGGCGAGATCCTGGAATTGAAGAACACCATCAATACTATGGTGGACCAGCTCAACTCATTCTCTTCTGAAGTAACGCGGGTGGCCCTTGAAGTAGGCACCGAAGGAAAACTGGGCGGCCAGGCCCAGGTGAAAGGGGTGGCCGGTACCTGGAAAGACCTTACCGATTCCGTGAACCAGATGGCCAGTAACCTCACCGGCCAGGTGCGGAACATTGCCGAAGTGACCACTGCCGTGGCCAAGGGCGACCTCAGCCGCCAGATCACGGTGGACGTAAAAGGCGAGATCCTGGAATTAAAGAATACCATCAATACCATGGTGGACCAGCTCAACTCTTTCTCTGCCGAAGTAACGCGGGTGGCGCGGGAAGTAGGCTCCGAAGGAAAGCTGGGCGGCCAGGCCACTGTAAAAGGCGTGGGCGGCGTATGGAAAGACCTGACCGACTCCGTGAACGGGATGGCCAGCAACCTGACCGACCAGGTACGGAATATTGCCGAAGTGACCACCGCCGTAGCCAGGGGTGATCTCGGCAGAAAGATCACCGTGGATGTAAAAGGCGAGATCCTGGAGTTGAAGAACACCATCAATACCATGGTGGAACAGCTCAACTCATTCTCTTCCGAAGTAACGCGGGTGGCGCTGGAAGTAGGCTCCGAAGGCAAACTCGGCGGACAGGCCTATGTGCCCGGTGTATCCGGCACCTGGAAGAACCTGACCGATTCCGTGAACGGCATGGCCAGCAACCTGACCGGCCAGGTACGGAACATTGCGGAAGTGACCACCGCTGTGGCCCGGGGAGACCTTAGCCGCAAGATCACCGTAGACGTAAAAGGGGAGATCCTGGAATTGAAGAACACCATCAATACCATGGTGGACCAGCTCAATTCTTTTGGCTCCGAAGTAACGCGGGTAGCGCGGGAAGTAGGAAGCGAAGGAAAACTGGGCGGCCAGGCCCTGGTGCCCGGTGTAGGCGGTACCTGGAAAGACCTCACCGAGAACGTAAATAAAATGGCCAGTAACCTCACTTCACAGGTGCGGAACATTGCGGAAGTGACCACGGCAGTAGCTACAGGTGACCTTAGCCGTAAGATCGACGTGGATGTGAAAGGGGAGATCCTGGAATTAAAGAATACCATCAATACCATGGTGGACCAGCTCCGCGGTTTTGCCTCCGAAGTAACGCGGGTGGCGCGGGAAGTAGGCTCCGAAGGAAAGCTGGGCGGCCAGGCCACTGTAAAAGGCGTAGGCGGTGTATGGAAAGACCTCACCGACTCCGTGAACGGGATGGCCAGCAACCTGACCGACCAGGTACGGAATATTGCCGAAGTGACCACCGCCGTGGCCAAGGGCGACCTTAGTCGTAAGATCACAGTGGACGTTAAAGGCGAGATCCTGGAACTGAAGAACACCATCAATACCATGGTGGACCAGCTCAACGCCTTCGGTTCCGAAGTAACGCGGGTGGCGCGGGAAGTGGGCTCCGAAGGGAAACTGGGCGGCCAGGCCTATGTGCCCGGTGTAGCCGGCACCTGGAAGGACCTGACCGACTCCGTGAACCAGATGACCGGTAACCTCACGGCCCAGGTGCGGAATATTGCAGAAGTGACCAAGGCTGTGGCTGGTGGCGACCTGTCCAAGACCGTTATGATAGATGTAAAAGGGGAGATCCTGGACCTCAAGAATACCATCAATACCATGGTGGAGCAGCTTACCTCCTTTGCCCTTGAAGTAACACGGGTGGCGCGGGAAGTAGGAACTGATGGTAAACTGGGCGGACAGGCTGAAGTACGTGGCGTGGCCGGTACCTGGAAAGACCTTACCGACTCTGTGAACATGATGGCCTCCAACCTTACCAACCAGGTGCGCGGTATTGCCAAAGTGGTAACGGCCGTAGCCACCGGTAACCTCAAACAAAAACTGACCATCGTATCCCGCGGGGAAGTAGCGCAGCTGGTAGAGACCATCAATGAAATGATTGATACCCTGGCCACCTTCGCTGACCAGGTGACCAACGTAGCCAGGGAAGTAGGGGTAGAAGGGAAACTGGGTGGACAGGCCAGCGTGCCCGGCGCCTCCGGTATCTGGAAGAACCTGACGGAAAACGTCAACCAGCTGGCGCAGAACCTCACCACGCAGGTGCGCTCTATCTCTGAAGTGGCGTCCGCCGTGACCAAGGGTGACCTGACCAGTACCATCCGCGTAGAAGCCAAAGGTGAAGTGGAAGCCCTGAAAGATACCATCAACCAGATGATCACCAACCTGCGGGAGACCACCTTACTCAACCAGGAACAGGACTGGCTTAAATCCAACCTGGCCAAATTTGGTAAGATGCTCCAGGGCCAGCGTGATCTCCAGACCGTAGCCCAGCGGATCCTCTCCGAGCTTGCGCAGGTAGTAACGGCCCACTATGGCGCCTTCTATATCCTGCGGCAGGAGGATAGCGCCAGCCCGCGCCTGGAGCTGTTTGCAGCCTATGGCTATAAATCGGACCGCAATATTTCCACCTCGTTCAAGATCGGTGAAGGCCTGGTAGGACAGGTGGCTTTTGAAAAAGAAAGGATCATCCTCAACAACCTGCCCGGTAATTATATACGCATCAGCTCGGCACTGGGGCGCGCCAAACCGGCACACCTGATCATCCTGCCGGTACTCTTTGAAAACAACGTAAAAGCGGTGATAGAGCTGGCTTCGCTGGACCTGTTCAGTGAAACGCACCTGGACTTCCTGGGCCAGCTCACGGAAAGTATCGGTATCGTATTGAACACTATCCAGGCCAATAGCCGGACGGAAGAACTGCTGACACAATCCCAGTCGCTGGCCGGCGAGCTGAAAATACAGCAGGAGGAATTGAGACGAACCAATGACGAATTACAGGATAAGGCGCTCCTGCTGGTGAAACAGAAAAATGAGGTGGAGGCGAAGAACAAAGAAGTGGAAGAGGCCCGCCGCTCCCTGGAAGAAAAAGCGGAACAGCTGACGCTGACCTCCAAATACAAATCGGAGTTCCTGGCCAATATGTCGCACGAGCTGCGGACGCCGCTCAACAGCCTGCTGATCCTGGCGCAGCAGCTCTATGAGAATGTAGAAGGTAATCTTTCTGAAAAACAGATCCGGTATGCCAAGACCATCCATAGCTGCGGGGACGACCTGATCCAGCTGATCAATGATATCCTGGATCTTTCCAAGATTGAGTCCGGCTTTATTACGGCCAATATCTCACCGGTGCGTTTTTCGGAGATTGCCGGTTTTGTGGAAACCACTTTCAAGCCCATCTCCGAAGCCCGGCACCTGCGCTTCACCATTGAGACGGATCCTGTATTGCCGGAACTGCTGGCCACCGACCTGCAGCGCCTGAACCAGATCCTGAAGAACCTGCTGTCCAACTCCTTCAAGTTTACAGAGAAGGGCGAGGTAAAACTGAAAATATTCCAGGCTGCCCGTGCCTGGAAATCGGGCAGTGAGGGCCTGGACCACGCCGTGCGGGTAGTGGGTTTTGCCATCAGTGATACGGGCATCGGCATCCCGCAGGAAAAACAGAATATCATCTTTGAAGCCTTCCAGCAGGCGGAAGGTTCTACCAGCCGGAAATATGGCGGTACGGGTCTTGGGCTGAGTATCAGTCGCGGCCTGGCCGAACTGCTCGGCGGCACTATAGAGCTGGAAAGCCAGCCGGGGCATGGCAGTACCTTCACCCTCTACCTGCCCATAGAAACGCCCGTAGGCATGGTGACCAAGGAGGCGCCGGAAACCCTGAGCGCTTACCAGTACCAGCTGGGATCGGATAAGAACGAGATAGACAGCCTGCTTAATTCCATCCAGGGCAGCCGGGATGGTCAGTCGGCCCCCAACCTCAATATCATCAATGAAATGATCAATGATACGGCGGACGACCGGAACAATATCCAGGCGGGGGATAAGATCCTGCTGATAGTGGAGGACGACCTGCGCTTTGGCAAGATCCTGATAGAGAAAGCCCATCAGCATCACCTGAAAGCGGTGGTGGCTACCAACTATATTGAGGTCTTTGATTTTATCAACCGCTTCCTGCCGGTAGCGGTGACGCTGGACGTCAAGCTGCCGGATACCAGCGGCTGGAAAGTGCTGGACCTGCTGCGGAGCGACCTGCACTACCGGCATATTCCCATTCACCTGATCTCCGGTGAGGAGAACCGGTCGCTGGCCCTGAAACGTGGCGCCCGCAGCTTCCTGATGAAGCCCCTGAACAATGAAGACCTGGAAGAGCTGTTCCGCGATATTGTAGAGTTCCATGGCAAGGAAGTAAAACGGATCCTGGTGGTGGAGGATAACGAGATAGACTCCTCGCAGATTGTCCGGATGCTGGAGAGCGAGACCCTGAAAGTGACCATTGCGGATACGGGCGCCAAGGCTTTATCGCAGGTGCTCAGTACGCCTTTTGACTGCATCATCATGGACTACACGCTGCCGGATGTAACGGGTATGGAGCTGGTAGATAGTGTATCGGCCGGTAAGGGCAAGCATACGCCGCTCATTATTTACTCGGCCAAAGATTTCAATAAAAAGGAGATGCAGCATTTGTATACTGCTTCCAATACCGTACTTTTAAAGGGTGTGTCCTCCCTGGATCACCTGCTGGAAGAAACTGTACTGCAGCTCCATATCAACCACAAGGACCTGGTACCTGAGAAAAGAAAACTAATAGAGAATATCCGTATGAAAGAGGATATCCTCACCGGGAAAAATATCCTGGTGGTGGATGACGATGTGCGGAACCTGTTTGCGCTGACTACGGTATTTGAAAGGTACAATATCAATGTGACCACGGCGGAGAGCGGGAAAGAAGCTATCCAGATCATCCGGGACAATAACCCGGTGATAGATATGGTGCTGATGGATATCATGATGCCGGAGATGGATGGGTATGAGACCACGCAGAAGATCCGGCGGGAGCACCAGAACAATAGCCTGCCCATCATAGCCGTTACAGCCAAGGCCATGAAGGGAGACAGGCAGAAATGCATTGAAGCCGGCGCCTCAGATTATATCACCAAGCCATTGAAAATAGACCAGCTGCTGTCATTAATGCGGGTCTGGTTCTATAAGTAAAAAAATATTGCATGCAGTCTAAAATACTATTGGTAGACGACCGCGAGGATAGTTTGTTTTCGATGGAGACCATCCTGGAGCCCGATGGCTATACGTTTGTGAAAGCGGCGTCCGGCCGGCAGGCCCTCAAGATATTGCTGACGGAGTTTGATTTTGCCCTTATCCTCATGGACGTGAAGATGCCCACCCTCAACGGTTTTGAGACCGCTGCGCTGATCTATGAGCGGGAGAAGCTGCGGCATATTCCCATCATCTTCATCACCGCCAATAACTATGGTGAAGAACATGTTTTCAAAGGCTACAAGACCGGCGCGGTGGATTATATCTTCAAGCCGGTGAACCCGGAGCTGCTGCGCACCAAGGTAGCCGTGTTCATTGAGCTGCACCGGAAAAATCACCAGCTGATGGTACAGGAGCAGAAACTGATAGCCATCAACAAAAGCCTGGAAACGGAGATCAATGAGCGGAAAGTGTCAGAAGAAAAGGTCAATGAGCTGAACCGCCAGTTGCTCAATAATATTGCGCTGCTGGAAGGCGCCAACCGGGAACTGGACAGTTTTGCCTTCATGGCCTCGCATGACCTGCAGGAACCGCTGCGCAAGATCCGCACCTTCGGGGACCTGCTGGCGGTGAAGTACCGTGCGGCCCTGAATGATGAGGCCAATGGCTATATCCGGCGTATCCAGAGTGCTGCCGAGCGTATGCAGACACTGATCAAGGATATCCTGGCTTTCTCCCGTGTGAGCAGTGAAAAAGACAAGTTTGAACGAACCGATATCAACAATGTGGTGCGGGATGCCTTGATGGACCTGGACGACCTGATCCTGGAAAAGAAGGCGAAGGTAGAGCTGATGAGCCTGCCGCCGCTGGAAGTGAACCCGGGATTGATCAGGCCCCTGTTCTTCAACCTGGTGGGCAACGCGCTCAAGTACAGCAAAAAAGATGTTCCGCCCGTAGTGCATATCCGCTTTGAGATGGTGAGCCATCCGCCGGCCACACTGGGGACCAGGACCGTATCAGGGCAGCCGGTAACGGCCAGCCAGCCGGTGTCCCTGCTGGGATCCGATAGCGGATTACCGGACAAACCGGAAGACCTGCCTTATTGCCAGATCCTGATCCAGGACAATGGTATTGGCTTTGATCAGCAGTTTGCGGCGCAGATCTTTGAAATGTTCCGCCGGCTGCATGTGAGCCATGAGTTTGAAGGCACAGGCATCGGCCTGGCGCTCTGCAAAAAAATTGTGGAGAAACACAATGGCTTTATTGATGTGGAGAGTGAACTGGACAAAGGGTCTGTGTTCAAAGTGACCCTGCCTGTGCGGCAGCAGGCTTTAGTGTAGGAAAATAG
Source organism: Candidatus Pseudobacter hemicellulosilyticus (assembly GCA_029202545.1). Classification (GTDB taxonomy): domain Bacteria; phylum Bacteroidota; class Bacteroidia; order Chitinophagales; family Chitinophagaceae; genus Pseudobacter; species Pseudobacter hemicellulosilyticus. Next base: position 3,500,909 of record CP119311.1, read on the forward strand.
CCTTTTTACAGATAGTGTACAGGCCGCCCGCTTCACCGGATGAAGCAGGCGGCCTGGTCTGCTTTTTGCAACCCCTGCTTCATAAAACTGTAATTATGAACCTGGAAACATCATTTACCATTGATAGGGACAATGCAACAATAGTGATCCGGCGGGCTTTTGCAGCCCCGGTGGCCACGGTCTGGAATTTCTGGACGGTAGAAGAACTGCTGGAAAAATGGTGGGCGCCCAAACCCTGGGTGGCCAGGACACGCAAAATGGATTTCAGGCAGTCCGGAGAATGGCTGTACGCCATGGTAGGGCCTGAAGGCGAAGAGCATTGGGCCAAATCTGAATACAAAGCCGTGTCAGAAGGCAGCAGTTTCAGTAGCCTGGACAGTTTTACCGATAAGGAAGGCATTGTTAATGACAGCATGCCGCAGTCCAACTGGACGGTGGATCTTAAGGAAGAGCAGGAAGGGCATACCCTGGTATCCATCCTGATCCGGCATGAAAAGCCGGAAGATATGGACGCCCAGTTAAAAATGGGTTTCCGGGAGGGCATGACCCAGGCCATGGATCAGCTGGATGAATTGCTGGTCAATGCAGAAAAAGGATAAACCAATGATCATAAAAAGCAAAGGCCCGTGAAAGCGGGCCTTTGCTTTTTATAGGGTTTTTGGCTAAAATACCCCTCAATCATTTCCGATGAGTAAGTTTTGTTATATATTGGCACCCAAACCCTGAAAAGTAAAATTAAACCTAAGACCCTAAAACCCTGAATCGCTATGAATCGTGCTGTGATGGTCCTGGTGCTGCTTGCATCAGGCCACTTATCCGCTTATTCCCAGTCTACCCCCGGCCTTTGGGACGCCATTAAAAAGAACGATCTCCAGACTGCGCAGCAGTTATTGAAAAAGCCTTCTTCCCCGGCTAATCTTGCTGATGATTACATGACAAATATCTATGTCAGTGCTTACCAGGGCCGGGAAAGCAAGCTGGATAATTTTGTGACTGCTGTCTACGACAAACTGGAAAATCCTTACCCGTACATCTATGCGCTCTGGTTCAATGGCGCTATGGCCGGGCCTTACGGAAAGAAAAGATTACCCCATCAGCTGGCATTGCTGGACAAACTGGTGGCTGATAAAAAAGCCCATGGGACCCTGGTGGCCGCCGCCTGGTACCAGAAGGGCGTTCACCTGATGTATGCCAACCAGCATGCAAAGGCGCGGGACCAGTTTGCCAATATCGGTAGCATCCGCGACTGGCAATATGTTGGCCCCTTCGAAAACATTTCCAAGAGCGGTCTGTACAAGGATTATGGGCCGCTGGCGCATGCCGAAGCGAATTATGAATTCCTTTCCAGGACCAATGCAAAGGTCAAATGGTTCAGCCCTTCAGCAGAGATCCAGGATGGCTGGACCCCCTTCTGCTTCCAGTTTGCGGACCAGACAGCCGTGGCCTATGCACAGAACTTTGTGAGCTCCCCCAAAGACCAGGATGTTCTCCTGAATGTGGGTATTGGCGGCGCTATAAAAGTCTGGGTCAACGACGCCCTGGTGCTTTTCAAGTCAAAGGAGCTGTCTACGGAGCTGGATACCTATACCGTAAAGTGCAAACTGCAAAAAGGCGTCAACCGGATCCTGGTTCAGGCGGGCTGGACCAATACCACCTATCCCAATTTTGTGGTGAGGCTGACGGATGAAAAATTCATGGCCATCCCCGGGCTGAAAGGCAGTTCCCAATACCAGTCCTATACCAGGGCCACCGGCGCCGCCATACCCGAGGAACCGCTGCCGCATTTTGCAGAAGCGTATTTCAGCAGCAGGATCGCTAAAGATTCTTCTGCACTGATCAACTACCTGCTGCTTACGGATGTGTATATGCGCAATAAAAAAACGCTGGAAGCCCGGCAGGTGATTGAAGCGGCGCTTACGCGTTCGCCGGACAATAACCTGCTCCGCATGAAGCTGATAGAAGTGCTGATCAAGGAGGAGAACCGCAGCCGGATGCTGGAAGAACTGGCTGTGCTGAAGAGCAGGGACCCGGAGAGCACGCTGACCCTCAGCCTGGATATCAGGGAAGCCCTCAGCAATGAAAAATATTCAGAAGCGGAGATCAAGAATAACCGCCGGATGGAATTATATGGAGAAGATGAGGCTTCTGTAGGCGTACAGATCAATGTTCTGGCCGAGGAAAAGAAATTTGACGAACTGATCAAAGTGGTAGAAGCAGCCCTTAAAAAATACCCGGACCTGCAATCCTTTCTGCCTATTGCCTATGCCGTACAGAAAGAGGTGTACAAGGATAAGAAAGGGGCTATGGCCATCTACGGGAACTGGTTGAAGAATAACTGGGATTACAATGTGGTCAATACCTATGCCGGCATATTGCAGGAGCAGGGTGAGCATAAGCAAAGCCTGGCGCTGAAAGAAGAGCTCCTGCGGGAGCAACCCTATGATGCCGGCGGCTTTTCTGATATGGCAGTTTATTATTACCAGCAAAAGCAATATGGCGAAGCGGAAAAATATATCCGCAGGTCACTGGCCATTGCGCCCTACAATGCAGAATACTGGGAACAGCTGGGAGATATTCAAAGCGAGCTGAAGCAGTCCAAAGAAGCGGTGAACGCTTATGAGCTGGCCCTGGCTTATAATCCCAACAAATACGCCGCCATCAACAAGATCCGGAAACTGCAGGGCAAACAGGAGTCCTATAAGCTGTTCCCGGAGACCGATATCGACAAGGTGATCAAAAATGACAAGCCTTCAGAAGCTACCAATACCGACTACGGCTACTATATCCTGCTGGATGAAAAGAACGTGGTCCTGCATCCCGGTGGCGCTGCTGAGCAGTACCAGGTATTTATGGTCAAGATCACCGGTCAGAAAGGTGTGGACAGGTATAAGGAGTCTTCTATTGGTTATGGCAACAGCCAGGACCTGCTGATGGAAAAAGCAGAGATCGTGAAACCTTCCGGCGCCAAAATTAAAGGCGACAGGAACGAGAACGAAGTAGTCTTCACCAACCTGGAAGTTGGAGATGTGGTAGTGTTCAAATACCGGATCCGCAATTTTGTTTATGGCCGCTTTGCCAAAGAGTTCTGGGATAATTTCTTCTTCAACGGCCAGATCTTTACGGCCTTCAGCCAGTACCGTATCCTGGTGCCGCAGGGCACGGACCTGCATTACGAGTTCCTCAATGCCAGCAATAACAAGCCGGAGATCAAACAGGTGGAGAATTTTACGCAGTATACCTGGACTGCCCTGAACCATCCAACGCTGAAGGATGAGCCGCTGAGCCCGGAAAATATTGATGTGGCCAGTGTGCTGCACGTGTCCACCGTGGGCTCCTGGAAAGAGATCTCCGACTGGTATGCGGATGTGGTAAACAATTCCAGTGAAACGGATTTTGAGATCACCAACCTGTTCCAGTCGCTGCTGCCGGCTCAGAAGCGCAGCAAGCTGAGCCAGTTTGAGCAGGCCAGGCTGATCTACGAGTACATCCAGAAGAATATCAAATACAGCTCAGTGGCTTTCCGCCAGAGCGCCTATGTGCCGCAAAGGCCTTCCCAGACACTGGTCACCAGGCTGGGCGATTGCAAGGACCTTTCCAGTCTCTTTGTGCTGCTTTGCCAGATGGCCGGCATTGACGCCCAGATGGTCCTGGTGGATACCCGTAATAACGGGGAAAAAGCCATGGTGCTGCCCACCATGGAATTCAATCATTGTATTGCCAAGGCAAGGCTTGATAATAAAGAGTACTACCTGGAGCTGACCGATAACCAGCTGCCTTTTGCCAGCATTCCCAATAACCTGCTCAGTGCGCTGATGCTGGAAATTCCTGCCAAAAAGCTGCCCGGCTCCAGCACGCTGGGGACCATTGTGCCTGTCAACAGGACCAGGGACCGGATAAAAAGGGTGATGGATATCAGGTCTGAGGAAAATGACCTGCTGGTAACCGTGAGATCTGTACGTTATGGCAGTCTTACCGCCACCACCCGCAACACCTACCTGGAACTGGACTATACCAACCAGGCCATCAAAATGGAACAGGCCGTCGCCGATGGGTATAAGAACCATGTTAAGCTGGATACCGTTTCCTTTGATAAAGGGCTGGTGGAACTGACAGACTCTCTGGGCATGCTGTATAAATACAGGGTGAAAGATGAGATCGCTGAAATTGGCAGCATGCAGGCTTTCAAGATCAATTACCCGGACGTAGTGGCTACCCTCAATAACTTCACGTCAGACAGCAGGACCCTGCCTGTCAATTACCTCAACTATGAGGATACGGATGAGTATGAAACAGAGGTAAATGTGCAGGCGCCCAAAGGGAAGACCTTTGTTGACCTGCCGCAGAACGAACTGCTGACCTTCAACAATATGAAGTATTCCCTGCAATACAAGCTGAAAAGTCCGGATAAGCTGGTGGTGACCAGGAAGTTCATCACAGAACGTAAAAATATCCCTGCCAGCCAGTATGCTGCCTTCAAGGCATTTTTTGAGAAGATCGTAAAGGCGGAGCAAAAGCTGATCGCCTTCAAATAACAGCAGCCGCCGCTGCATAAAAAGCAAGGGGACGTCCTGGAAAAGACGTCCCCTTTTTATATTGCCATTGTGTTACTAAAGGTCCGGAATGACTGCTTGATCCCGGAACTATCTTACATGCATTAATAGTCGGGATTCTGTTCCAGCCTGGCGGTATTGTTCCGCTCTATCTCGCTTTGCGGGATGGGCCATACATTATAATGCGTTTTCACATCGCTGTAATAAGGGTTGAAGCGGGTTACGCGGTCAAACAGCCTGCCCAGGCGCATCAAGGTCAGTCTTCTCTTTTCTTCCACACCCAGTTCACGCATGCGTTCATCCAGGATATAATCAATTGTTACCTCGCTTTCCTCCACCGGCCTGGCATTGGAGCGGGCCCTTACGGTATTGATATCAGCAGCGGCGCCGGCAGGATTGCCCTGACCCAGGTAAGCTTCAGCACGGATCAGGTAGGTTTCCGCCAGGCGGAACATGTACTGGTCCAGGTAAGTGCCGCCGCCCGTATTCTTCATGAGCCGGGTGCTGTTATTGGCTATCAGGTTATCCGGGTGTTCCCCGGGTGTGGTGCATTTGGCCTGGTAGGCATAAAAAGGCCTGCTGGGCACGGTGATGCCTGAAGGCGGATTTTGGGTAGATACAATAGTGCCGTAGAGCGGTGAGCTGCTGTTGGTAGCGGTGAAGTTGCGGACAAAATTGATATTGGCATTCCGGATATCATTGTCAAAATCACTGGCCCAGATAGCATCGCTGAAATGCTGGGTGGAGATGGCCCAGCCAATACCCCGGCCGCCGCTCAGGTCGTCCACCGGCCAGATAAAGGGATTGGGTGTTTTGGTGATCAGGTTAAGGTAGGGGGCATGGTGCCTTTCCAGCAGGTAGTTGCCTGCCTGCCCGGTGGATACGGCAGCGCCGCCGGGTACATCGGTCTCAAACTGGATCACCCAGAGCTGTTCCATATTCCCTGATTTCCGGTTCTGGTTACCGGGGCGGAAAAGATCCCAGTATACATTGCCGCCGGCCACATTGGCCTTGACGCCAAAGCGGCTGGTCATTAAATGGACATTGGCATTGCCAATGACCCGGGTAGCGGCTGCTATGGCATCGGGATAACGGTTGGCTGCCAGGTATACTTCCGCCAGCAGGTGCCAGGCGGCCAGGTCGTTGATCTCCCCATCCAGCACGGCGTTGATGGGGCTCAGGTTGGCTGTGGCATACTCAAGGTCTTCAATGCACTGCTGGTATACTTCAGCCCTGGAAGCCCGGACAAAATCTGTTTTGGCGCTGGTGACTTCCTCCAGCACCAGCGGCACGCCGCCGTACAGGTAGGCCAGGGTGCGGTAAGACAGGGCCCTGAAGAACCTTGCCTTGGCCAGGATCAGGATCTTCTGTGCTTCCGTCATGGCAGAGCCGGGGGCGCGACTGATCACTGCATTGGCCTCGGAGATGATCTTGTAAAAGGCGGACCAGTGCGTGGAAGGAATTGAGCCCGTAGGGTTATAGGCGGAGACCATGGGCGTATGGCGGTCTACGCCCGGCTGGCCGTCGTATACAATATCGCAGCCGTAGAGATAGTCGAAAGGCTTGTTCTCATCCCGGGTATAAAATTCAATCCGGGTAACCCGGTACATATCATTGGTAGCGGTATTGAAATCCGCATAGCTGATGTAGGCGTTGGAAGAGCTCAGGAAATCCTGTGGGTCTTCATCCAGGAAATTCTTTCCGCAGGCCGCCAGTGCGGCAAGGATGGGAAGGGTGATGAAAAATACTTTTCTCATACGGTGCAATAGTTTAAAGTGCCAGATTGAATCCGATAGAATATCCTTTCAGGAGCGGCCTGCCATTAATGGTGAGTCCGCCATTGGCCAGTTCCGGGTCCCAGCCCTTCCACCTGGTCCAGGTGGCCAGGTTCTTACCGCTGACAAAGAGGTACAGCCCCTGGATGCCCCATTTCTGGACCAGCTCCCGGTTCAGCTTGTAGGACAGGTTGATGTCCTGCAGGCGGATAAAACTCCTGTCTTTGTAAATGGTGGGCGTAATGGAGGGACCATTGATGTACATGGGATATTCCCCATCGGGGTTACCTGGATTCCAGAAATCCAGCTCATTGATATAATTCCAGCGGATAGCGTTATCATTTCGTTGCAGGGAATGGGAATTGCTGCCGAGGTAGCCATTCTTACCCCCCTGGATGGAATTGATAAAGACCGTCAGGCTGAAATTCTTATAGGTAAAGCTGTTCAGGACGCTGAAGCGATAGGCGGGATCGGTGGTGCCCAGGATCACCCGGTCGTCCGTAGTGTATTTCCCGTCGCCATTCATATCCACCACCCGCAGGTTGCCGGTATAAAAACCATCGGGTGTTTTTTCATTCACCTGGTAGATACCATTTGTCCGGTAGTTGTAGATAGCGCCGAGCGACTGACCAATGAACAGGTTGCTGGATACCAGGTCGCCCGTGCCCAGCAGTTCATAGACCCTGTTGACATTGCGTGAGAAATTGACGGTACTGGTCCATTTGAAATCCCTGGCGTCAATATTCTTGGACGTGAGGCTGATCTCAATGCCCCTGTTACCGATCTCCCCAACATTTGTATTAATATTATTAAAGCCGCTGATAGTAGGGATCTCCACGCTGTACAGGAGGTCTTTTGTGCGCCGGATATAAAAATCGATGCTGCCGGACAGCCTGCTGTCCAGTACCCGGAAATCCAGGCCTGTATTCAGTTCAAAGGTCTTTTCCCAGCGCAGGTTGGGATTGGCGAGGGAGCCTACAAACTGTCCGTATTCAGTGGTGCCGCCATCGCCAAAGATATAGGCTATCTGCGTGGTCACCTTGTCCAGTGAATTATAACGGCTGGTCTGGTTGCCACTTACGCCATAGCCTAAACGCAGTTTGCCGAAATTGAGCCAGGGCATATCAGTCACTACTTCATCTGAAAAGATCCAGCCCAGGGCTACCGAAGGGAAAATGCCGAACTTTTCATTGGCGGCAAAACCGGAGAAGCCGTCCCGCCGTACCGTGGCTGTCAGCAGGTACCGGTTATCAAATGCATAGTTGATCCGGGCCATCTGGTACAGCAGCGCCTCAGACCAGGCTTCTGAGGTGGTGAACTGGTTGGTCCCCAGGCTGAGGTTATTATAGCCCAGGTTCAGCCGGGTAAAACCGTTGGCCGTTGCCTGGAAATTATCGTATGTCCGTTCCAGGGCGCCATAGAGCAGGGTGGTGGTGATATTGTGCTTGTTGAAGCTGCGGTTATAGGACAGGATATTGTCCAGGGTATAATCATTGTACTGCTCGTTGTTCTTATAGGCGCTGCCGGTGAGCCCGGCCCCGTACTGGCTGGCATAATAGTGTTTGCTCTGCCGGAGATTATTACCAAAATTCAGGCGGTAGCTTAGTCCTTTGATAAAAGGGAAGCTGATCTCCCCGTAGATATTGGCAAAATAAAAATCGCTCCTGTAATAATCGGACACGTCATAGGTCATGAACGGGTTTTCCTGGTTGGTATTGAAAGGGTAGGGCTTCAGGGTGCCGTCCTCGTTATAAGGCGTGTTGAGCGGGGCCATCTGGATCACGCTGCCGAGGGTGGGTTCTGCACCGTCCTGGTTCACGAAAGCGGCAAAAGACTGGATGCCTAACTTGATCCAGTCGCGGGGCTGGGTTTCAATATTGGCCCGGATGCTTTTTCGTTTAAAGATATCATTGACAATAAAACCGGCCTGGTTGGTAAAGGAGCCGGAGATCAGGTAATTGACCCTTTCTCCGCCGCCGGAAACCCTCAGCAGGTTGTTCTGGATAAAGCCGGGTTTGGTAGCTGCATCGTACCAGTCGAAATCTGTTTCAACCAGTTTATTACTGGCGTCCCGCTGGGAGGCGTCCACTCTCAGGGCCAGGTTGAAGTTGGGGTTGGGGCTGGTATAGTCCGGTCCCAGGAAGGCTTCATCCCAGTACAGCATGCGTACATGCTCCAGGTATTGGTCCCGTTTCATGGGCCTGATAGTATTGCTGGGCTGCTGGGTGCTGTAGGAGCTGGAAAAGCTGATGCGGGCCCTGGTATTATTGGTGCCTTTATGGGTAGTGATGAGGATAACACCATTGGCGGCCTGGGCGCCATATACGGCGGTGGAACTGGCGTCTTTCAGGATGTCGATGGATGCAATATCATCCGGATTGATAGAGCCCAGCGTGCCGTTGTATTGAATGCCATCCAGGATGATCAGTGCGTTGGTATTCCCTGAAATGGTGTTTTTGCCGCGGATGCTGATCTGGGGAGTAGAGCCGGCAATGGACACGGGCCCTACATTCAGGCCGGGTACTGAACCCTGCAGGGAAGAGGCGAAATTGGTATTGGGCGCATCTTTGAAGGGGTCCAGGTTAGCGCTGGCTGCTGCGCCGGTGATATGCCGGGCCTTCTGGGTGCCGTAACCTACGGATACCACCACCACTTCACTCATGCTGAGGGCTTTGATCTTCATGACCATATTGATGATCCGGTCCCTGCCTACCGGTACCTCTTCAGGCTCATAGCCTACAATGGTGAATACCAGTATATCTTCCGGATCGGGATTATTGATGGAATAGATGCCACCGGCGTCAGTAGCCACATGGCTGTACTTACCCCTGATGCTGACGGTCACTCCGGCCAGCGGCTCGCCGCTTTTTTCATCCACCACTCTGCCGGTAACAGGGACCACGCGGCTGGAACTGGCGGAGTCCAGGTAGGACAGCCTGAATAATTTCCGGATAACGATCACGTCGTCAGAAGCTTCATAAATAAGGCTCAGGGGACTTAGCAATTGGGTGAGTACTTCCGCCAGGGGTCTTTCATGGCTGAAGACGTTGACCTTTTGTCTGATGTCTATGAGTTGGGGACTATACACAAAATTGAGACTGTAGCTGTTTTCCAGCTTTTTCAGTACGGAACCCAGTTCCGCGCCATTCTCATTGATGGACACCTTTTTCATCAGTATGTGCTGGGCTTTGACCTGATTGAAAAGCGAGTTACTGATCAGGAACAATAAACAGAATACCTGCAAAAATGTTACCCTCATAACTACATGGGTTGTGTATAATTCATATTTTTGGCATGGGTTTGTTTGTTAATAATTTTTGACAAAAAAGAACCTGTCACAATGCTTTGTTGTGTCTGATATTGTTCGCTTTTGCGGACGCTATTAACCGGTAGTATTCGCAGTACTGCCGGTTTTTTTATGGTAGTCTATTGTTGTTGTGTATTCATTGGCATCTTTTATTGGCGGGAATCGGGTGCAATCGTTTTTTATTCAATGGAAATATTTCCGTCTTCAATGGTGCATTTTGCGTTGATGGCCTTGCAGATCATATTGATCTTTTCATCCAGGGGCAGGCGTGAAAGGGAAGCCGTGATGGTCATGTCGGCGTATTTCTTATTATACTGTATGCTTACCTGGTAGGCTTCTTCCAGGGTGGCTATTACTTCTGCTACGGTGGCATTGGTGAAGGAGAAGATCCTGGGCGCTTCTGTCTGGGAAAGCATGGGCGGCCTGGTCAGGGTGTCTTTGGCAAAAGCGGACTGCTGCCGCCTGTAGATCACCTGCTGGTTGGATACCAGGGTAACGGCAGTATTGCCGGAACTGGTATCCGCCTGCTCATACACGGCTACCTTGCCGGTATTCACGATCACTTTGATCTCCGGTTCATTATCGAAGGCCCTGATGGTAAAGCTGGTGCCCAGTACTTTGGTGACCAGTTTGTGGCTGTACACCAGGAAAGGCTGCTGCGCATCGGCCTGTACTTCAAAAAAAGCTTCCCCGGTCAGGTTGACTTCTCTTGTCTGGCCGGAAAATTTTGCGGGGTACTGCACGCCGGACCGGGGTCCCAGTACTATCAGGCTGCCATCGCTCAGCTGCAGCAGCTTACTGTCGGCGCTGTTGTTAAAGAAACGTATGGAATCTGGTCCCTGGGTGGTAGTGGTCACTGCCGCCGTATTGCCGGGTGTGGCGGTCTGGCGGGCGGGCCTGTACAGCAGGGCGCCTGTGCCGGCTATCACCAGCAGGATGGCTGCTACCCGGAGCCAGGGCCGGCTGAATAATCTCAACAGCATGGCTTTGGGCCGCACATCAGGCTGGGCGTTCTTTTCTGTATAGGCGGCAATGGCCTGGATCTCGGCTTCGGAGAGGGCCGTCTCCACAGGAGCAATTTGAATGGACAGCAGGATATTCCTGGCCCTTTGAACAATGGGTTCCCGCTCGGGGTGGTCCAGCAGCCAGTTGTCCCAGAAAGCGGCCTGTTCGCTCTCCTGGTCCAGCACCCACTCTATAAAGCTGGTATCGCTGAGGAAATCTTCGATTTGGTAATATTCGTATTGGTTCATTGAATTCATGCTGTTAGTAGCAGCTGGGTTGTGTAAATATAAGATACCGGCTCCTGTCCAAATTACCCTTCCGGGGACAATTATTTAAATACAGGGCCGGATAATGGACCTGTTCACTGCAGTTTGCCGCAGAGCAGGGTAAGCAGGACCAGTACGCCCCATTGCTGCCGGATGCTGTTATAGGCTTTTTGCAGCAGGTTGTGCACAGACTGCCTGCTCAGTCCCATTACCTGGGCAATAGCTTCAAAATCAAGATTTTCGTAGAAGCGAAGGTAGATGATCTCCCGCTGGCGGGGGGGCAGCTGCTGCAGTACGTTCTTAACTTTGCTGGCCAGTTCCAGGTCCTGGATATCGCCAATTATTTTTTCTTCAATGCTGAACTCCAGCAGAAAGCCGGGGTGGCTATCGAGATCCTGGTTCCTGACCCATTTGGTCTGCTCGCGGAGGATCCTGTTGCGCAGGGCTTTGAACAGGTACCATTTTACCGAGTGGGGTGTACTGATCTTCGACCGCTTATTCCATAGTTCCAGGAAAAGCTCCTGGATGCAATCCTTTACAATATTGCGCTCCTGGCAGAAGCGGTATCCGAAATTGAACAGCGGGCTGGAATACTTTTGAATGAGGTGGTTATATGAGGCCATATCATCCCGTTGAAAGCGGGCCCAGAGCCCTGCATCTTCAACCCTGTTATGTTCCTGGATGTTGGTCATATACGTTTTCGGCAATCGTTAATAATTAGCCTGAACAGTAAACAGCTATCCGGAAATGCCTGGATAAAGGTCAGTTTGATTCCCGTTGCGGTAGTGTTCAGGAGTCTGCATTATTTGCGCAGTTGAGCGGCTAAGTTAACAATAAAACAGGATGGCAAAGGCTGCCTATTTTCGAAAACGTTTGCGTAGAAATATTTTGTTTTCCGGAACCAATATCCTGCCCATTGCGGGTTTGGGGTGTGGATGGTAACAAGCATATTGTCAGTGGGTTGCAAGCCTGTTGTGGAGGTTTGCGCATGGCTCTTCCTCCTGTTATCCTTTTCCCTGTACATTGATATCGCTGTTATCGATCTTTTTCCTTTCCTTCTGCTGTTTCCGGCTGCTGCCGAATTCCCAGCTCAGGGTCAGCTTTACCGCGCGGTTATAATAGCGATTGGCCACGGAGGAGATGAAGGCCGGGCGCAACTTATCGTCCGTTTGCTCCACATAGGGGGAGAACAGGTTGACGGCCGCCAGTGTAATGGTCATCCTGGATCCGCTGATCTCTTTCTTTCCTGCAAAACTGTAGTAATACCTGCGGCCCAGCGTGCCCAGCAATGTCACCTGCCGGGTAGTGTATTCGCCAAAGGCCTGGACGGAGAACCGGCGGGGCAGTTTATACGTGCTGTTGAGATTCATGGTAGCGCCCCAGCCTGAGCGGAAGATGGTCAGGGCGGTGCTGCTATAGTCAAAGTAGTCAATATTCAGGTTGCCGTTGGCAGTCCATTTTTCAGATAGATTGGCCGTGGCTGAACTGTTCAGACCAAACTGTTTGTTGCCGGCCAGGTTCTGTTTGCTGGTCAGTGAAACCCCTTCGGCATTGGTTTCCATGAATTCAATAATGGCATTGTCCGTTTGTTTCCAGAACAGGGCGGTATTCAGGAAGAAGCTGCGGCCGCTGTTCAGGCCATAGGCCAGTTCGGCCTGGTGGGAGATCTCCGGCTGCAGTTCCGGGTTGCCGGATTCAATATTCTTCGGGTCGCTGGCATCGGCATTGGGATTCAGGTCCCAGATATAGGGCCGGGTCAGGCGTTTGGTATAGCTGATGGTAAGGGTATGGCCCTCGCCCAGTTTTTTGGACAGGGTGGCGGTGGGGACCAGGTTGAGGAAATGATTGTTGAAGGCGGTCCCGCTCACCAGCATATTGCCTTTGATGGCCGTGGCTTCCAGCCTGCTGCCGCCTTCAAAGAACCAGTTATCGGGCAGGTTCAGGCGGAGCATGGCGTAACCGGCCATTACATCCTGGCTATACTTAAAATGATCGGAGCGATCCGCCTGCGGGTTAAGCTGGTTGACATCGGCAGGATCGCTGGCGGATACGTCATAACGGTTACCAACATTTCTAAATATAAGTTTACCTCCTGTTTCCAGCAGGACGCTGCCCTTTGTATTGAGCGGATGGGTATAATCGGCCTGGGCGGTCCATTCCCGGTTGCGGGTATGGCTGTTGTTGATCTCCCGGTACAGCAGCTCTTTGCCGGTACTGGTTTGCCGGGCGTCATAATCGGACAGGTCCCGGGAAGGAGAGCCCTGTACCAGCAGGGTGAGCTGTTGGGCGGTCTTTTTGAAGCGTTTGGTATAACCGAGGTTGATATCAGCGCCCAGGTAATTATTGCGGTTGTCGATATCCTGGAAGTATTGCTCTGCAACCTGATCATTGGGCAGGCGAAGGATAGCACTGGTCCTGCTGTCATGCGGCCAGTTGCCCATCCAGGCATTGACGCCCAGGCTCAGTTCACTGGATGCATTGAGGGTATAGTCAATGGCCAGGTCGGCAGAGCCATGCGGCGCTGCATTGTCCCTTTCAATGTTTTGCCGGAGTCGGTTGGTGGCAGCGCCATTGATCAGTGTGGTGCGGTCAATGCTGTTGGCCGATCTCTGCCGCAGGCGGTGCAGGTGTCCGGCAAAATGGATATGCCATTTTTCATTGGAGTAGGAGAGGCGCGGATTGAATACCTGCTCCAGGTTGCTGGCGCTGGCTTCCAGGGTACCGCTCAGGTCGCTGTTGCCTTTGCGGGTGATAATATTGATAACCCCGGCGGCGCCTTCTGCATCATACCTGGCGGAGGGGGTGGTAATGATCTCAATGGATTTGATCATATCAGCAGGCATCATATTGAGCGCATCGGCGGCACTGCGGGCCATCTGCCCGGAATATTTCCCGTTGATGAGGATCTTGAGATTGGAGCTGCCCCGCATGCTGACATTGCCCTGGGCGTCCACGCTCAGGATGGGCGCTTTGCGCAGGACATCAGCAGCAGTGCCGCCTTTATTGGTGATATCCATCTCTGCATTGTAGACCAGCATGCCCGGTTTCTGCTGTACCAGTCTTCTGCGGGCAGTGACGCTAACGGCCTGCAACTGTTCTTCACCAGGCTGCAGCAGCAGGATGCCCAGGTCGGCGGGAAACCGGTGGATAGTACGTGTAAGGGTGATAGTGCTGAAGCCAACAGAGCTGATCTCGAAGTGGTAGGTCCCGGTCCGGGGAAGGGCTGTTTTAAAGCTGCCGTTTTCCAGTGAATAGGTGGATGCAATAGTATTGCTGGCGGAGTCAAGGATGCTGATAGTGGCATAGGCAATAGACCTGGCGGAAATAGAATCCCGGATGATACCTGTTACCACGAAAGAAGTATTGGCCTGCTGTGCCGCTATATTACCTGTCCAGCCTGCAATGATCAATAACAGGCATACCATTCTTCTTAGCTCCATGTCTGCAAATATTTTTAGGCGCAAAGGGTTATAATAAGATAGTGCCAGTCGCGGAGCGGAGTTCGACTGAACCCTGCTCCGGCTGGGCTTTTAATTGGTCCGCAAACTTAGAGCAGCTGTATAGCTTAATCCAACTGCATGAGGAAAAGCAATTTATTAAATGCGGAAAAAAGTAAAGTGTGGTGAGCAAAACCGGTATAGCGGGCGGGTTAACAACTGCATATTCTTTTTCTATACTGATCATAGACTATTGTCAATGCAGGGCCATGACCGCCCATAAAGCGCCTGCCGAGATCAGGATCCAGAGCAGCGCACCCTGTACAACCGGTCTGAATCCTACGGAAGACAATACTTTCCTGGACAGGCCGGAGCCTATCAGGAAAAGTGTGACGGTCAGCCCGGCCCGGGATAGCTGTACCAGGTGGTCGGCTATGCTATGGATCACGGGGATATAACTGTTCAGGAGGATAGCCACTACAAACAGGCCGATGAAGTAAGGGAGTTTGATCCTGCTCCTGGCGCCGGGGGTATGGCGGGCATTGGCATTTGCAGCATCGCCGGCCTTGAAAACGAGGGCGCTGCCGAAAGCGATGGGGATGATCCACAAAGCCCTGGTGAGTTTGACGGTGCTGGCAACCTGCAGGGCCTCCTTTCCATATTTACTGGCGGCGCCTACCACGGAGCTGGTATCCTGTATGGCAATAGCGCTCCAGATCCCAAACTGCCATTGTGATAGCTGCAGGGCCTGCCCTATCAGCGGAAATAAAAACAGGGCGAGCGCGTTCAAAATAAAAATGGTGCCCAGGGCCACACTGATCTGTTTTTCTTCTGCTTTAATGACGGGCGATAAGGCGGCAATAGCGCTGCCGCCACAGATAGCGGTACCTGCTGCAATCAGGTAAGCAGTGATCTTTTCTACTTTCAGTATTTTCCCCAGGAGATAGCCGAGGAACAGCGTGCCGAAGATGGAAACGATGGTGATAGCAAAGCCTGCTTTACCGGCCTGCAGGGCCGTTTCTATATGTATGCCAAAACCCAGGCCAACTACCGATACCTGCAACAGGATATGCGTGGCTTTGTGGTTCAGCGCCAGGAAGGGATGGCCGATGAATTGCGCCACCAGTATGCCCAGCAGCAGGGCCAGCGGTGCGGAGACAAGGCCCGACAGGCATACAAGCAGCATGGTTATAAAAATGATCTCCCGGAAGGTCAGCTGTCTGCTGAGGAATTGTTTGAACCTTGTTGAAAATTGCGCCTTATTATCCATGGTGCCAGACTATTGTTCTGCTGCAAAGATGGATAAGAGGAAGGGCCCGGAGAAATAGCTATTTACGATCCCTTATAACTTAAAGTTATCAGCCGACAGGTGCCTGAGGAATATTTCCTGTAAATAGTGCGCATCGCCCTGCTGGGTGATAAAATAAAAATGGCGTTGTATGTCCAGTCCTTTCACATCAATGATCTTCAGCTCGCCGGCCCTGAGTTCTTTGAGGATGGAATGAACAGAGAGAAAGGCTACTGAGTGAGAATTGAGGAGATAGGATTTGATACTCTCAATACTTTCCAGCTCCATGTCTTTTTTAAGCTGTGCAAATGGAAGACCTGCTTTTTTCAGGGCGGCAATAATGACTTCGAGCGAACCGGAGCCGGCTTCCCTGACGAGCATGGGCAGCTTTTTCAGTTCCGCCAGGGAGATGCTGGATTTTTTGACCAGGGGATTATTGGTACTGGCGCAGAGGACCAGCTCGTCTTTGATAAGAGATGTATATTTCAGGTGCTGGCGCCTGGACTGGCCTTCTACAATGCCCAGGTCTATCTTGTTTTCCGCCAGCATATTTTCAATGATCTCGGTATTGTGTGCTATGAGCTGGATACTGACATCGGGGAAACGCTGTTTGAAAGAAGCCAGGTATGGGGGGAGATAATATTGCGCTACGGTAGTGCTGGCGCCTATTTTCAGCGACCCCTTGACGTTTTTGGAGAGGGCGGCCAGGTTGAACTCAATTTTCCGGTAGATATTGAGCAGCTCTTCCGTATGTTTCAGCAGGAGTGAACCTGCATTTGTTAAGCTGATCCTGGTGCCGTTGCGTTCAAAGAGTTTGGTCTGGTAAAAAACTTCTATCTCGTGGATATGCTTGCTGACGGCCGGTTGGGTAATAAATAGCTCTGCTGCCGCTTTGGTGAAATTGAGCCGCCGGGCTACCACGTAAAAAACTTTGAGTCTGAAATCGAACATGCGATAGGGTTTTACCGGTGCTAAGGTACAGGGATAAAACAGTGGTATGCTGCTAATTTTTATTCTTCTGAATTTTTATTATAGTTTGCAACGGCGAAAACCAGTTTGGCAACCACCCACACATACCGCGAACCTGACCTGCTGCTGCGTATTGCAGCAGGAGAAGAGACTGCTATGAAGACCTTTTTCGGGCTTTACTTCTCCAGGCTCTATTATTTTGCCTATAAACTGATAGCCGATGAGTCAGAGGCGGAAGATATAGCGCAGGAAGCGCTGCTGCAATTCTGGAACCGGAAGACGCAGTTCAGGTATCAGCAGCTCAGCGAGGCGGAAGCCTTCCTGTTTACGGTGGCCCGTAACAGGTGTTACAACTATAGCAGGGACAGGAACAGCCAGGCGCAGAAACTGGCCGGCCTGGGCGCCACCCAGGAGATCACAGAGCATTCCCTGGAACTGGCCATTATCCGGGAGGATATCTTTAACCGTATTTATGAGGAGATCCAGCAATTGCCGTCTGCCCAGGTACAGATTCTGACCATGATCTTCATTGAAAACCTGGAAACAGCTGAAATTGCTGAGCGACTGCATATTACGCCTAATAATGTACGTAATCAGAAGGCCCGCGCCCTGGAAAAACTGAAGACTGTCCTCATCCGGAAGCGACTGCTGATCCAGTTTTTTTTATTTTTTCATTAATTTTTGTGATGTTTCAACCTGCTGGCGTGTTTACTTCAGGGAAGCAGCAGTAAACAGGCCGCTTTTTGAGTGATTGTATGGAAAATAACCATGTGCCCATAGCAGCTATTATCTATAAGCAACTGAAGGAAGAAACGCTTTCAGCGGAGGAGCAGGCATTGCTGGATGAATGGATAGCCCGGTCCCCGGAGAACGAACAGCTGCTGACCCGGCTGAGAGACGGGAAGGAATGGGCCGGTTACCTGTCCGTCCGTGTTGATGCGGCAAAAGAAGCAAAGGCCTATGAACGGTTTGCAGCGCTGGTAAAGGCCGGGGCTGACCAACCTGCCGTAGCAGCGGTGATCACTCCGGTGCATCGGGTCCACTTCATGCGCAGGTGGGGCTGGGCTGTGGCCTGTATGTTGTTGTTATCTGGCGGCCTGGCCTATTATTTCCTGGGGATCGGCGAAAGCAGGCCTCCGGCCAATCCCACCGCTGCCACAGTCCCCGATATCCAGCCTGGTAAGAACGGTGCTATCCTGGTCCTGGCAGACGGGTCCAGGGTGTTGCTGGATTCCATCCGGAACGGCTTCATTGCCTTACAGGGAGGCGCCAGGGCTAAAGTGGTCAATGGAACGCTCTTATATGAGGTGCAGGGCCCTGACCAGGAACTGTTGTATAATACCATGTCAACACCCAAGGGCCGGCAATTTCAGGTGACCCTTCCTGATGGAACAGGGGTCTGGCTGAATGCCGCCAGCTCCATCCGCTATCCCACCGCCTTCGTAGGTAATGAAAGAAGGGTGGAAGTGACGGGAGAGGTCTATTTTGAAGTGAAAAAGGATTTCAGGCCCTTTATTGTAGCTGTTGACAACCGGGCGGAGATCACGGTACTGGGTACCAGCTTTAATATCAACAGCTATACCAATGAGACCAGTATAAAAGCTACCCTGCTGCAGGGAGCGGTACAGGTAAGCAAAGGCGGGCAGCAGATTGTGCTCAGACCCGGAGAACAGGCTGATGTGCAACAAAATATCCGGGTGGCCAAAGCGGTTGACCTGGACAAGGTAATGGCCTGGAAGGCGGGACTGTTCAATTTTGAAGATGTTTCCCTGGAAGCCGCCATGCGGCAGCTGGAACGCTGGTACGATATAACCGTCATTTACGAAAAAGGGGTACCCAAAATAGAACTGGAAGGAGAAATGTCAAAAGACATTACCCTGAATGGTCTGATGAATGTATTGAAAGAATTGGGGGTACATTACAGGCTTGAAGACAGGAAGCTGTTCATAGTTCCCTGAGCCATTTAAACTTATTCCACCTTATCATAGCAATTGAAAATTCAGGGCAGCCGGTCGTAACGCTGCCAGCAGGTACTTACTGCCTGAAGCTTCGCCATATGAATGTGTATGGTATTGTCCGGACCGGTGTATGAGAACGGTCTGTTTCCATAAACAGGGATGGCCATAAAAAACCGGAAGTGTTGGAACCACTCCCGGCGAATTGTATGGCCGATCCAAATGACGTCTAACCATTTTTTTCAACCAAAACTTACCCAAAGGTATGCGAAAATTTCCTTTTGGGTTCTGCCATGCCCTGCCTGCATGCAGGCAAGCATGGAGTAGAACAATTACCAAAACACTGCTGGTTATGAAACTGACCATTTTATTGATGACTGTCGCCTTGCTATCGGCCCGGGCCGAAGGATGGGGGCAGACGATCACCCTGTCGGGGAAAGACCTTTCCCTGAAGGAGGTTTTCACTGCGATCAAAAAACAAACGGGTTATGTGACCCTGCACAACAAGGAACTGCTCTCCACTGCCGCCCCTGTTACGGTATCTGTACGCAATATGCCGCTGCAGGACCTGCTGAACAGGGTCTTTGCCAATCAGCCGCTCAAGTATGTCATTGAAGGAAAAACAATTGTTGTTTCTTCCAGAACCGCTGTTCCGACGGCTGTTCCCCTGCCCGCTGGATCCTTCGGGGCGGCAGCTGATACCCTGCTCATTGTAAGGGGCCGGGTCCTGGATATGAACAGTGACCCTGTTACCGGAGCAACGGTAGCTAATATGCGCACCAGACAGGCTGTGGCCTCGGACAAGAATGGGCTCTTTTCCATCAGGGCCCGTATAGATGATGTACTGGAGATCACCTTCATTGGCCTGGAGAAACGCGAATGGCGGGTACGGTCTGCTTCCGCCGGGGTGATCCAGCTTAAACAATCAGAGGAATCTATCAAGGAAGTGATTGTTACCGGCCTGGTAGACCGCCAGGGCCAGAGTTTTACAGGCGCTGCCGTTACCTACACCCAGAAAGAGCTGATGCAGGTAGGCAACAGGAACGTGATCCAGAGCCTCAAGAATATTGATCCTTCCTTCCGGATCATGGATAACCTGTCTATGGGTTCTGATCCCAACAGCCTGCCTGAGATCCAGATGCGGGGACAAAGCTCCCTGCCCAACCTGCAGGGAGATTTCAGCGGTAACCCTAACCAGCCCCTGTTTATCCTGGACGGTTTTGAAACTACCCTGCAAAGGGTATTTGACCTGAATATGAATCGTGTTGCCAGTGTTACCCTGCTGAAAGATGCTGCAGCCAAGGCCATTTATGGTTCCCGCGCTGCCAACGGGGTAGTGGTGATAGAGACCGTAAGGCCTGCAAGGGGTAAGCTGCGGGTAATGTATTCCGGAGATGTGGCTATGGAAGCGCCGGACCTGACAGATTATAACCTGATGGATGCGGGGGAGAAGCTGGCCTTTGAAAAAGAAAGGGGGATCTATAAAAATTTCACTTTTGGTGCATCCGGCGTCCAGGAAAGAGACCTGATCTACCAGGAAAATTATGATAATGTACTGAGGGGTGTCAATACTTACTGGCTCAGCCAGCCCCTGCGTACCGGTGTAAGCTCCAGGCATGCGCTGAACCTGGAAGGGGGCGATATTAACATGCGCTACCAGGCCGGTATCACCTACAATAATAATACAGGGGTAATGAAAGGGTCCGGCAGGAATACGATGGCGCTCTTCACTACGCTTTCCTACACCTACAGAAATATTATTTTCCGGAACCAGCTGGAGTTCAACCGCAACGTGTCTACCAATTCACCTTATGGTACTTTTGCGGATTACACAAAGCTCAACCAGTATTACAGTCCCTATGATGAGAACGGTAACCTGGTCAGGGTCATGGGTACCTATCCTTTCAGCTATAACGGTACAAGCGACAGGAATGTGTACAATCCCCTGTACAATGCTACGCTCAATGTGAAGTCGGAAAATGCTTATTCCCAGCTGATCAATAATTTTTATATCGACTGGCGGATCACGCCTGCCCTGCGTGCTACGGGAAGTGTTTCTTATACCCGCAATGAAAGCAGTTCAGATGTGTTCCTGCCGCCCAGCCATACCAGCTTCAATAACTATGATGCCAATGGTTTGTCTGATCGTAAAGGCACCTATACCAAAGGCGATGGTTTCAGCCAGAGCATCATCTCCAATATCGGGCTTAACTACAACAAGCTGTTTGGCCGGCACCAGCTGCTGACCAACGTTACCTGGAACCTCAATACCAGGCGGGATGCCAATACAACAGTGATAGCAGAAGGCTTTGGCAGTGATGATGTGGACAATATTTCCTTTGCTACCAAATATGCACAGAACACCAGGCCTTCCGCTACCGATAACCGGGTGCGGGAAATAGGTGTGGTGGGTATCCTGGGGTATGCGTATGACGACCGTTATCTCCTGGATGCTTCGGTTCGTTCCTCTGGTTCTTCCATGTTTGGCGTAGAGAACCGCTGGGGTGTTTTCTGGTCGGTAGGCGCCGGCTGGAATGTGCATAAGGAAGCTTTCCTGCAAAATGTTTCCTGGCTTAGCCAGCTCCGGTTCCGTTCTTCCTATGGGTATACCGGGGCGCAGAATTTCAACCCGTTCCAGGGTCGTACCCGTTATACTTTTGGTGATATCGTCTACAATAACGGACTTGGCGCAGAACTGATAGGGTTGCCCAATTCCTCTCTGAAATGGCAGCGGAAAATGGATTTTAACGCCGGTTTTGATATGGTGGTCAGACGATATCTCACCCTGCGCTTTGATTATTCAAAAGGGGTTACCACTGATCTGCTGGTGGATATGACCATTCCTCCTTCCATGGGCTTCACCACCTACAAAGAGAATGTGGGGGAAATACATAATACCGGCTATGAGTTTTCAGTGGGTGTTACACCCTGGCGGAACGACCGGAAACGGGCCTGGATAACGCTTAACTTCTCAGGCGCTCATTTTGAGAACAAGCTGCAGAAAGTATATGACATTTTCACTACCTGGAATGAGAAGCAGGATGCAGACAAGAACCAAAGCACCTCTGCTACTACCTTTGACCGGAGTGTCTATCGCCGTCCTGCCGTATACCTGATAGAAGGCCAGTCCATGAATGCCATATGGGGCGTACGTTCACTGGGCATTGATCCCCTTACCGGGCAGGAAATGTTCCTGGATGCAGATGGTAAAAGCACCTGGACCTGGAGTACGGCCAACCAGGTCATTATAGGCGACAACACGCCAAGGCTCAACGGTACCATCGGGCTGAATGCAGGTTATGCAGGGTTCACCCTGGCGGTGGCCTGTACCTATCGTTTCGGGGGCGACCTGTATAATACTACCCTTCTTGAACGGATAGAAAATGTAACCGGGATGGATAACCTGGACAAGCGGATCCTGGAATCCTGGCGTAACGCGGGAGATGTTTCAAAATACCGGGCGCTGACGCTTACCGGCGGCACTACGCCGGTGTATACAAGGCCAACCTCCCGTTTTGTGCAAAAGGATAATGAGCTGTATGTTTCCTCGCTCAACCTGTCGTACGATTTTTACAGGCAGTCCTGGCTCAAAAAACTGGGTATGGATAACCTGCGCTGCTCATTTTATATGAATGAACTGATGCGCCTCTCTACTGTACGGATAGAGCGGGGCACCAGCTATCCGTTTGCGCGTAATTTTTCATTCCAGGTACAAGCATCATTTTAGTCCTCATCAAAACGTTCTGCACAATGAAATTATTCAAATATATCCTGATCGTGTGTGTGGCCCTGTCAGCCGTTTCCTGCAAGAAATGGCTGGATGTAAAGCCTACTTCAGAGCTTGACGGCTCAGACCTGTTTGCTTCCGAGCGGGGATACAGGGAAGCGTTGACAGGTGTATATGCCAACCTGACCAAACCCGCATTGTATGGCCGGGAAATGACCTGGGGCGCCGTGGATATAGTGTCCGGGAACTATGGCTCTTCTTTCTACGGTAACTACGGGGCGCTTGCCAGCTACGTGTACAAGCGGGAGAATACCGGCTACAGTGAGTATGTTATGCCTTATATCAATCCCATCTGGCCGGGTGTATACAAACAGATCGCCAACATCAACAGCCTGCTGGAAACCATTGATGCCAACAAAGGGGTCTTCAAGGATGATAATTACAGTCTGATCAAAGGCGAGGCGGTAGGGCTCAGGGCTTTCCTGCATTTTGAGCTGCTTAGCCTGTATGGGCCTTCCTACGCTTCCGGCGGGGCAGGTACAGCCGCCATCCCCTACGTAGATAAGCTCAGTACCCTGATCACGCCGCTTATTTCGGTGGACAGTGCTATGGGACTTATTATCCGTGATCTGCAGCAGGCCAAAACCCTGCTGGTGAACGACCCTATGCACCTGGGCGTAGCGCCCACAGCTATCCAGGCGCCTATCCCGGTGTCCCCCTACACCAGTTTCGGTGTGGGTATTTACCATAACCGCCGCTTCACCTTCAACTATTACGCGGCTGTAGCCACGCTGGCCAGGGCCTACCTGTGGAAAGGGGATAAGACCAATGCACTGGCACAGGCCAAAGAGATCATCAATGATCAGCCGGCCAGGTTCCCCTGGGTGGTCAGCACCCGGGTGGTGCTGCCTTCTACCGTGTCTTCGTCCCAGGACAGGACCTTTGCCACGGAACATATTTTTGCGCTGAATATTAAACTGCTCAATGATTACCAGGACGGACTTATTTACCAGGGTGCATCGCGTGTCAGCTTTGGTTTTGCTTTTGTTCCGCAGGCTTACAGCAGCTCAGGGGCGGTATTTGAAGGCAGTACGGATATCCGGAGAAATAACCTGGCTACGGCCTATAGCGGCACAGCCATTGTCTGTAACAAATTTCACCAGGTGTATGGCACCACGCCTGTTTATAGCTTCCTGCAGGAACGCCTGCCGCTGATCCGCACGGCTGAAATATACTATATAGCGGCAGAATGTGAAGCCGATCCTTCGGTGGCCAGGAATTATATGGATTCTGTCCGGTCCCGGCGCGGGCTGGCCAATATGCCGCTATCCTCCTCCATTACCAGGGAGCAGCTGGATATTGAGATCAGGAAAGAATACCAGAAGGAATTTATAGGAGAAGGTCGCCTCTGGTTCTACCAGAAACGCCTTGATATTGACCTTGCCAGCGCTGCCAGTCAGTCCATATTCAAAACCTCCGCTGCTTTCCGTAAGAATGCTTACGTTTTTGATCGCCCGGATGATGAGGATGGTAACAGATAATTCACCCCAATAAGTAATCGTTTTATGAAGAATATAAATTATATCCTGATTATAGTTCCGCTGCTGATCCTGGCAAGCTGCAGCAAGGAAGAGCTGGAGGTATGGTCAGCCACCAACAGGGTCTGGTTTGCCAATGAAGATACCCTGAAGACAGCTTCCTTTAAAAAGTTTGACCCCGAAGTGCAGGAGATCACCGTGAGCATACCGGTTCAGATGGCGGGCAATACAGCGGACCAGGAACGGCCACTGACTGTGGAAGTGCTTTCCGATAAACGCAATCCGCAAACCCAGTATACGATTGAAAGTATGGTAGTACCTGCTGATTCCGCCAGGGGAGTGCTGAAGCTGAAGATAAAAAAGACCGCCAACCTGGCTGAACAAACGGATACCGTGAGCTTTGTGCTGCGTTCTTCCGGGTTGTTTGAGACGGGCCTTGTCAATAACCTGAAATGCACGGTGCTGATCACCAACAAATACATTAAGCCATCCTGGTGGTATGATTACAGGTGCGGTGTCTATTCCGAAGCCAAACATGATGTCCTATTTGCCGTGTTTGATGCTGATAATGATATCAGGGGCGGTGGCGCCAGCACCACTTCCAGCACTTCGGGCTGGACGCATGTGGATGCCTTGTACAATCTCTGGCTGCTCAATGAATATTGTGCTGCCAACAGTCTTCCGTTTCGTTTCGCCAACGGACAGTAATCGCCTACTCTTAACTGAAAAAGTATGCAAACAATGAACAGGACCATCTATTTCTTACTGATAATAATCCTTGCAGCCGGGTGCTACAAGGACAAAGGAAACTATGAATATTCCGATTTGCCGGAAGTAGCCATCACGCTGCCATTTACCACCTATGAAGTGGGCGCCGGTATGAAACTGGTGATAGACCCTGAAGTCATTACCCAGATCAGCGAATCGGATCTGAACTGGGAATGGGAAGTAGCCTATTACCCTCCGGGCACCTATCTGACTTTTGGGAAATTTGCTGAAGGCAAAAAACTGGATCATGTGTTTAATCTGTCAACCCTGATACCTTCCACCGGGACCTACAGTATCCGTGCCCATGCCAGGCAGGTATCTACCGGCCGTGATTTTTATTCAGCTGTCACCACGCTCCGGATCACTTCGCAATACACCGGCCTGATGGTATTACATGGAAATGGAACGCAAAGCGATATTGGCCTGCTGCAGGCAACGGATTTCCGGATCAGTGAAGGGACCATGGAAACAGTGTCTACCCCTTACCTGTATTCTGCGGCCAATAATAACCAGAAATTACCGGGAAAAGGGTTGTCCGTCATTCAGACCTATACTTACTACCAGGGGTATGTGGACAGGGCAAAAGTAGTAGCCATTACGGACGCCGGCGGCGAATGGATCAACTATGCTGATTTTACAAAAGGAGGTGACTGGAACAGTATGTTTATGCCGGGGATCAATAAGGGACAGCCGCAGATCATGTTCCCGCAGGGCCAGAATATCTATGCAGTGGATGGAGGTCAGATCTTTGGCCGCCTCAGCAATAGTTATACGGTATTTCCTGTTCCCTCTCCTGCGGTAACGGAGTATTATGCTGCTTCGCCTTTCTTCGAGATCGGAGGCAATTATGCGATCCAGGGATTTTTCTTCGATAAAAATACCCGTGGCTTTGTAGAGTCTACGAATGCCTATTCGTTTGCCGCTTTCGGCGATAAGACCGCCAGCGGCATTTCCCAGATAGCCACCAGCAATCATTTCAATATGGCGGATATGAAGGCTGACCTCCTGCATGTTGACAGGGGAGGCAGGCAGGGCCATTTCATGGCGGTCATGAAGGAAGATGACGGGGATAAATTCCTGGCAGAGATCAACTGGTCCGCCACGGCCAATGCTGATCTGCCCTATGCCCGCTATGATATGCAGGTAATGCCGGGTATGAATGACGCTACCTTTTTTGCCTTTGGCGATAACCAGGTCACCATGTGTTACTATGCTACGCCGTCCAAAGTATACCGTTATACTGCCATTGACGGCGCCAGTCTTTCAGGTAACTATAATGAGCTGACCCTGCAGAATGGAACCCCTATTGTATTTGACGGGGATATCACGATGATGAAAATATTGAAACCGCTGGTGAATAATGGCGGCTCTTTCCTGGTAAATTATTACAACTATAATAAGATCATGCTGGTGGCCGTGTACAAGAACAATGTAGGCACCCTGTACAGCCTGAAGCTGGATGAGTCTACAGGTGCGGTGACCTCCTATACTACTTTCACCGGTTTTGATAAGATCTATGATGCCAATATCAAAGGACTGTAAATAATATCCATTTGCTCATGTGCTGCACTTTCAGCCGGGGGATTTCCCCCGGCTTTAGCCCCTTTTTGCCATGAAAAAAAATCAATCTATAAAATGAGGAAGACAAGCTGTTTGTTCGCTGCTGTGATGGGCCTGCTATTGCAGGCTGAAGCACAGCGGCCTGAAGACAAGACCAGGTCCACGGGATTTCCTGTATTCCCTGTTATTACCAATGCGGCTATTCCCGGTGCGCCCATGCTGGGCCAGCCTGTCCTGATCACCGGTACACAGCAGGAGATCAGGACTGAAAAGCACGGCCTCGTATATCCCCTGCTGTATGACTGGAACAAAGATGGGAAACCGGACCTGCTGCTGGGGGAGTTTGAGACCGGTCAGACAGGATCAGATATAAAGGTTTACCTGAATGAAGGCAGTGCTAAAAAGCCCAGGTTCTCCGGGAAATATGTCTATGCAAAGGATATCCAGGGAGATACCATGACCACCCACCAGTGGTGCTGCATCGGCACCCATCCAAGACTGGCCGATCTTAATAATGACGGTATCCCGGATCTGCTGTCGGGCCAGTATAACCCGGGAAAGATCAACTGGTGGCCCGGCGCCAAAGCAGGTTTTGCGTCCCGTCGCTTTGTGGACCAGGAGGGCTATGCAGAGGGTGCAAGGCTGCAAACCAATGCTGACCAGCTGAGCCCGGATGCACTGATGTACTGGAATTATTCTTCAGCCGGTTTTGCGGATATGAACGGGGATGGGCTGGTGGATATGGTAGTGGGCGGCGCCAGTATCTCCGAATTGCGTGTGGCGTTGAATACCGGCACGGCGGATCAGCCAAAGTTTGGTCTGCGGAAAAATTTACTGGGAATAGACGGCCTGCCTCTGTCCGTGGTAAAACCTTCTGCCAAAGAAACAGCCGCCGCCAGCCGGTCTTTTAAAATGCCGCACTATGCAGGCGTACAGAAAACTTTTATGACGCCGGTAGACTGGGATGCTGATGGTGTCATTGACCTGCTGGTAACGCATCTGTATGGCGATGTTTCCACCAAAGATCCGGTAGTGTTCTTCAGGGGCGTTCAGACAGATAAAGGATTAAGATTTGAAGAAGCCAGGCCATTGTTCACAGCTGAACAGGCCAGGAAGACCTTCCCCGGCTGCCAGCCCAATATTACCGTGGCCGATTACAATGGTGATGGCGTAATGGACCTGATCATCGGTATTTCCCTGCCCACTGTTAACGGCTTCAATATTGATACTGCGGTAGCCTGGAGTTATCTCCATGACCTGGGCATTGAAGCCCCGGGAAAAGATGCCGGCAGGGCCATTGAATGGGAGGGCTCCATGGAAAAGATCATTCAGAAAGTGGAGGCCAATGAAGGCATGAGAAGGTATTACCTGGGAAAACTCACAGACTATAAATACCTCACACTCCGGCACAGGGGCTATGTATATGTTATGTATGGGAAGAAGAATCCCGTAAAAGCCACGCCTGTCAAAGGGGTACTGGCAAAAGAGGAAGTAAGGGTTCGGAACGAAGTAGTGAAAGCTGACGCGGGCGAAGGACCAGTCAGGTTCGCGGTTAAAGGTCCCGGTGCGGTCAGGTTCAATGATACCGGCCGTATTGAAGTGCGTTTCAGCTTTGATGAAGGCTGGTATGGCTATGCCGCCACGCCCGCCAATATTGCCGCGGGCTGGATCCCCACCCAGGTGGAATACGTGCTGCCGGCAGGTTTTGAGAAAACCGGCGATCCCGTGCTTCCCCCATCTGTTCCCAAGGGAGGCGCTGAAGTGTATAAAGGCGGTGAAGTAGTTTTTTACCAGGGTTTCAGGTATACCGGCATGGACAGTGAAGGCAGGGCGGAGAAGCCCGGCCAAAAAGCGCTCCGGGTAACGGTGCATTACCAGACCTGCGATGAGGAAAAATGCCTGCCACCTGAAACCGCGGAAGTGGACCTGAAAGTGAACACGGGGTACTGATCCGCCGGCTATAACCGGTGAAGCGTGCTTCTCTCCCATACTATAACATCAATCATCAATTTATAAGGAATGCAAGAACCTATTGTTAAGATCGAAAAGCTGTCGCACCGCTATGCCAGCTCCTGGGCCATACGCGATATCAATATGGAGATAGGTCCCAACGGTATTGTTGGCCTGCTGGGCTCCAATGGCGCAGGTAAGTCTACCACCATGAATATCCTCTGTGGTGCGCTCAACCAGACTGAAGGCAATGTATATATCAATGGCATCAATATGCGGGAACATCCCGAACGCGCCAAACAGGAGATCGGCTTCCTGCCGCAGAATCCGCCTTTATATGTGGACCTGACGGTGGATGAGTACCTGTATTACTGTGCGGGCCTCCGCAGGATGGCGAAAAATTCCGTGGATGGCGCAGTGAAAGAAGCCAAGGAACGATGCGGCATAGCTCATTTCAGCAGCCGGCTGATCAAAAATCTTTCCGGTGGTTACCGGCAGCGGGTGGGTATTGCGCAGGCTATTGTTCACAAGCCAAAGCTGGTAGTGCTGGATGAACCTACCAATGGGCTTGATCCCAACCAGATCATTGAAGTGCGTTCGCTGATCAAAGAGATCGCCAGCGACCGGGCCGTGATCTTTTCTTCCCATATCCTGTCGGAAATACAGCTGCTCTGCAAAGAGATCAGGATGATTGAAAGCGGGCGCATTGTTTTCTCTGATACCATGGATGCATTCAACAACTACGTGGAGCCGCACAGTATGCTGATCCATTTTGAAAATCCGCCGTCTGCCGCAGAATTGCAGCAGGTGCAGGGCGTCACCCGCGTAGATTATCTCACGGAGCGCCAGGTGCGGGTTTACTTCAGCGGTGACCAGGAGATCACGGAAAGACTGGTGGTGGCCAGTGTGCAAAATGGCTGGCGCCTGCGGGAGATCAATCTTGACAAAACAGCGCTGGATGAGATCTTCAAACAATTATCCACCCAACGAAACTAATTCCGGCCCTTCCAATACTATATATCATGAAAGTCATTCTTAAAATAGCAAAAACGGAGCTGCGTACTTTGTTCTATTCTCCCATCGCCTGGTTCCTGATGATCGTATTCCTGATCCAGTGTGGCATTGTTTACCTGGGTCAGCTGGATATGGTGACCCGGCAGATTGAAATGTCCGGTAATGTGGGCGAATTCTTTACCAGCGTCACCAACTGGGTCTTTCTCAGCCAGCAGGGATTGTTTGGCAATATCATGCAGAACCTGTACCTCTATATGCCCTTGCTGACCATGAGCCTGATCAGCCGGGAACTTAGCAGCGGCACTATTAAGCTGCTGTATTCATCTCCCATCAAAGTGTATGAGATCGTATTCGGCAAATACATTGCCATGCTTATCTACAGCCTGGTGCTGGTGGCCATCCTGGGCATTTTCCTGGTAGCGGGCATGTCCCATATACAGCATCCGGAAACCGGCATGCTGTTATCGGCTATGCTGGGTTTCTTCCTGTTGCTGCTGGCCTATTCCGCCATTGGCCTGTTCATGAGCTGCCTGACCAGTTACCAGGTGGTGGCTGCTATCAGCACTTTTGTCATGATCGGGATACTCAGTTATATCGGCCGGCTCTGGCAGGATATTGATTTTGTCCGGGAGCTGACCTATTACCTGGCTATTAACGGCCGTACCCAGAAAATGCTTTCCGGCCTGATCACTACCAAGGACCTGTTTTACTTTGTGATCATCGTCTACATTTTCCTGGGCCTCAGTATTTACAGGATCAGGTCCGGTATGGAATCCAAACCGGCCATGGTCAAGGCCGGCCGTTACCTGGCTGTAGTGGCTTCTGCGCTGCTGTTCGGCTACCTGACCTCTATCCCCGGTTTTATCGGTTACTGGGATACCACGCAGGATAAATCAAGGACACTCACCCCACGTGTACAGCAGATAGTGAAAGAATTGGGGGACGAACCATTGGAAGTGACGGCCTATGCCAACCTGCTGGACAATTTCTTTTACCTGGGCAGTCCCACTTCCTATAACAGCAACCAGTCCCGCTGGGAATCCTATCTGCGGTTCAAACACAATATCAAGCTGGACATTGTGCGGTACTACGACAGTGTGCCCGGCCCCATGATGAAACGTTATCCGGGTAAAACGCTGAAAGAAGTGGCGGATCAGTTTGCTAAAAGTCGTGATGTAGAACTGAAAGGCCTGCTGACTCCCCAGGAGATCCGTAAAATGGTTGACCTGCGCGGAGAGAATAACCGCTATGTGATGCAGCTGAAATGGAAAGGCCGCAGCACTTACCTGCGGGTATTTGATGATATGATTGTATGGCCTACGGAAACGGAAGTGGCGGCCGCCTTGCAGCGCTTGCAGCAGGCCAGTCTGCCCAGGATCGCTTTTGTGACCGGTAACCTGGAAAGGGAGATTGATAAAAGCGGCGACCGGGATTACAAGACACTGACCAATACGCCTACTTTCCGGTATTCCCTGATCAACCAGGGCTTTGATGTGCTGAGCGTATCGCTGGAGACCCAGGATATCCCGGAGAATATTTCAGCATTGGTGCTGGCTGATCCCAAAATTGATCTGCCCCCGGCTGTCCTGCAAAAGCTGAAAGCCTATATCGGCCAGGGAGGCAACCTGTTGATTGCAGGTGAACCAGGCAAACAGGCGGTACTGAATCCGTTGCTGCAGGAACTGGGCGTACAACTGAATGAAGGTACCCTTATCCAGTCCAGCCGGAACGATGCGCCCAATTTTGTATCCGCCTATGTGCAGAAAGAAGCCGCACCTTTTTATAAGCTCCTGGAAGGGACCATTGAAGACAGCCTCCGGCTTACCATGCCTGGTGCGGTGGGGCTCAGCTATAACGCTGGCGGTCCTTTTACTGTATTGCCATTGGTGAAAACACATCCCCGTACTTCCTGGAACCGGACAAGGCCCCTGGACCTGGAGACCATGATCAATGCCAGGGTATCCTTTGATGATAAAGATGAAGAGAATGATTCCAGGAGAGGAGGCATGTATATGGGCTATGGCGGGGAAGAACAGCCGAAACGCTCCCGCCGGGATAGCCTGGGTACTGTTCTTTTCTCTGCCGCAGAAGGTGATACAAAAGGGCCGTTCACTACGGTAGTGGGGCTTTCCCGCAAGGTCAACGGCAAGGAGCAGCGGATAGTAGTGGCGGGTGATGCCGATTTCCTGAGCAATAAGGAAATGGGCCGGCAAAGAACGGCCAACTTTGTGTTCAGCACTTCTTTATTCCGCTGGATGAGCGGCGGTGAATTCCCGATAGATACCAGTCGCCCGGATGCGCGCGACAAAAAAGTCAACACCACTATTGAAAAGGTGAAATTCCTGCGGGTGATATACCTGTGGGTACTGCCCGGACTGCTGCTGGCTGGGGGCACGGTATTGCTGATCAGGCGTAAAAAGAAATAATACTTACCAGGGAGCGGGCCGCTGTAGTCCACCATTGGTTCGCTCCCAAAAATAAATTCCTGAAAATATGAAGCAGTTATTTCCCTTACTGGCTATAGCCCTGCTGCCTGGCTTATTGCAGGCGCAGTCGCCGGACGACAAGGTCCGGTCTACAGGCTTCCCGGTATTCCCTAAAATTATCAATACGGTTATTCCCGGCGCGCCGCTGCTGGATCAGCCGGTGCTGATCACAGGAACGCAGCAGGAGATCCGGACGGAGAAACATGGACTGGCTTATCCTGCTTTCTTCGACTGGAACAAGGATGGAAAGATGGACCTGCTGCTGGGTGAATTTGAGACCGGGCAGACAGGATCGGATATAAAGGTTTTCCTGAATGAAGGGACCAATAAAGCACCCAGGTATTCCGGCAACTATTTCTATGCCCGTGATGCCCGGGGCGATACCATGACCTCTTACCAGTGGTGTTGCATCGGCACCCATCCGCGCTTTGCAGACCTGGACAATGATGGGTACCTGGATATGTTGTCCGGGCAGTATAATCCCGGCCTTATCAACTGGTGGCGGGGCGGGAAGGATGGCTTTGCTTCCCGGCAGTTTGTAGACCAGGAAGGACTGGTCAACAATGGCAAAGGCAACCTGGGCTCGGGTACTTCCGAACTGGACCCGAAGGATAACCGGTACTGGAATTATACGTCGGCCGGTTTTGCGGATTTCAACGGCGACGGCCTTACAGACTTATTTGTGGGTGGCTTTGGAGAATTGAAGGTGGCTTTAAATACCGGTACCAGGGAGCAACCAAAATTCGGGCTGCGCCAGTACCTGCTGGGATTGGATGGATTGCCCTTGTCTGTGGTGGGTAAGCCAACTGCAGAAGAGGTAAAGAAAGCAGGTGAGGAGCGAAGATCGGTTTCCTTTTCCGGAGTGATCAAAAGTTTTGTGACGCCGGTAGACTGGGACAACGATGGGGTGCTGGACCTGCTGGTCACTCATTTATACGGGGATAAGAAAACAAAGGATCCGGTTGTTTTTTTCCGGGGTGTTAAAACTACCCTTGGGCTCCGCTTTGAAGCTGCAAAACCCTTGTTTACCGTTCCGGATGTGTACAAAACCTTTCCCGGCTGCCAACCCAATATCACGGTGGTGGATTACAATAATGACGGCGTGAAGGACCTGGTCATCGGGCTTTCGCTGCCTACGGTGAACGGTTATGCCATTGATTCTATTGCGTCCTGGGGATACCTGAAAGATTTTGGTTTGCAGGCGCCGGGCAAAGATCCTGGTCGTATGACTGAATGGGAAGGAGGGCTTGAAAAGGTAATGAAAAAAATAGCCGACAAACCGGAGTACAAAGGGTACTTTCTTGGAAAGTTCACTGATTATAAATACCTGACCCTCCGGCATCGTGGGTATGTATACGTGATGTTGGGTAAAAAGAATCCACAGAAAGCGGTACCTGTAAAAGATGCTGTGGCCGAAGCGGTGCGTATTGACTAATGAATAACAGTAAAGAATGAAAGCGATTATTTTTTTTATGCTGCTATGGCCGGTTTGTGGCGCCCTGGCACATGAAGGTGGAACTGCTACGGGCAAGAACCCGTCCATAGCTGATACAACTGGTCTTGGCAGGCCGGCAGTTTTTTCCCTGACCAGCCCGGACGGTACAGTATACAACAGCGGGGATTTAAAAGGAAAAGTCCTGGTGCTTGATTTCTGGGCTACCTGGTGTGCGCCCTGCCGCAAGCTGACCCATGAAATGGACAGCCTGCTGACAGCTTATCATCAAAAGAAAGATTTTTTGATGATCGGGGTGGATTATCGGGAAACCAATACAGCCGCTGCTGCTGCCTACTGGAAAGAACAGGGGGTACCGGTTCCCGATGGCCGCTGATGCGGATGTATTCGGGAAATCCATCAAAGCCGGCAATCCTACTGTCCTGGTAATTGATAAAGCAGGCATGGTGCGGGGCAGATGGGATAAGTATGGACCGGAGACGGCCAGGGAAGTGAAGCGGGCGGTGGATGAACTTTTATGAAGGGAATGCTTACAATCATAAACAACAATGAAAATGAAATATACCATACTGATAGCAGCGCTTTTTTGCGGCGTTGCTGTATCTGCGCAGGAAAAGGAATCCGGACTGCAATTTGCTGCCCGGTATGCGCGACCCGGTATGACGTTCGGGAAAGAACCCTGGGAGAAGCAACTGAACAAACCGGTGCCTGCATTCCATTTTAATAAGGAACTGAACAGTACCGCTCTGAAGGGAAAAGTAGTGGTGCTTGATTTCTGGGCTACCTGGTGTATGGGTTGCCTGGTGGTATCTCATGGTATGGACTCGCTGCTGGTGAAGGAGACCGATGCATACCGGGATGTGCAGATCATTGGCGTGAATACCAAGGAAAAAATGGTGGACAAAGGTTATAATGCGCATGACTACTGGAAGAAGACCGGCAAAGGTTTTCCGATGGTGGACGGCCCGGCGGCAGACTCCTGCGGCGCATCGGTCAGCAATGGTTTTCCTACGGTGATGGTAGTGGATGATAAAGGTATTATCCGTAAACGCTGGGATGGGGCAGGGCCGGCCACTGCCGGGGAAGTGAGGCTGGAAGTCTGGAAATACGCAGTGTATCCGCGCATAAAGGAGCTGCCGGCTTCCTGGGAAAATGTTCGTGTTTTCTTAGAAAAGAAGGACTGGCTGTCGGCCCTTTATTTTGCCGATGCGCTGCCGGAAAACTACGACAGCAATTCCGTATTGAAACTACAGGCCCTGCTGAGGGTGTCAGAAGAAAAAGCTGCCGGGTATGCGCAGTTGTTGTTGCAAAAAATGGATACATCGGCCCGCTACCACCAGCTGGGAACCCTGGCTGTTAAAGCTATTGCCGGATCTACCAGTATGAACCAGGAACTGGTGGAAACAGGGCTGGCCATCTATCGGAAACTGAGCAGGAGAAGGACCGGTAATGATTTTGATCTGCTGGCGTACTGCAGTGAGCTGTATTGGAAATACAGTGTTATTCAAAAAACAACTGCCATGCAGCTGGCAGAACGGAGCAGGAACCTGATGGAGGAATTGAAGGGGAATACCCCGGCGGTGAAAGAACAACTGGATAGACTGGCTAAAGCCTTCGGTCAGTAACGGGGGCAATATTTTTTTGGAGATGGGACAGAAGCGGGCGGTTATCTGCCTGCCTTCTCCCTGATCCGGTATACGCAGCGTTGTCCATCGGAAATGATATGCTGTACCCTGTCCACGTCAAAATCCTGGCCAATGAGCTGCTGGAAATTTTTCAGTTCAGCCCGGCAGAATCCCTGGCATTCCGTGGCGGCGGCACAGATGGGGCAATGATTTTCGACCAGGAAATACTCTTCGTTCTCTTTTTTCCAGGTGGCCATATAACCTTCCTCAGAGCGGATCTGGCTGAGCTTGTCCAGTCGCTGGTCTATGGAATCCATTCCGGCCATCGCCGTTTCATATCGTTGTAAGGTCTGCTTTTCTCTTTCGCTGATCAGCAGGTCCAGGGCATTTTCTCCCAATAGTTTTTTAACGGATTGCAGCAATTGCACGGTCACTTCTGCATGACTGTCGGGGAACCTGGCTGTTCCTTTTTCCGCTATTGCGTAATAAGTGATGGGCCGGCCTACACCTTTGCTTTGGGTGCGACTGCTGACCAATCCTTCCTCCACCATCTTCAGCAGCTGCTGCCGGATGCCTTCCTTGGTCATCTGCAATTCTTCAGACAGGGCCGCCACTTCCGCCTCGCCTTTCATTTTCAGGAATAACAGGATCCTATCGGAGATGCTCTTCTTCATTTACCAATATGAAATGGTTTAAAACAAGGTAAAGATAGCTAAATTCTCTATGGAACTGCTTTGATGGCTTAATAAAACAAATATTATTTGTTTTATTGGTTCTCTTTCCTAATTTTGGGGCATTAAAAACAGTAACATGAGCTATACATTACCGGCTTTACCATATGCTTACGAAGCATTGGAGCCCCACTTTGACGCGCAGACCATGACCATTCACCACCAGCGTCACCACCAGGCCTATATTGACAACCTTAATAAGGCGATTGCAGGGACTGATGCCGAGCAGGAGCCCCTGGAAAACATTCTTCAGCATATTACAAAACATGCTCCTGCCATCCGCAACAACGGTGGTGGTCATTATAACCACTCTTTATTCTGGGAGATCCTTTCACCCAAGGCGCAAACAACACCTACCGGTGAACTGGCTGCTGAGATTGACACCGTGTTCGGTGGACTGGCTAACCTGAAAGAAGAGATCAAGAAGGCCGGCCTTGGCCAGTTTGGTTCTGGCTGGGCATGGCTGGTGGTCAAATTCAACGGCTCGCTGGGTGTAGCCGCTACGCCTAACCAGGACAATCCGCTGATGGATACCAACCTGACCAATCGCGGTTACCCTATCCTGGGCGTGGATGTATGGGAACATGCCTATTACCTCAAATACCAGAATAAAAGGGCCGATTACCTGGATGCTTTCTGGTCAGTACTGGACTGGGCCGCAGTAGAGAAAAAATATGAAGAAGTGAAAGCGAAATTGAAATAGGGGAGAAGGGCAGTTGTCGCCTGGAGAGCTGCTGGTCTGTAATGACAGAAGATTGGTTGGTGCGGTAGTTGTGCGTAGATAAGAAAATTGCCGGGAAAGAAATGACAGGATTAGTTAGGTTAGAAACCACAGTTGTTCGGATAGGGAAAATGCAAATGAATTTCCCGGTTGTGTTTATGTTTGGTTGGTAGTGGTGTAGTGTAGAAAATACAACTGGAAGCAAAAGATTGGTTGAAATAGGATAGGGGCCGGCAATTGAAAAGCCCGGACCATATAATAGCAATTGACAGGGTTGTAAGGTTTAACAAATTCAGAAGGCCCGGGCATTTCATCAGACTGGCAATATATAACAGCGGGTCTTCTGGATTTTAAATTACAGGAATATGAAAGCGTTGATCTTTAATGGCGCGCTGGAGCGCAGGAGTAATTCTGCTTCCGAACGTGTCAGCAAATTTTTATCGGACAGATTACAGCAGCGGGGTGTAGACAGCCAGGTGTTCAATATTGTGGATGCCGGCATCCCGTTATTTGATATCACGTTGCAGAAAGTACCGCTTGCAGTGCAGGTAATGGTCAACCAGTTCCGGGAAGCAGACCTGCATATCTGGCTGACGCCCCTGTACCACGGCAGTATGACCGGCGTGATGAAGAACTGCCTCGACTGGCTGGAGATCAGCAGCAAAGAGCCGGTCCCATATCTCACCGGCAAGCTGGTAGGCCTTGTATGCTGGGCCGATGGCGTACAGGCCATGCAGGGCATCAATGCCATGGATCCGGTGGCCAGGTCGCTCCGCGCCTGGACACTGCCCTATAGTCTGCCGATTCAGCGGCCCTACTTGTTTGATGAAGAAGGCAAGGTGAGCGCCCAGTATGAACAGCGCTTTGACCTGCTATTGAATTTGCTGGTGGAGGGGCCGGCGCGGCCGCAGGTGCAGGCTGAAACAACTAAGTCTACATAAGTTATTGCTTATCCAACATAGTAAACAAGAAAAAGGATCGCTGAAAAGCGATCCTTTTATTTATAAGTTTGGTCAGTTCTAACTACTGTTTGGCCATCTCTACTTCTTCGGCAAAGCCTGCGCCGCCGTTGTAGGTCCTTCCACTACCAGCTTGCCATCCGGCAGGATCTTCATCCGGTCAATGAACACTACGCGTTCATCACCGGTGGCTGTTGTCCGGGCATGATACACACAGAACATTTCTTTGCCATTGGGTGAGTAGGTGATGCTGTTATGGCCGGTG
Organism: Candidatus Pseudobacter hemicellulosilyticus; assembly: GCA_029202545.1. GTDB lineage: Bacteria > Bacteroidota > Bacteroidia > Chitinophagales > Chitinophagaceae > Pseudobacter > Pseudobacter hemicellulosilyticus. Next base: position 3,538,258 of record CP119311.1, read on the forward strand.
CCGGTCACTACGCCACCCTGTTCAATATTTTTCTGCAATACGGGATTGTTGGAAGCTTTGATGAAAGGTCCCAGCGGGGATTTGGCCGTGGCATAACCGACTGCATAGTTCTTGCCGCCAAAATAGTTGGCGGAATACATCATGTAGTAGATCTTTCCTTTTTTGAAGATCACAGAGCCTTCTGTCCAGCGACGGTTGACCTCTTTGGAGGTAACAGACCTGCTTTCCCATTCTGCCTGCTTATCGGTCATGGTGACGGGGGGACGCAGCAACAGCACGGGCTCGCCGATAACACCACTGAAATCTGGTTTCAGCTCAACGCCATATACCCAGCTTTCCTCGATGCTATCATACCAGCCTTTTTGCTTGGCCCAGGTAGCTACTTCACTTTCCACAGGGTGCTTGTAGGCGCAACGGCTGTAATAGAGATACAGCTTGCCGCTTTTATCAAACAGGACGTTGCCGTCAATGATGGGATAGCCGGGATCAAAAATGGGTTTGTTGACAATGTCAATGAAAGGACCTGTGGGCTTGTCGGCCACAGCTACGCCGATACGGAAATTCTCGACTTCCTTATTGGGATTGTCTTTCCATTGGGCGCTATAGAACATATAGAACTTACCATTGTATTCGTACACTTCAGGCGCCCAGTATGCGCCACCCCAGGCGGCGGTGGAATCACTCCAGCCATTGGTGTTGCTGGCATAAAACACCTGGCCTTCATCTTTCCAGTTCACCAGGTCAGTGGAGGAATAGGCGGCAAATCCGTTTTTGGCTACGCCACCGGTCCCATACATATAATATTTATCAGCTTTTACCTGCAATACATAGGGGTCGCCGAATTGCACGGGCAGGGGATTCTGAAAAGTATTGCCGCTCTGTGCCAGCAAAGGACCGTTCTGAAGGGCTGCTGTCAACAGGAAGGATACTGCTACTGTCTTTACTACTTGCTTCATTATTCAATATTCTAAGTGGACAAATATAGCCGCGTAAAACTACATATAGAAATGGATTTGGCCTGACTCCTCCTCCTGGTGTCCCTGCTTACCGGAATATGACATTTTTTTAACAGGAAAGGCAGTAAAAAGAGAGGCCGGCTAATATGCTTGAGCCGGCCTCTTTGCATTGGAATAAATATCCTTCCGGCATATATTGAATTTTCCTGCATTTTTGCGTACTGTTAATGCTGCTGCAATTTTGAGTGAACCCAATTTACATACCACGCTCCGGGAGCAGGCGATCCTGGAACGGGTGGCTGCCGGTGAGGAGCAGGCCTTTGCAGAACTGGTGAGCCACTACACACCGGTTATCTATCGTTACCTGCTGCACTGGCTTAAACAGATCCCGCTGGCTGAGGAAGCCGCCCAGGACATTTTTATGCGGATCTGGAGGAACCGGGAAAAACTACCCGGCATGGCCAATTTCCGCGGTTATCTCTATGTTGTTGCCCGTAACCAGGCCAGTACCTTACTACAGCAGCAGCTACTGGCCGGGGGCAGGCCTACGGCAGACCGGCTGGACGAACTCCTGGTTCAGCCCCATTATTCCCTGGAGTTAAAAGAGCTGGCGAAATTGCTGGAGCGGGCGGTAGCCGCCCTGCCGCCCCGCCGGAAGGAGATCTTTACACTAAGCCGCCGGGAAGGGCTCACCTATGAGGAAATTGCCCGCCGGCTGGCTATTTCCCGTCATACGGTAAAGGAGCATATGGTGGCTGCCCTGCTGTTCCTGCGGCAATATATCCAGGAGTATGGAGGTAACCTGCTCTCCGTTGGGATCGGGTCCTTACTGATGATGGACTGGCTGTCCTGAAAAAAAATTGCATCCCCGGCCCCCCCTCTATTTAAAAATACCGGTTTATACATACAGCGAACATGGACAAAAAAGGATTGGCATATTACCTGGAGGCCTATACAGCAGGCCTATTGACCGCCGAAGAGCGGCAGGAATTGCAGCTTTTGCTGCAGGACCCGTCCAATAAAGAGACGCTGGACCAGCTGCTGGACGCCGACTGGCAGCGCTGGGAAGACAGTGACCTGCAGTTCCCTGAAGGTTTTGCCCGGGTGCAGCAAGCGGTCAGCGCCAAGGTGCGTGCAGAGCAGGCGGCTGGTAAGCAGCCTGCCGGTCGGGTAGTGAGACTGCCCCGCAGCACCTGGGCCGCCGCAGCTGCCGTACTGTTGCTGCTGGCAGCAGGATCGTATTGGTGGCTCATCCGTGAAAAGCCATCAGCTCCCGTTGTGGTAGCCGCCAATCCCGCCGATATTCCCCCGGGCAGCCCAGGCGCTATTCTCACGCTGGCAGATGGCTCACAGGTATTGCTGGATACCATTCAGCAGGCGACCATCGCCTTGCAGGGTGGCATTACCGCCACTGTGGTCAATGGCGCCTTGGTATATGAAGGAAAAGGAACGGAGCTGTTGTACAATTCCATGAAAACGCCCAGGGGCAGACAGTACCAGCTTCGCCTGCCGGACGGCACCAGGGTCTGGCTCAATGCCGCCAGCAGTATCCGTTACCCAACGGTATTTACCGGCAGCAACAGGACGGTGGAATTGAGTGGGGAAGCCTATTTTGAGGTGACGAATAATCCACGCCAGCCTTTCCTGGTACAGGTGAATAATGCTGCTGCCGTGGAAGTGCTGGGCACGCATTTTAATATCAACGCCTATGGAGAAGAACCTGCTATCCAAACCACCCTATTGGAAGGCTCCATAGCTGTCAGCCTTGCCGGCACCGCGCATACAGGCGCCGGTCGGACCGCCAAAGCAGTACTGCAGCCGGGGCAGCAGGCCAGGATCCGGACAGGTAAGTTATCCGGAACAACAATCCCTGGTTCGTCCCAAATTCTTACTAAAGAAACCGGCGCCATCACCGTGCTCAAAAATATAGATACTGATAAGGTCATGGCCTGGAAGAACGGGCTCTTCAATTTTGAAGGGGCCAGCCTGGAAGAAGTAATGCGCCAATCAGAACGCTGGTACGATATAGAAGTAGTGTATGAAAAGGGGATACCGGATATGGAGCTGACCGGAAAAATGACCCGGGATGTTACGCTGGGTCAGCTGCTGGAAGGCCTGGAGCTGTTCCATGTGCATTACCGGCTGGAAGGAAGACGATTGATCATTCTGCCATAGGAGCAGGATACAGCTGCGCTTTTTCTATACAGACTGTATCCTGGAAATAGTTTTTATAGTAGTATGGGCTGACTTAAAACAAAACCGGAAGTGGTTCAAGCACTCCCGGCGGTAAGTTTTGAATCGGTCTGAAAAAGGTCTGTTCAACCATTTTTTTACCACCAAAACTGTCTCAATTTATGCAAAAAACTGCTTATGGTAGTCCGTTTTTTCCTGTCGGTTATGCTGACCGGCCGGCTGAATTTGCCCCGGCGCGCCAGCTTCCGCGATCCCGGCTACCAGCACAGCAGCTGGGAATGCCGGCGCTTTCCAACAGAAGGTCCCGTGGGTTCTCAGCAATAAAACTGCTGATGATCATGAAACTGCTTTCCTTCTTTCTTTTTGTTGCTATGTTGTCTGCCCATGCAGAAGGGGTAGGCCAGACCGTTACTATTTCCGGGAAAGACCTGACGCTGAAACAGGTGTTTGCTGCTATTGAAAAGCAGACCGGTTATGTGGTGCTGAGTAAAAAAGCACTGTTCTCAGAGACTGCTACCGTAGCTATCAATGCAACCAATATGCCGTTGCAGGCGCTGCTGGATGCGGTGCTGAAAGACATGGCGCTGCAATATATCATCCGCGGGAAAACGATCTTCCTGGATCGTAAAGCGCCTGTGCTGGCGCCTCCCGCCACTGCACCGGTCTTTCTGACCCTTGATCCCCCCGTGGCGCCCCCTGTTACCGTCCGGATCACTGACGAGCAGGGACAACTGCTTTCCGGCGCTTCCGTACTCAACAGGAAAACGAAGAGATCGGGCATCACCAACGCCCAGGGGATCTGTACTATTGAAGCCGGCACAGGCGATGTGCTGGAAGTATCCTATGTAGGTTATGAAAGGCAGCTGGTCACTGTTCGTGATGCTGCCTTGTCAGTAGTATTAAAGCTGAGCGAAACGGAGATGGAAGAGGTCTTCATCAATAAAGGTTATTATTCGCAGAGCAGAATCACCAACGTAGGTGGCGTATCAACCCTCACCGCAAAGGATATTGAAAAGCAACCGGTCTCCAATATCCTGGATGTGATGGTGGGCCGGCTCAATGGCCTGGAAGTATTCCCCAGCAGTGGTGTTGCGGGTACTGCACCGGCTATGATGGTGCGGGGACGTTCCGGTTTTGGCACCATTGCCTCGGGCAATTCCGCCAATCCGCCGCTGGTCATTGTGGATGGCGTACCCATGCCGCCTAATATGCTGGTGTCCAACGGATCGGCCTGGAAGGGCAGCGCTTCCAACCTGAATAACCTGCTGGGCTTAAGTCCTGCCGATGTGGAATCCATCAGTGTGCTGAAAGATGGCGATGCCACCGCTATCTACGGCTCCCGGGGTTCCAACGGGGTGATCCTGATCACTACCAAACGCGGTAAGGGCAACGGGGTGCGGACCAATCTCACCGCCTCCACCGGTTTCCAGAAAATGCCCCATTTCCTGGATATGCTGAATAATGATCAGTATCGATCCATGCGTGAGGAAGCCCTGGCCAACAGCAATACAACGCCCACTGCCACTAACGCTCCTGATCTGCTGGTATGGGACAAAACAAAAACGCACGACTGGCAGCGGGAACTGCTGGGCGGCACAGCCCGGATGAACGATGTCAGTCTCTCCGTCTCCGGCGGCAGCGGCAATACCCGTTTTTATGTCAGTGGCTCCTATCATGACCAGGGATCTGTAATGCCCGGGGATTCAAAGATGATGCGGGGCGCCTTCAATGCTTCGCTGAACTACCTGTCCAATAATAAAAAGCTGAGCCTGGATGTGCAGACTTCCTATAGCCTGTCCGACCTTAACCTGCTGTCCAACGATCTGTCCACCGCCGCCTTCTATGCACCCAATTACCCGGTCTACACAGCTACCGGAGAATTGGACTGGACCGGCAACAGCACCAACCCCTACGCTACTACCCGGCAGCAATATGAGCTGCCTACCAAAAATTATTCAGGGACCATCCAGGTAGGATATGAGCTGCTGAAAGGACTGAAGCTCAAAACAAGGGCTGGCTTCAATGCCGTCAATACACGGATGGCCTGGGAGCAGCCGCTCAATTCCCTCAATCCTAACCTGAGCACCAGCACTGCCACCCTGATCCTGCAAAACTCGGACAATGGCAACTGGATTGTAGAACCTTTTGCTGAATACAACCGCGCATTTGGGGCGCATCACCTGAGCGTAGTGTCGGGCTTCACGTTCAACAGGCAATACCAGAAAGGATTGTCGTTAAGAGGTACCGGCTTCCCGAACGACCGCATGGTGAGTGATATTGCTGCGGCCACCACCATTGATAAACCCACCTCTACTGATATCAAATATGCCTATGCTGCCTTCTATACGCGGGTGGGTTATGATTTCGCCCAGAAATACCTGGTCAACCTCACCTTCCGCAGGGACGGCTCTACCCGCTTTGGCCCCGGCAATAAATTCGGCAATTTTGGCGCTATCGGCCTGGGCTGGGTGTTCACAGGGGAGCAGTGGGCGGCAGATGCCCTGCCCTTCCTGAGCTATGGTAAATTGCGGGCCAGCTACGGCACCAGTGGTAATGACAATATCCCCGATTTTTATTATATCCCTTATTATACTACCAGGACAGCCTACAATGGTACGGCCCTGCTGCCGGCCAACCTGGATAATCCTGACCTGAAATGGGAGATGGCCCGGAAGTTTGAAGGCGGGCTGGAACTGGGTTTCCTGAATAACCGGATATCCCTGTCTGCTGCCTGGTTCCGCAATCGCATAGAAGACGGATTGCTGTATTACCTGATCGCTCCGCTGGTGCCTTTCAATTATTTTATCTCCAACTATCCTTCTGTGATACAGAATTCCGGCGTGGAGATAGAACTGTCCAGTCATAACCTGAAAGGAGCGTTCACCTGGGATACGCGCCTGAACCTCTCAAAGACAGCTGGCAAAATGGTGGAGTTCCCCAATATTGAAAGATCCTCCTATAGCAACACTTATGTGGTGGGAGAATCCATGACCCTTTTCAAGGTCAATCACAGTACCGGTCTGAATGAAAAAGGCGAGCCGCTGATCCCTTCCACGCTGCCGGCCGACAGGGTAGTGGCTGGCAATAAGGACCCTTTCTTTGGCAGTATGGTGAACGATTTCTCCTATAAGAATTTCAGCTTCAGTTTCCTGCTGCAGTTCAACAGGCAAAGAGGAACTCCTACTTATATCCCTACCGCTTCTCCGGGATCGCTCAACCAGAATATGACCACCTATGTCCTGGACAGGTGGCAGAAAGCGGGTGATGAGCAGCATACCAATATTCCGCGCTTTGGCGCCAACCTGACCAATTACAACAACTACATCAGCTCCGACCTGAACACCGTTACGGAATATATTTTCCGGCTGGGCAATGCGTCTTTCGCCTATAGCTTACCTGAAAAATTCACCAGGCAGCTGCGTATAGAAAAGCTGAATGTATTCTGCAATGCGCAGAACCTGTATGTGTTTGATAAATACAGGAAATGGCGGTTTGATCCGGCTACCGGCAACAGCGGCCTGCCGCCTCTAAGAACAATTGTATTTGGTATTAACGTGACACTCTAATTCATTTCTTATGCAGAAAAGAACTTACTATAAGCAACGCCTGCAGCGGTCATTGACCGGCGTTTTGTTACTGCTGCTGCTGGCCTCCTCCTGTAAAAAGTTTGTGGACATTGATCTGCCCGGCAAAAACCTGCTGGCGCCCTATGTGCTGGAAAATAACAGCTCCCTGGTGGCGGCGCTGAATGGCGTGTATTCCGCTATGGCAGATCCTTCCGGCGATCTGTTCATCAAACCGGCCCTGTTTGCAGATGAGCTGAGTGCTTCGGCCGACCTGCTATCCAGCCAGAATACGTACTCGCCCACAGATGCGGTTCCCTACCGGTTCTTTGCAGATTACTACAAGGTGGTCTACAATGCCAACTATCTCTTGCAGGGATTGGAGACAGCTTCTACTATGTTGTCGCCCGATACAATTAAGCTGGTAAAGGGAGAATGTTATTTCCTGCGGGCCTTCAGCTATTTTCAGCTGACCAATTTTTATGGAATGCCGCCCCTGGTGCTGACCACCAATCACAATGTAGCCGCTTTTGCGCCCAACTCAACAGAAGACGCCTTGTATGCACAGATAATAGCTGATCTGAAACTGGCTGCCGGCTTGCTGCCCAACGGGTATCCCGAAGCTGCTGCTGCACCAGTCAAAAGAGTGCGGGTAAACAAACAGGCCGTTCATACATTGCTGGCAAAAGTGTACCTGTACCGGAAAGACTGGACCAATGCCATCGCCATGGCTGACAGTGTACTGGCCGTGGATTCACTGTATGGACTTGCCGGCAGCATCGGCGCTATATTTGATCCGGCCAGCAAAGAGACTATCTGGCAGGTCTTCAACCAGACAGGCGTCACGCCGATTGCCGCACAGCTGGTGCCATCCAGTGCTACCGTAGTTCCCTCTATTACCGTGCGGGATGAAATGGTCACTGCCTTTGATACCAGCAATGACCTGCGGTATAAGGCATGGGTGAAGATACAGTCGCTCACCACACCTGCACCCGCCAAATATTTCTATGCCAATAAGTATAAGGTGAGAACCGCTGGCGCCGGCACTGAATACCTGGTGCAGTTCAGGCTGGCAGATATTGTGCTGACAAAGGCGGAGGCACTGGCAAGGAACAACAAACTGTCGGATGCTGTAACTGAACTGGAGAAGATCCGGACCCGTGCCGGATTGCTCAACCCTTTACCTTCGGATATCAGTTCCGGTGCGCTGCTGGATACTATTGCGCTGGAAAGAAAAAGAGAACTGGCTTTTGAGGCGGGTAACCGCTGGTTTGATCTGAAGCGGACCGGGAAGGCCCTTGCTGTACTACAACCTATCAAACCTGATTTTGAAGAATACCGGGCCTTACTGCCTTATAGTGCCGGTGCTTCCAGCACCGTGATTGGCGTCAATCCCAATATGAAGCAGAATGACGGGTACAAATAATTGAAATAATTACCTAATTCATCAGTAAAAAAAGCTGCCGCTGCTGTTGACGGCAGGGCAGCTTTTTTCAGGAGGTCCGGAACAGGTGCGGAGAGCCGGCAGGGATACCCGTGCCCGGAAGGCGGCTTTCTGTCCTGTTCTGTTGATCCTCCCTTGCGGAAAATGCTATAATCAAATTAAACATGCAGGAACCTATTGTTACTATCAGACACCTGTCGCACCGTTACGCTACCAACTGGGCCATCCGTGATATCAATATGGAGATCGGCAGGACAGGGATCGTTGGTTTGCTGGGCTCAAACGGGGCAGGCAAATCCACTACCATGAATATTCTCTGCGGGGCGCTGAACCAGACTGAAGGCGAGGTGCTGATCAATGGCCTGGACATGCGGCAGGATCCCCAGCGGGCCAAGGCGGAGATCGGCTTCCTGCCGCAGAACCCGCCGCTGTACCTGGACCTTACCGTAGATGAATACCTGCATTATTGCTCCGGCTTGCGGCGGATGTCCAATAATGCGATCGGCGCTGCTGTGCAGGAAGCCAAGGAACGTTGCGGCGTAGCGCATTTCAGCGGTCGTTTGATCAGGAACTTATCCGGAGGTTACCGCCAGCGGGTAGGTATTGCCCAGGCCATTGTACACAAGCCGAGGTTGGTAGTGCTGGACGAGCCCACCAATGGTCTTGATCCTAACCAGATCCTGGAAGTGCGCAGCCTGATCAGGGAGATCGCTACCGACCGCGCAGTGATCTTTTCTTCCCATGTGCTTTCTGAAGTGCAGGTATTATGCCGGGACATTGTAATGATAGAAAGTGGCCGGGTAGTCTTTGCGGATACCATGGATGCTTTCAATAATTATGTAGAGCCGCATAGCGTGCTGATCCATTGGGAGAATCCTCCCTCTGTTGCAGAATTGGAGCAAGTGCCTGGTGTGACCAGGGCCGATTTCCTGACGCCCCGGCAGGCAAGGGTTTATTTCAGTGGCGACCAGGACATAGCAGAGCAGCTGGTAGAAACAAGCGTGCGGAAAGGCTGGCGTCTCCGCGAGATCGGCTTCGATAAAACGGCGCTGGACGAGATCTTCAAGCAGCTGTCTGCCAAAACAAATAGCTAAACTACTTATAAATTAACCCTCAGCAGAAATGAAAATAATTGCCAAAGTTACCAGGACCGAACTCCGTACCCTGTTCTATTCGCCCATCGCCTGGTTCCTGATGATCGTGTTCCTGATCCAGTGTGGCGTGGTGTATTTTTCGGTATTGGAAATGTTGACCAAAAGCCAGGAACTGCACAATGGCGAAGTGGGGTATACCGGTTTCAGGTTCAGCCTGACCGATTATGTGTACCTGGGGCCCATGGGGCTTTTCGGGAAGGTGATGCAGAATCTCTACCTGTACGTACCCCTGCTTACCATGAGCCTGATCAGCCGGGAGCTGAGCAGCGGGACCATCAAGCTGTTGTATTCCTCGCCGGTAAAAGTATATGAGATCATCATGGGTAAATACCTCGCTATGCTGCTGTATAGCTTTATCCTGGTAATGATTGCCGGCATATTCCTGTTTGCCGGCATGTTCCATATCGCGCATCCGCAAACAGCCATGCTGTTGTCGGCCATGCTGGGCCTGTTCCTCCTGCTGGCCGCTTATTCGGCAATCGGGTTATTCATGAGTTGCCTGACCAGCTACCAGGTGGTGGCGGCCATCAGCACCTTTGTGATGATCGGGGTATTGAGCTATATCGGATCGGTAGGGCAGGACATTGCCTTTGTACGGACGCTCACCTACTATCTTTCTATCAGTGGCCGTACACAAAATATGCTGGCAGGGCTGATCACCACCAAGGATATCCTTTATTTCGGGGTGATCGTGTTCATATTCCTTGGCTTCAGTATCCTGAAGATCCGCGGTGGTATGGAATCCAGACCGGCACTGGTGAAGGCCGGCAGGTATATAGCTGTTGTTGCTGTTGCGCTGGCTATTGGCTGGGTGTCTTCCCTTCCCGGTTGTATTGGTTATGCAGATGTGACCTTTAATAGATCAAGGTCGCTCACCCCGCGTGTGCAGGAACTGATAGCCGACCTGGGAGATGAGCCGCTGCAGGTGACTGCCTACGCCAACCTGCTGGACCGCTACTTTTACCTGGGCAATCCAAGATCCTTTAACCAGAACCAGGCCAGGTGGGAATCTTATCTCCGCTTTAAACCCACTATTCAGTTGAATACGGTCATGTACTATGATAGTGTAGCTGCCGGAAACAGCTTCAGGATTGGGAAAGAAGATGGCAAGACCCTGAAAGAAAAAGCAGCGCAGTATGCCAAAACCCTGGATGTGGATATCCGCGAGGTGCTGACGCCGCAGGAGATCCGTAAAAGGATTGACCTGCGCCCGGAAAATAACCGCTATGTGATGCAGCTGACCTGGAAAGGCCGCAGTACTTTCCTGCGGGTGTTTGATGATATCATGGTATGGCCCAGTGAGACCGAAGTGGCTGCGGCCATCCGGAGATTGCAGCGGGCCGGTATGCCCCGGATCGCTTTTGTGACCGGCAGCCTGGAAAGGGATATTGACAGAACGGGGGACAGGGACTATAAAACCCTCACCAACCTGCCCTCCTTCCGCAATTCCCTGGTGAACCAGGGTTTTGATGTGCTGACCCTTTCCCTGGAACAGGAAGCTATCCCGGCCGATATATCCACCCTGGTGCTGGCTGATCCAAAACTGAGCCTGCAACCCGTTGTGCTGGAAAAGATCCGGGCCTATATCAGCCGGGGCGGTAATCTCCTGCTGGCAGGAGAGCCGGGCCGGCAGGAGATACTCAATCCTTTACTCAGTGAATTGGGTGTACAGCTTAACGCAGGTATGCTGATCCAGGAAAGCCGGAATGATGGGCCTGGCCTGGTTAAAGCACTGCTGGATACCAATGCTGCACCATTTTATACGCCCCTGCAGAAAGCCATCAAAGACAGTATGCGCCTGACGATGCCTGGTGTTACAGGATTGTCGGTTATCCCAGGAACAGGATTTGTGGCCCGGCCGCTGGCTGTAACAGCTGCCGGCAGTACCTGGCAAACAAGCAGGAAACTGGACCTGGAGACCCTGGTGGCTGCCCGCTTTGATAAAAGGAATAGTCCGGTAACCGTAGCTAACGCTGTCCCTGCCGGGCCGGGAAATACAAAGGATACTGCTGGCACTGTATTTTTCTCAGCGGCGGATGGTGATGAATACGGTCCCGTTGTTACTGTAGCCGGCCTGACCAGGACGGTCAATGGAAAAGAGCAAAGGATTGTAGTGGCCGGTGATGCAGACTTTATCAGTAACAAAGAACTGACGCGGAACGGTACCTCGAATTTTGTGTTCAGCACTTCTTTGTTCCGCTGGCTGAGCCATGGAGAATTCCCTGTGGATACCAGCCGGCCTGAAGCCGAGGATAAAAAGATCAGGCTTACGCTGGATGAACTGAAGTTCCAGCGGCTGCTGTTTGTATGGGCGGCGCCTGCGCTCCTGTTGATTGTTGGTGCGGTATTACTGGTAAGGCGGAAACGGAAATGATCACGCAATACAATGGTTGTTTCATTCCCTTCCATTGACGGGGGTATTTTTCTGCCAGAGCAGTACAGGTAATACAATCAATACGGCGAACAGGGAAAAAACAGATCCGCCGATGGCGCCGATGGCCAGTGCAAACCAGAATACCTGGGAATCCCCTTCCAATAAAAAAGGGATCATGCTGCAACAGGCGGAAAGGCTTGTCAACACTACTGTTCTTGCCCTGTTGCTGACAGCTCGCAGTAACAGCCGATTGGTAGCCGCTGCCTGATCTGCTTTTTGCAGCGTGTTGTGATCATTGATGACCAGGATGGCTGCATTGGCTACAAGGGCCCCCAGGAGAATGAATGCCGCGTAGCCTCCCTGGTCAAAATGGAAGCCCCCCAGGTAAAAGAGCAGCATCAGCCCCATATAGGAAACGGGGATGACAGCAATCATGAAAAACGGCTTGCGGAGGCTCCCGAAAATAATGCTGCCCATAAAGAAGATGATGGCCAGCAGGGCAAAGGCCAGCGGCTGTCTTTGGGGCCTGGTGTCAGTTCCCCAGCTATTGGGGTTACTTTTATCAACAGCGGTATAACCGGCCGGTATTTCGGTCCGCATTGCTTTGAGTGTTGTATCCAGTATTTTCTGACCGGCCTGGGCAGGACCCATGTACTCAAAGCCCAGTACCCGGATATATTGCCGGTTCTCTTTGTAAATGCTGCTGACAGTGGACCGCAATACTATGCCGCCCAGCTTGTCCAGTCGCACAAGGGTGCCGGCGTCAATGAAAAGATCCTCCTTCATCATAGTGTATGGAGAAAAACGGGCAGCATCTGTTGCTGATACGTTTACTGCATAATACTGGTTGTGGATGGTTATTTGTCCCTGTGCGCCTGCCGGCTGCGCCATCTGGGTCAGTGCTTTCAGTACATGGGTATTATCAGTGCCGGATAAAGCCAGCAGCCTGGGGTTTAGCTCCAGGACATACTCCCTGCTTTCTTTTTCAGTATAATTCAGCCGGCTATTGGTGTTGATGTTCCGGACCCTGTCTTCCCTGCCTAATTTCCGGGCCAGCCTGTTGGCCTGCTTTTCCAGCTCATCATAATTATAGCCTTTCATGGTAATCGCGTAACCCGGGAAACCGTCATTGTTTCCATTGTTGAATCCCTGTCCAACACCATAGACCGACCAGGTCACGCCGCCCCAGTCGAGGGAGCGGCTGATCAGGCTTGATTTTAACTGGTTGGGAAAAGAGGTGACTGCTGCACTATCTGTGAAGCTGATCTCTATTGCCCCGTATTGCCCGGAATGGATATTGGTAATAAACCCTGCTACGCCCTTTACTGATAACAGATAGTTTTCAAACCCGGTCAGGATATTGTTCAGCTGTTCCGGCGTATTGCCGGCAGGAAGCGCTGCGGTCAGGTAAAGTATGGTCCGGCCAGGATCCCGCATAGTCCTTTTCTCATACACCTCTTTTAGAAAAAGCCGGAGTGAGCCGCCCAGCCATTTATCTGTTACCGGACGGATATTTTGCAGGTAGTATTCATTGCCCAGACTGCTGTTGTACCATTGCTGGTACCAGTTATTGCCATCCCATCTGGCAGGCAGCATAAACAGGGGAAGGCCAAAAGCCAGTACCAGGCAGCCGAGGAATATTTTCCGGTGATGGGCTAAAAAAACAATACTTCTTTCATAGTTTTCCCGGATCAGCTGTCTGATCCTCTGCCGGTAAGCTGAATGGCTGTGCAGGTGGCCAGGTCCTGTATGTTTTTTGGGAACCGGCATCAGTTTGTACAGTGCCGGTGTAAGCCATAAGGCAGACAATAAGGAGGCGGCCAGGGTGGTGATAATTATGATGATAAAATCCCGCAGGTTTTTCTGCTCCTCCTCCGGTAGCAGGAACACTACAGATAAGGCGGCAATGGTGGTCAGGTTGGCGCCCAGTATGGCCAGGAAGATCTTCCTGTTCTGCTGCCGGTGGTAATGATCCAGCATGACTATTCCATTGTCAATGGCAATGCCAAAAGCTACCGCTAATCCGGCAAGGGTATATAGATGAATGGAAATGCCGGATAGGAAGGCGGCTACTGCTGTAAGGGATAAGGCGCCGGCCAGTCCAATGAACAGGTTGCAGGCATAGCGCCAGTTGCGGTAAGACAACAGGATAAAGACCAGCAATATGGATAAAGCAATGGCCAGTCTCCTGTAATTCCTGTTCACCTCCTCCCTGAAAGCGGTGGTATTATCATAGGCTGCATGCAATGTAAAACCTTCCGGTAGTTTTTTGCCAAGCTGGCTGGCGATTGTTTTTATCCTTTTGGCTACTATTAATTCATTCTGTCCTGTTCTGGCAAAAAAGGAAATGCTGACCGAGTTTTTCCCGTTGATCCTGTAGTAGCTTCCGGGCTGTTCCTCCTGTATATATACTTCCGCAAAATCCTTCAGCGATACATACTGGCCGGTCAGGGTGGGGATGGACAGGTCTTTAACGACCTGAACGTCTGCCTGCGGAGCGGGCAGCTGCATGAAATATTGTTCCTGCCGGCCGGTATTGATAGTGCCCGGGTAGGCTGTCTGGAAATAGTTGTTGAGGCTGCTGCTGATGGCCGCAGCATCTATATGCCAGGACCTGCATTTTTCCTTGTCAAAACGGATGTTCAGCTGCATAAATGCATCGCCAGATACCACCACCTCTTTCAGGCCGGGAACGTCAGCGCAGGCTTTCCGGAAGATAGCTTCTGTCTGCTCTTTTATAGTAGATACCTGTAAGTCGGCGTTCACGGAATAAATAAGCAGCGGCACATTTTTCTTGGTAGGCTGCCCTTCGCTGATCAGCGGGTATCCTGCGCCTTGTGGCAGCTGGGGATATATGCGCCGGATAATAGCTGCTAATTCAATTTTCTTATAGTTAAGATCCACTGACCTGTCAAAGCTGAGTTGAATGGTCCCGCCGTTGTAATTGGAAACGGAGTTGAGCTGTTTCAGTCCTCTCAGGGACGAACACCCGTTTTCAAGTAGGGAAGTCACCTGCTGTTCTACTACATCCGGACTGCTGTTGTTTAGCTGAAAGGCAAGGTTCAGTACAGGTGAGCTGTCTTTTGGCGCCAGTTCAACGGGCAGGTTCCGTATGGCAAAAAAAGCAGTAATGCTAACGGTCAGGAAAATTAACAGTACCCTGAAAGGAGATAGTATGTTCACAAGATAACGCGGATGGTTGCTGCCAAAGTAACGGTTTTTGGAAATAACTGCGGGGGGTATTTGCAGATTTTATTTTTGAAGGAGCTGTAAACTTTTGTGAATACTAAGCGGTGCGATAATATCGCACCCTAATATATTAACTTTCCTTGTTGTTTGTATTGATTGGCCATAGAGGCCAATGCAGTACTATATCTTGAACCCTATCCAATACTGCTGTATGCCAGCCAGGTACTTTCAAAGATTTGAAACAATTGATCAGCTGATTCACATAAAAGGTACTGGGTCTCCACACCAGCTTGCTACCCGCCTTGGGATTTCCAAAAGACGTTTATATGAATATCTGGCCCTGATGAAAGAAATGGGCGCTGATATCAGGTATTGCAAACACCGGCAAAGTTATTATTACCAGACAGATGGCAGGTTCATTTTCAGATTTGTTTGCGGAGTAGCAGATAATCTTGTGTGATTTTCAGCAGGTGCGGTAATACCGCACTATGCCGTCTTAATTTTCCTTATTGTTTCTGTTAAACCTAAAAAATAATCTTATGATCAAAGAGATCGCCCAAAGCCGCAGGCTTAGAAAAATTACTTTGGCCACATCCGCATTAGTGATGAGTGCTGGCCTGGTTACCTCACTGACCTCTTTCCAGAGTTCCGGAGCAGGTTGTTATCCTGAATATGGTCATGGTGAAGGATGGGATGCCGTAGAGGAAGTATGTCCCACGGAATATTGGAAAAAAGTGACTACCTATACCACGGGTTCAGGGGCAGGTGTAGTGTATGTTGATAGCGGACATGAGATAGAAAATACGGGCATTTATGCAGCGGTCAGCGGGTATTATAATCCGGAGGATGTAATGCTGCACTGGAGCTGGCTGGAAGCTTACAAGGAATGTTGTGTGCAGGCCCCCTACTATTATTATTCCTGTACAACAACCATACCCTGTTCGCCGGCGGAGATACACTAACTGGTGTGTAAGTGTATACAATACCTCTGTGCCAGGTGTAATTGCCAACCCTGCACAGAGGTATTCCTGACCTAAACCACCTGAATGCCTTCCTGTATAGAAATTGTTTGTTGTCTATGAAAACGAATTTGCTTTGCCGCCTGTTATGGCTGGCAACTGCGCTCTGTTCACTTTCCTGTAATCTGATCAGTAAGGACAGGAAACCTCCGAAAGTTATTCCGCCCATAAAGGAGATCTCATTGGATCCACAGCCCGTTCCCGCCAGTACCGGTAAGCTGGAGTTTTCAGGCATATCCCTGACAGATGTAGCCGTCATCCCGCTGGATAATACAGACAGCCAGGCAGTCATTGCCGGAACGGACCGGCTGATTTTCCGGAATAACTTCATTTATAATTTCGACCTCAGAAAGGAAAAGTCAATTGCCATTTTCGACCGGAAGGGCCGCTTCGTTAAAAAAATTCAAAAACAGGGCGGTGCTGAGGATGAATACCAATCCATCAAGGATGCCAGGATCAATACCCTCAATGGCGATATTGAATTGCTGTGCAATATGGGAACTAAGCTGATCATATATGATTCATTGGGGAACTATAAGTCGTATTACCGTATGACGGAATGCCCCGGACCTAAATTTTTCTATCATATTGGCGGCAGCATTTATCTCTATGAACAGTTCCTGGCCTGTGGCGATAAGCTGATGAAAAGGGGGACAGGCTACAGGCTTGTTAAAAGATCCCTGGCTAACCCCGAAGGGCCTGGCGAAAAATTCCTCCCTTATAATTTCTCCGTTACCGTTCCTGACGCCGCTTTGAATTTTGACGCATTCAGCGCCTGCAGCTGGTCGGCCGATACAGCCCTTCTGTATGAGAACTTTAATGATACAGTTTACCATGTGACCGCTGGTGCTGTTGGTTACAGGTATGTTGTCAGGTTTACCGGAGAAAAGCAGAAACCCGATAACCTGTTGACGGATGATGCTATATCCAATATAACAGGTCACCTGCGTGCCAATAAGTTATCCCGCGTGATCAGGTTCCTGGAAAACGAAACCCATATCTCTATATTTTATGGGTATTATAACTGGAAGGAACAGCTGACCACCGTGAACAATGCTTTTTATGATAAAGGCTCCGGAAGAACAACGGTCTTCCGGAACGACCGGCTGCTGGCAAAAGCCGGGGACACCCCATTCTATTTTTCCAATTACCTGGTGCCGGCCTTCCTGGATGATTCGGGTCGTTTTGTGAGTATGATAGGGGCAGATGATCTGTCCCTGCTGCTGACCCTTAAAGCTGAAAACAACAGTTCCTTTTTTAAGAAGTCTGGACTGCAGCAGGTGAAGGCAGGAGGAAACCCGGTGCTGATATGTTATACTATTAATGCATTAAACCAATAACGATATGCGATCTATTTGCCGGTCCCTCCTACCTGTACTGCTCCTTATGACCTGTATGCCGGCCTGTTCCGATGACGGTAGTGTAGGCGAGCTGGATGAAAAAGTATACAGGAAGATGAAAGAAAGTATCGACAGGGAGAAAGCGATCCAGGAAAGGCTGGTGTTAGCGGCCTATGCCGACAATGGTGATACGGTGAAGGTGGCTACCGACCTGTCAGACCAGGATATACTGGTCTTTAAGTTCTCAGACAGCGATTGCGATCTCTGTATAGACTCCATTGCCGGCTACCTGTCCCGCAACAAAACAGGGATCAGGATGCGGCTGGAGGTATGGAACCAGGTGGCAGGGACAAAGGCCATGTATGCTGACAAAAGCTGGTATGACAATATTGAGAACGTCCGGTTCCGAATTGTACACCAGGAGTTGAATGCATTGACAAGCAATGGCCAGGGGAAATCCTATTTATTCATCTACAATGGGAAGGATAAAACGGTACGGAATATCTTTTTTCCCAATATTGATCAGTTCGGGAATGTAGAACGTTACCTGGAAATTGTAGAAAAGAAATATCGTCTCCATATCTGATAAGCGCTATGAACCAATTGATCCATCGCCGGTTTGTAAACTATATTTTGCTGAATGCCTCTTTTCAGAACAGGATCGGCCTTTTTGACGGAAAGACCGCTGTCAGTATTTACCTGGCTATGGCCGCTGAAGCTTTCCCCGACTTTGCAGCTGATGCTGCTTCTTTCTCTTTTCTTGAAGAGATCCAGGAGCATATGAGCTTTGGTAGCCCCTTGGGTTTTGGAAGTGGTATGGCTGGTTATGGTTGCGTACTGGAATACCTGGCCGGCAAGGACCTGTTGGCTGAGGACACTTCTGAGTTACTGGAAGAACCGGAAAAACATATCCTGGGCTTTGTTTACCGGGCGGCAAGCCAGGAGCCCGGACTGAACAACGGGATCAGTGGAATGGGGATGTACCTGTTGCAGAGGCTGAAAAGTAAAACGCCACCCGGACAATTTCAGCAGCTGCTGTTAAAAGAGGCTGCTATTGGTTGCGTGGACCAGCTGCGGAAATTATGGGATGCTGTCAGAAAAGAGGGAAAAAGGAATATTGATATCAGTTTGTGGAATGGCTGGCCGGGTGTAGTGCTTTTTTTGAACGAGCTGCGCAAAACAGGTTGGTTTGAACCGGAGGTAACTGCTTTCCTGCAGGAGATGGTGGAGTTTTTATGGAGGATTGTACAAAAGAACCGGCAAAACTGGCACTGGGATTACCTGAGCTGCTGGCTGGCCATCTTCCAGGCAGGCTTTGACAGGGCAGACTATACGTTGCATCCCGATAAACTAAAACTATTCGATAAACAGCTGCAGTTTGGCTTTGCCTCTATTGAGCATATAGCTGCGCGTAAAAGGATGTGGTATGCACTGGAGCTAAGTATTATTGAGCGGCAGTTTGAGCAGGCAGCCGCGGGCAAAGCGGCGAGGAAGATAAAGAAGCTGGCAGAGGAAGGCCTTGAACAGCGGCCTGTCCCGGAACTGTTCCCTCCTGGCATGAGGCAGCTGGAAGTGCCGGTAGGTTTGCTGGAAGGCGTTTGTGGTACTGCGCTGCCCCTGCTGACTATGGAAACAGGCCGGTACGACTGGCTTTCAATGTTTGGAATTTTTGTAAAGCAATCCCATGCAGAAAAGAATTGATCTTTCAGATACCAGCTTTGTTATCCCTGTGCGGATTGACAGTGCAGACAGGATTGATAATTTAACCGTTATTGTCAGTTACCTGAATACTTATTTTGATACTACCATCATCATCCTTGAGTCTGACAAAGAGCCGCGGGTGAAAGAACTGACGCCCGGTAGTTATGAATATATCTTTATTGAATCCACCGCACCGTTGTTTGACAGGACTTCCAACAATAACCGCCTGCTGAATGCCTGTAACACGCCCATAGCCGTTTTATATGATGCGGATGTTATTATCCCTCCTGATCAGTTGCTGAAAGCCATTGAGGGCATCCGTAAAAAAAGCTGGCATTTTTCCCTGCCCTATGATGGCCGGTTTATACAGGTGGATAAATACTGCCGTCAGCTGTTTAAAAAAACATTGCGGCTTGATTTTTTGCAGGAGGCCGAATGGCTCTTTGAAACCAGTACCTGGAATTCTGTCGGCGGCTGTTTTGTTTGCCAGCTTGCCGAATACAAAAAGAATGGAATGGAGAACGAAAGTATCGAAGGCTGGGGCCATGACGATGCGGAAAGAGTGAAACGGCTACGGAAGCTGGGCTATTATATAAACAGGTCATCGGGGCCGCTTTATCATTTATGCCATAGCCGCAGCAACAATTCTTACTTTTTTGACCAGGCAAGGGCCGCCGCCAGCTTCGGGACCTACTTTAACATATGCTCCAGCTCCCGGCAGGCTGTACAGCAGGAAATAAAACAATGGGAGCAAAAGCGGTCGCTATATGACAGACACCAATAATATAATTCAAAGCCTGTGGATAGGGAAGGCTTTGTCCGATATGGAGCAGCTCTGCATTGAGTCTTACCTGCAGAACGGCCATGCCTTTCATTTGTACGCTTACGCCGGTATTGAAAATGTACCGGCCGGGACAGTACTGTGTAATGCCAATGAGGTCATTCACCATTCCAGGATCTTCCTGGATAACCGGGGTTCGGTGGCCTCCTTTGCAGACTGGTTTCGCTACCAGCTGCTGTATGAGAAGGGTGGCTGGTGGGTGGATATGGATACTGTTTGCCTGCAATATTTCTCCATAGAAGCGCCCTGTTGTTTTGTAACGGAGGGCGCCATGAATGGCCGGGAGGGGAAGATCACCAACGGTTACATAAAATCATATCCCGGCAATAGTATTCTTAAAGATTGCCTGGAGTTTATCCTTGCCGCGGATCATGGCGCTGTTCAATGGGGAAGTTTTGGACCGGCGCTGTTGCAGGAAATGGTGCAACGGAATGATGGGATGGCCTTTGTACAGCCTCCCGCCGGTTTTAACCCGGTCCATTGGTTCGAGATGTATAAACTCATCACCCGGCAGGAAAACCTGGATTGCAGCAGGGCTTTTGGCGTACATCTCTGGAATGAGATATGGCGTTTGGGGTACCTGGATAAAAATGCCACCTATCATCCTGACAGCCTCTATGAAAGGTTAAAAAGAACGTATTTGTTACTATAAAGCTGTTAAACATGAGCAACGCATCCGGACGGAAGGTCAGTGTAGTGTTGTTTTTTTGTGCCCTGCGCACCGGCCATTTTGGTCAGAAGACTTTTGTGGACAGGGTTATATCTTTTTTCAGGGAGGATCCCGGTATTGATATTACTATCATACACACGGACTCAACAGCATCCAGGGAACTGACTATTGTAAAGGAAGATGGTATCACAAATCTGCTTGTTCCTGCACCGGAAAATAAAATGCATATCAATGCGCTGCAGGACCAGTTCCAGAAAAAATATGCCCACAGGCTGCTGGATATTCTTTTCCCTTATGTCAGAAACCTGCCGAATGTCGTGTTCTGGGTGAATTCAATTGATTACCTGAATGTTTGTGTGGCTATCAGGGAGCGGTTTGAAAATGTTCAGCTCCTATATGTACACCATGCCTGGAGCTGGAAAGGGTTTATCAATATGGCCGACCAGGAATTTGCCCGGCACTGGAAAAAAGGGAACAACGCTATCAGTCCCGGCGCTTTTGAAATGACCGGTTACCAGCAGAAAATAGCCTCCCTGGCTGACCGGATCATTACTGTAACCGCACATGCCAGCACTTATTTTGAGGAAGTGCTGGGGATCCATGCACGTAAATTAAGGTTGATCTATAATGGGATTGATACAGAGAGAGAAATAGCCAGGGATAAAAAGGCATTGAAGCATAAATACGGGATTGGCGAGCAGGAGCAGCTGATCATTTTTGCAGGGCGGCTGACAAAAGAAAAAGGCGCTTATTGCATAGTAGATGCTTTTAACCTGGTAGCTCAAAGGCATAGCAATAGCCGGCTCCTGGTTATTGGCGATGGGGAAATAGCAAAATGTTTGTCGCGCGCTGCTTCCAACTGGAGCAGGATCAGTTTTACTGGGGAGATAACCCATGAGCAGGTCCAGGAACTGTATAGTATAGCTGCTATAGGCGTGCAGCCATCCCTGATTGAGCAGTGCAGCTTTACCGCGCTGGAGATGGCGCTTTACCACCTGCCCATGCTGGTCAGCAATGATATTGGCCTGAATGAAATGTTCCGGGATGGCATCGATGCATTAATGGTCGGCGTTAAATATGACACCGAAGGGATCAAATACCTTGATCCGGAAGAGATCGCTGATAAGCTCATTTACCTGTTAGAAAATCCTTCAGTTGCGGAAACGCTTGGGGAGAGGGCTTATGATAGAGTTTCCCAAAAGTTCAACATACAGCAAATGAGACGGGGGTATATGGATACCATTGAAACCTTCAGCAATAGTTTTGAGCCAGCCGGGATATAGACAATGAAAAAGTTTTTTATACATACCAACTATGGAGTAGTCCTTTGTATAGGAGGATTATTTTCCCTGTTGTCCTGTACCAGCGTCCAGGGAAAAGGGGAGGCGGAGGCGCCTGTGGTTAACAATAACAAAGCCGTTGATCCTGCTGTGACAGCCGTGAGAACGGTTGTTTGCGAACCAGGCAGCTTTGAGTACCTGATCCAGGCAAACGGTAAACTTAGGTCCCTGCATGACCAGGTGATTATTGCTGAGTCTTCCGGCAGGTTGATCGTATGCCATGCAGCCACGGGGAAACAGTTCCCGGCAGGAGCATTGATTGCACAAACAGATATTACGGCAGCCAGGTTCAGGCTGGCAAAAGCTGAATTAAGTCGTTATAACAGTGAAAAAGAATACCAAAGCCAGTTGCTGGGTTACGAAGCCTTGTTAAAGGACAGATCGGGTGAGGTGGCGGACGGCATTATCAAAAAGCTACAGATCAGTACCGGCCTGTTGCCCGCGGAGCAGGATATAGCTGAGGCGGCATATGAAATAACAAAAGCTGCTATCCATGCGCCGTTCAGCGGTATGCTGGCGGACGTGGCTATTGAAAAAGGACAACAGGTCAGCTCAGGGCAGCAACTGTTCAGGATATATGATCCCCAGGCCATGATCCTGGAAGTAAAACTGCTGGAAGCGGATATATGCCTGCTGAAAAAAGGGTTGCTGGCAGAGCTGACCCCTGTGGCCTATCCCACCAAAAGATACCATGCTGCTGTCATTGAGGTCAATCCCTATATTGACGAGAACGGGATGGCCCTGGTAAGGCTGAAGCTGAATGTGGCCAGGGAACTCTTCCCGGGCATGAATTGCAGCGCTACCATCAAAGTGCCTTCCGGGCAAACCCTGGTGGTGCCTGGAGAAGCCATCGTGATGCGGAACGACAAACCCGTGGTATTTACCCTTTCGGGTAACAGGGCCAGATGGAATTATGTGAAACCGGGGCGTACAAACGGCAGGCAGGTGGAGATACTGGAAGGACTGAAACCTGGTCAGCAGGTAATTATCAGCAATAACCTGCAGTTGGCGCATGATGCGCCTGTCAGGCAAATGATGGCCGGGGAAGACCCTGTAAAATAAGCGTATGGTCAGGTATTTTATTCAGCGTCCTGTTGCTGTGTTCATGGTCTTTGCCGCTTTGCTGATTGCCGGATTGCTGCTGATCCGTAAAGTGCCGGTTTCGCTGTTGCCTAATGTGGATGTGCCACAGATAATAGTGCAGGTAAGCTATCCCAATACCGCAGCCCCGGTGATGGAGCAGCAGATCATTGCTCCTATCAGGGAAAGCCTTGGCCGTCTTGGCTCCCTGAATGCAGTGGAAAGCCAGTCGGCCAATCATTCCGGGATCATACAGCTGACCTTTGACTATGGGACCCGGATGGACCTGGCCTATATTGAAGTGAATGAAAGGCTGGATAAAATTACGCAGTCAATGCCGCGGGATATGCAACGTCCCCTGGTGATGCGTGTCAATACCGCTGATATACCTATCGTCCGGATCCAGGTGATACCCAAAGACGAAGGGGCCTATGACGGTATCTCCAGGCTGACAGAAGCAGTATTAAAGCGCCGGATTGAACAGATAGACGGCGTTTCGCTGGTGGATATAAATGGTTTGCAGCAGCAGGTACTGGCTGTTATCCCGGATAAGGAGGCGCTGGCAGCCCTGAACCTGGACGAGGGGGCGGTTGCAGCCAGCATCGAAAATGCCAACAGGGAGCTGGGCGGCTTACAGGTAAAAGACGGGCAATACCAGTATTTTGTAAAGCTGGCCAATGTGCTGGAAGATGAAGCGGCCATTGCCGCACTACCTCTTTTGCTGCAGGATGGATCTGTCATTCAACTGGGCCGGGTAGCCCGGGTTATACCGGAGAAAGTACCGCCGGCCGGCTATCACTTATATAATGGGAAGGAATGTTTTGTGATTACCGTGCAAAAGCAGGCCTCCAGCAGGATGAATGAGCTGGTGCCCCGTATCCGCGAGGCCGTTGACCAGTTTGCCAGGGATTATCCGCAGGTGGCATTTGCACTTAGCCAGGATCAGACCTTTTTACTGGATGCCGGTATCAGCAACCTGGAGCAGGACCTTATTTATGGCGGTATCTTCACCGCTTTGTTGTTGTTCCTTTTTTTAGGTAACTGGGCTTCTCCCAGCCTGATGAGCATCAGCATTCCACTGTCCTTAATTATTACATTCCTCTTCTTTTACCTTTTTGATATATCCTTTAACATTATTTCACTCTCCGGTCTTGCACTCGGCGTGGGGATGGTCATTGATAATTCTATTGTTGTCATAGATAATATCACCAGGAAACGATCGCAGGGGCTGGATATGCTGGAATGCAGCGTTCAGGGAACCAATGAAGTGATAGCCCCGGTGATCAGCCAGGTGCTGACCACTATTGCCGTATATGCTCCATTGATCCTGTTGAGCGGCATTGCCGGTCTGCTGGTCTTTGATCAGGCAATAGGGCTTACCATCTGTCTCTGCGTATCCCTGCTGGTTGCGTTTGTGCTGGCGCCGCTGCTGTACAGGATATTCCTGACAACACATCCAGATAAGCTGAAAAAGGATACAAGATTGTATGCCTGGGTGGCAAAAGGCTACCACCGGATGATTGGCCATATCCTTCGTCGGAAGCTGCTTTATTTCCTGGCGACCCTGCTGATCATGCCGGCAGGTATCTGGCTGGCTGCCCGTATCCCGGTAAGCGCTTTACCTGAAATAGAAAAAAAGGAAAGCCTGGTCCTGTTGGACTGGAATGATCCTATTGATGCGCGGGAGAACCTGCGCAGGGTAAAAGAACTGCTGTCTGGCATTCCTGCTGTTTACCAGGAAGTGGAAGCAGATATTGGCATCAAACAGTTCCTGCTGCAACAGGGAAACAATACCATTCAGAAAGCGGAAATATATATAGCCTGTGAACAGGAGCGGCAGAAAGTAGCCACAGATGCCGCCATCCGGAAATGGCTGCGGGAAAGATATCCTCTGGCTGGTATCAGGATCATTGATGCGCCCAATGCTTTTACGCAGTTGTTCAGTAAGGAGGA
The DNA here is from genome assembly GCA_029202545.1 of Candidatus Pseudobacter hemicellulosilyticus. Classification (GTDB taxonomy): domain Bacteria; phylum Bacteroidota; class Bacteroidia; order Chitinophagales; family Chitinophagaceae; genus Pseudobacter; species Pseudobacter hemicellulosilyticus. The sequence continues at coordinate 3,563,075 of CP119311.1, forward strand.
CGCTTATTTTGAGGCCAGGTTTAAGCCGCTGGCAACCGGGGGAGACCACCCCGGTCATTGGGATCAGTTAACGGGGTCATTGCAGCAGCTGCCGGATACTGGTTTTGTGCCCGGGGAGGGTTTTGTCCGGGAACAAAGTGTTACGGTGCTGCTGGACTATGATAAGATGAATACCTATGGCGTTACACGCAAAGCAATAGAGGAAGTATTGCAGCAGCAGTTTGGCGTGTATACTATTTCCCAGATAAAAAGGTATGGAGCTATTCAGACTGTCCGGCTGGTCTCCGCCAGTACAACTGTTGAAGCCAGGCTGATGACAGCGGTGAAGGGGAGGAATGGCAATCGCTACGCGTTGCACCAGTTTGTTGCACTGGTCAATGATCAGCAGACAAAATTTATTACGGCGGATAGGTCGGGCCCCTACCGGGCAATTGTATTTGACCGGCAGGTAAAGCATATCCCTGAACTGGAACAGGCCATCAGCCGGTTGGCAATGGAGCAGGGCTTCTCCGTCAGTTTTGCCGGCAGTTATTATAGCGACCAGGAGCAGTTGCAACAGCTCTGGTTCATCCTGCTACTTGTATTGCTGCTCCTGTATTTTATCCTGGCCATCCAGTATGAAAGCCTGGTACAGCCGGTTATTGTTATGCTGACCATACCGCTTGGCATTACAGGTGGCATGTTGCTGTTATGGCTTACAGGCGGGACGCTGGATGTAATGGCGGCCATCGGCTTTATTGTGATCCTGGGATTGATCGTGGACGATCCTATCCTGAAAATTGAAACCCTGAACAGGCTGGAGAAAAAATACTTTGAACAGGGCCTGTTGCACGATGACCGCCTGCTGGAAAAAATGATACATGAAGCAGGGGATACCTGCCTGAAACCCTTGCTGATGGTGTCCCTGACCACCAGCATTGCCCTGGTCCCGGTATTATTTGTTTCGGGCATTGGCAATGATCTCCAAAAACCGCTGGCCATTGTCATTATCGGGGGATTGACCATCGGCACCTTTTTTACCACCTGGTTCATCCCGCTGGCCTACTGGTATGTAACTAAACTGAAAATAAAACGCAGCCATACCCGCTAAATATATGAACTATGCCCAGTCGTCTGCCTCTCCTGTGTTGTGCGATATTATTGATTGCCAGGACCGGGCTGGCCCGGCAGCAGCCGGCGTACTCCTTACAGGACATAATAGAAAAAGCCCGGTCCTGCTCGTATAGCGCAAAGCTGGTGGCAACACAGCAGGAGGTCAGCTATTACCAGTTCCTGACCTACAAAAGTGATTTCAGGCCGCAGGTATCATTCTATGGCAATGCGCCCGTATACAATAAGGAATACTATGCGGTGCGGCAGCCGGACGGTTCCATTACTTACCAGCATATCCGGCAGAACAATAGCTCCATCGGTTTTGGGATCAGCCAGCAGCTGCCGTTTACGGGAGGAACCATTTCCCTGAATACAGACCTTGCCCGCTTTGATGATTTTGAGGCCAAAAGAAAGCAATACAATGGCACGCCGGTGTACCTGCAGTTCAACCAACCCTTGTTTGCGGTCAATACATTAAAATGGAACAGGCTCATAGAACCCATGAAATATGAGGAGGCTAAAAGGCAGTTTGTCGCTGAAAAGGAGAATATCGCCCAGCAGGTTACCAGCTTGTATTTTATTGTACTGACCGCCCAGAGCAATATTGATATTGCGCAAAGCAACCTGCTGATCACGAAGGAGAATTACGCCATTGAAAAGAAGCGGATCGACCTCGGCACTACTACGGAGGATAAATTACTGCAGCTGGAATTGCAGAGCCTGAAGAGTAAACAGGAGCTGGACAGAGCTACCTATGATTATACCATTGCCCAGCTGAACCTGAAAACCTATATCGGTTGCCAGGAAGAGGGGGAGCTGATCCTGAAGGAACCTGAATATATTCCTGTTTTGAACATCAGTCTGCCGGACGCTCTCAGCTATGCCAAAAAGAACAGGCCTGAGTTCATAGCCTTTCAAAGGAAACTGAAAGAAGCGCAAAGGGATGTAGCCGTTGCAAAGGCTGCCAAACAGCAGGTCAGCCTGGTGGCCAGCTATGGCCTTAATAATATTGGCGGTCAGGTGGGGGACGTATACCAGAACCCCAACAACCAGCAAAGGTTCAGCATTGGCTTTAATATCCCTATCCTGGACTGGGGGCGCAGGAATGCCCGGTACAATACCGCCAAAGCGATGGAAAAGCTGGCGGAGACCACCAACGAGTTTGATGAGGTCAATATTAACCAGGCCATCACCACCCTGATCAAAAATATAGAGCTGCTGGGGGCAAATATCACGCTGGCCCAAAAGACCGCAGCTGTGGCGCAACGCCGGTATACCATTGCCCATGGGCTCTACCAGCTGGGTAAGTTAACGGTGACGGACCTGAGCCTGGCCCAGTCGGAAAAGGACAATAGCCAGCGGAACTATATCAATGCCCTGAGGGATTTCTGGGACGGCTACTACCTGCTAAGGAAGCTGACACTCTTCGATTTTGAAAAACAGGCGCCCCTGTTAAGCCAGGAAGCTAACCGCTGACGGGGCTTTTTTGCCGTACAGGTGGTTACTGTCGGGGGCTGCGTTGGTGGTAAGGGGGTACCATACAGGGTGGGGCAGGCCTGGTAAACCAAAGAAACCAGGGAACCTGGATTGGCGCCCGTAACCGCTGGATAGCCAGCCTTTAAGGTGTAATTATACCGCAACGCGGAATAATTAGTTGGGGAACTGACCATAATCAAGTGCGAGAAAGATTTTGTAATTCATCTTTGGAGGATAAATTTGCGGGAATTACCCATTAAAAGTAAAAACGATTCAAACCATGTTACAATTTGACTGGATCATAGTCCTCCTCTACTTCCTGCTGGTGGGCCTGTATGGAGTCTGGATCTACAGACGCAAGAAGCAGGCGGAGGCCAGTTCTGCTGATTTCTTCCTGGCAGAAGGCTCGCTCAGCTGGTGGGCTATCGGTGCATCGCTGATCGCATCGAATATCTCGGCCGAGCAAATGACCGGTATGACCGGCTCAGGTTTTCAACTCGGTCTGGCCATCTCCTCCTACGAATGGATGGCAGCCCTGACCCTCATCATCGTGGCGGTGTTCTTCATGCCTGTGTACCTGAAGAACAAGATCTTTACCATGCCGCAATTCCTGCACCAGCGCTATAACAGCAAGGTAGCGCTGATCATGGCGGTCTTCTGGCTGCTGTTGTATATTGTGGTTAACCTGCTGTCTATCCTGTACTTAGGCGCTGTGGCCATTTCTGGTATTACGGGCTGGGATTTTACCCTTTGCGTATTCATTCTGGCCATCTTCTCCATATTTATCGCCCTGGGCGGTATGAAGGTAGTGGGCTACACGTCCGCCATACAGGTATTCTTCCTGGTAGTGAGCGGCTTCATCGCCCTGTACATCTCCCTCAACATGATCGGTGGGGAAGACGGGGGCATGATCAAAGGGTTTTCTATCCTGCGTACGGAAGCAACCGACCATTTCCACATGATCTTTGATAAGGAAAGCCCCTTCTATGCTGACCTTCCGGGTATCAGTGTGCTGGTAGGTGGTCTCTGGATCGCCAACCTGAACTATTGGGGCTGTAACCAGTATATCACCCAGCGCGCTCTCGGCGCCAGCCTGCCTGTGGCCAGGAAAGGTATCCTGTTTGCCGCCTTCCTGAAAATGCTGATGCCGGTCATCATCGTTATCCCTGGTATTGCCATCTATTACCTGTACACCCATAACATGATCGACAGTTCCCTGATGAATATCTCCAAGGACGGACAGGTGATTGCCGATAGTAACAAAGCTTACCCGGCGCTGCTGAAACTGCTGCCCGGTGGTGTTAAAGGGGTTACGGTTGCGGCCTTTGCCGCTACGGTGATTGCTTCCCTGGCCGCCAAAGTGAACAGTATCAGCACCATTTTCACGCTGGATATCTATAAAAAGGTGTACAATAGCGAAGCCAGTGAAGCTAAGCTGGTCAGCATCGGGAAATGGGCTATCGTTATTTCTACCCTCATGGGTATCCTGCTGACCCTGGGTCTGGGCGATATGCTGATGGGTGAAGGCAAGCAAGGGTTCCAGTATATCCAGGAATACACTGGTTTTGTATCCCCCGGTATCTTCGCCATGTTCCTGCTCGGCTTCTTCTGGAAGAAAAGCACTTCCAATGCGGCGCTGTTCGCTACCATTGGTGGTTTTCTCTTCTCCGTCATCCTCAAATTCCTGCCGGGCCTGGTGAATCTTGAATTCCTGCATCCCATCGGCTTTGCTGTGGAAAATGCAAAAGGTGTGTTCGAGATCCCCTTCCTGGACCGGATGGCCATTGTTTTCATCCTTTGTATGCTGGGTATGTATATTATCAGCATGGTTGAACATAAGAAAGGCGTTAAGACCAACGGCCTGGAAATTGACCCCAAAATGTTCAGGACCTCTACCGGCTTTGCTGTGGGCGCCCTGATCATCATTGGTCTGCTGGTAGCCTTGTATACCGCTTTCTGGTAACAGCTAATTGTATTTACAGCTAATAAACAGAACAGGCTGTACTGAATGAGATCAGTACAGCCTGTTCTTATTTAAGGATCAGTTGATGCAGGAATAGGCCTGGCGATTGCCGGAACGGATCGGGGGCTCGTTTTGGTTCGTCCTAATATCCCCTGATCTTCAGCGGAGAAATACCGTAGATATTTTTGAATGCAGCACTGAAATTGGACATGTGCTGGTACCCTACCAGGTTGCTGATCTGCAGTATGGACAGGTCTGTATTGAGCAGGTAAGCCCTTGCTTCGTTCATCCGGATCTGCTGCAGGTAGCCGAATATCGTATTGCCGAATACCTCCTTAAATCCTTCTTTCAGCTTTGTCTGGTTGATGCCAACCTGCTTGGCCAGGTCCAGTATCGTTAAAGGTTTTCCCAGGTTCTCTTTGATCAGGTAAGCTGCCTGGTGGATACTGTCCAGGTCCGGTTTACTTAATTTAACTCTTGGGATTGTACTTAATCCCTGGTGCAGCAGTGCTATTAATTCATAGACCTTGGATTCTACAAAGATCCTGCGGGTGAGCCCTTCAAACTTACAATGCCGGATATCGTGAATGGTTTTTAGCAGCTCGCCATCTATAGGCACTCCTTCATTGGCCAGCATACTGCTCCTGCCCTGGTGGATATTGTTGAGAAAGGCATCCAGTAGTTCCGATTCGCCGGCGTATTTATCCAATAGCGTCAGTGGAATATGGACATCAAATGTCTTGTACGAGGTGTTTTTCCGGAAATGAATATCGGCCTGGTTGTCCTCAGCTGCCAGGAAGGCGATATTCCCATATGCTGCTTTGGCTACCTGTTGCCTGGATTGGCTGTTGAAATGAATATCGGCGGCAGACAGGTTGAGCCGGATCTCCAGTAAGGATTGTTCGCCTTTGCCAGAAATACTGACGTCGTCACTCATTTGATAGTGCGACTGAAATATATACAAGTCTTCCCGGAGACGCTGCTGCTCAAAGCTAAGCAGTCCCTTAGGCGTTTTAATAAAGTGCCTGTTCCCTTTTTCGTAAGTGGGAAAGTCTTCAAAATCAGTTCCTAACAGTTTGTACGCCATAGTTTCGCTTCCATATTCATAATAAACACTTCCATATTCATAAGTAATGTTCCTGTTCTCGTAACCAACAACTACTCATGTTTTTGCAATCTTTGCCGACTCAAACCTATGTGGAATTGTAGCTCAAAAATACACAAAAAAAGGCACTGATCTCACACGGCAGGCAAGGGTATCTACCTGGAAAAGCATCCTTCGATATGATTAAATTATTTCTACTTTCCCTTTCATTAGCCCTTTCAACAGTAATCATTGGTTGCCCGGTGCAATTGACGGTAGTGGATGAAAAGGGAAATACAAGGGAAGGGATAGCAGTGAAAAACAGGGCCGCGAAACTTTACGGATACACGGACAGGCAGGGCATCCTTTCAGTAGAACTGGCCAATGGTCCACACACCTTTATGTTTTACGAAGAAGGTATCCTGGTATTGGATACCACGATCACAATACACTGCGATAGCCTGCAACAGTTCAGGTTTGTCATAAACGGGAAATGGAACAGGGCGGCCCAACTGGAAGAAGTAAGCGTATATTCCAGAACGGCAAAGCAGCTGATGGATATATCCCCATTCTCCGTTCAGGCGATAGACCTGCAAAAAGAGTATAATAAAGGCGGGGATGTAAGTGAGGTGCTGAACAGGGCATCCGGGATCATCTTGCGTACCGATGGAAATATAGGCGCTCCCGTACAGGTTAATTTGGGTGGATTGCAGGGGAAAGCGGTCCGGATCTTTAAGGACGGCATACCTGTTGAATTGTTTGGTCATGGGTTCAGCCTGGGCACTATTCCATTGAATATGCTTGAACGGGTTGAGATCTATAAAGGGGTAATGCCCCTCTACCTGGCTTCAGATGCGCTCGGTGGCGGCATTAACCTGGTATCCCGGCAGGAAAGTAAAAAAACGCTGGAGCTGTCTTATGAAGTAGCCTCCTTCAATACACACCGGATCACCGGGAATGGATTATGGCATAGTAAAGACCGGAAATGGTATATCGGCGCCAACAGTTCTTTCAATTACTCGGACAACGATTATAAAGTGAACGTCCCGGTGTATGCCGAAGGGACCGGTGTAAGGATATTTAAAGACCTGCCGCGTTTCCACGATGCTGTCCGGACCTATTATGCAGAGGCTTTTGCAGGGATCCGTAACCGGAAATGGGTGGACGATCTGCGGTTCACGCTCGTAGCGTCTTCCTTTTACAAGGAGATACAGCATGACGGCATTATGGATAAAGTGTACGGCGGGCCGCATTCAAAAGAGCAGAATATTACCGGGCTGCTCAATTACAGGAAGTCGTTCCTGAAAAACAGGCTGAAAGTCAACGTCCTGGCCGTCTACAGCCTGTTCAATACAAAATTCACGGATACTTCCACTGTAAGATATGGATGGGACGGTCAGCTTCTCGGGACCGGCTTGCGTCCGGGGGAGATCAACCTTGGCAACCTTCAGCAAATAGATTATAAGTTCTTTTCATCGCGGTTGAACCTATCGTACAGGTTGAGCCCGGATCATGTCCTTGATCTTAGCGGGTTATATTATCAGCAGGACAGGAAGGGCAGTGATCCGCTGGGAGCTATTACTGCAGTGGAGAAGATTGATGTACTCACTGTGCCTGCGGTTTACCGGAAAAGCAATATTGGCCTGGGCCTGCGCTCGGAATGGTTCAATAAAAGGGTGGAAAGCATTATCGCCCTGAAGCATTATTATTTTTATACAAAGGGATATACCACGGATAATTTCGGACTGGGCTGGCAGTCCTCCGTCTCCAATAACCAGCCCGGTTACCTGGCCGGCCTGCGCTGGAACAATGAGCAGTTTATGGCAAAGCTGTCCTATGAATATGCCAACAGGCTGCCGGACGAAAATGAAATATTCGGTGACGGGCTCATGACCAAAGAGAATATGAGTCTTAAACCGGAGAAGAGCCACAATGTCAACCTCAACGGGCAATATACGCTGGAAAGCGAAAAGCATACACTGACCCTTTCTGCCGGGCTTTTTTACAGGAAAGTAAAAGATATCATCTTCCTGCAGCTGGATATCCCTTTCAACAGGTATATCAACTATGAGCGGTCGGAAATAAAAGGATTTGAAGTAGAAGCAAATTATACCCCCTACAAATTGTTTGACCTTGGCTTTAATGTTACTTACCAGGACATCCGGCGGGTAGATATTGAAGAATCCATGTTCCGCTTCCTGGAAGGCTCACGTATTCCCAATGTTCCCTATTTATTTGGTAATACCTGGCTGCGCAAAGAGTTCAACAGCCTGCTGTCAAAGAACGATCGCGTAGAGCTGAACTGGAATGCGCATTATACGCACCGGTTTTTCCTGTACGCCATTCCCAAACAGGCGGAACCCACTTTGTTTGGCCCCATTGAAAAGGTACAGACCTCCATGCTTATTCCCAATGACAGCAGGGTAGGGCAGTTCTCACACAATGTCGGGTTGTACTATCATTTCCCCAATAAGCGGTTGTCCCTGTCTGCCGAGTGCCGGAACCTGAGCAATGTAAAACTGTACGACAATTTCAATATTCAAAAACCTGGACGATCGTTCCATCTCAAATTCGTATTCCAGTTCTTAAATCAAAACATAAAATAGTATGAAAAGTAGCGGTTTATTTCGTTCGTTTGCTGTCAGTATTGCAGCGTCCATGATCCTCGCATCCTGCAGCAAGGACAATGACACCCCTCCTAAGGAAGAAGAAAACAATGAATTCCCCAAGAATGAAACATGGGTTGTTTACGCTGCCAATTCCGGTTGGAGCGGCGGTATCTTTGCGTTGAAAGACAATAAAGCCAAAGAGCTTAACCTGGCCGGTTTACCCTTCTTTCAATTGAGCAGTGTAATGGGTGGCAGAACATTGGGTAAAAACCTTTATAAGGTTAACAGCGCCTCCAATGCGCAGGGCTTACTGAAGATGAGTTTAGACGCTTCCGGTAAAGTGGTAGAAGACAAATTTCTGCCATCGCTGTCAACTGCCTATATTTCCAATTACCTGGCAGTAAGCGCCACAGAAGGTTATTACTGGGATGATGTCAGGGGCGGCCTGAAAGTGCAGAAATTCAATCCAACAACAATGGAGCGGACCGGTGAGATCGATTTCAGCTCCCTGTCGGAAGGCCTGCCTAACGAGTCTGCTGGTCAGCTGATCATTGCCAAACGTGATGATAAGCTCTATGTAGACCTGCTGCTCGGCACCAAAGTAGGCACTAACTGGCAGGTAACACCTGCTGTAAAAGAGGTGGCCATTGCCGTGTACGACCTGACCCAGAACAAGATCCTGAACGTTACTAAATTTGCCGGAACCACCAATCTGGGCGTGTTTATTGATCACGTATTGGTGAGCCTCGACGAAAAGACCCAGGACCTCTATTTCGCCACCGTTGCGGATATGAAAACCCAGCCAACAGATGCTTCTTCCAAGATCCTGCGTATCAAAAAAGGAGCAACCACCTTTGATGCGGATTTTTCAATAGATATCAAAAGTTACCAGTTCCCGGCAGAATTTAACAGGCTCTTTGCCTATGATGGTAAGATCTATACCACTATTCCTTCCAGGCCTACTTCTTACTACGGCGGCGGACAGCATGGCGTTACCTATCGCAGTGATATCTGGTTCTGGAATGAAATTGATGCTACCACTAAAAAGGCAAAACGCCTGGATATGCCGGCTGACGCCTTCTATGGTACGCAAAACCCTTTCCTGCATAATGGAGAGATCTATTTCCTGTCTAACAATACCACAGAAAGTTATTCAGGGGTGAATAAATACAACCCTGCTACCGGTGAAACCAAAGAATTGTTTCACCTGAAAGAAAGTGGAAGGCTGAATGGTTTCAATATCATTGTAGATTAAAAGCACAGCTTATTTAAACAAAAGCCTGCTTACACCCTGTAAGCAGGCTTTTGTTTAAAGATACGTTGACTATGCTGAACCGCCGGGTGCTGCCGCCTTTGCGCCGGATCGGGGCCAGAGAAGAAGTTTTTGGGACGAACCAAAGGGAATCGCTGCCACCAGCAAATTATCCTGTATTATTGTATTCCTAAACCCAAGCTATGGCTCTCCGCAAAACTAACAGCCAGACTCCTTTATTGGAGGATTTTCTGAATGCTATCCATCCTTTATCAGCACCTGCCATGGACTATATCCGGCAGCAGGTGGAGACCGTAAAGGTCCCCAAGAATACTATCCTGGTAAAGTCGGGTGAGCATTGCCAGTACCTGTATTATATTCACCTGGGGGTAATCCGCTCTTTTCTCAAAGAAAGCGGCAAAGAGATCACAACCTGGGTAGATGTGGAAGGGGAGATCTCCACTTCCATCCGGGGGCTTTGTTACCGGGCGCCTTCCCTGGAGACGCTGCAGACCCTGGAGCCCTGCGAGCTGAGCCTGTTCTCCTACGAGCACCTCGACTATTTATACGAGCACTTCAATGAAGCCAATATTCTGGGCCGGAAATTCCTGGAAGCCAGTTATGTAGCCTCGGAAGAAAGGGCTTACCTGACCCGCATCCCCAATGCAAAGAAAAAATACCAGCACCTGCTCAACACCCGCCCTGAAATGATCAACAGGATCGCGCTTACCTACGTGGCCTCTTTCCTGGGCATGACCCTGGAGACCCTGAGCCGGATACGCAGTGCAGCTTATAAAAAGAAGCCGGCGGAGACAGGACAATAGCCAGGCCCCTTGATCTAGCTTAGGGTTTCTGTGCCTGAAAATAAACGGTGATGGATGTGCCTTCACCTAAAACACTATCAACCTCCATACGGCCGCCGTGCTGCTGCAAAAATTCATGGATAAGTACTACGCCAAGTCCTGAGCCGGATTCATGGCTGGTGCCTGAAGACGATACAGCCTGATTGTTTTTGTAGGCTTTCACCTGGCTTGCTGTCATGCCTATGCCGGTATCTGTTACGGTGATGGCTATGTATGCATCGCGTGGTACAGCCGTGATAGTTACTGTCCCATGATCAGAAAACTTAATTGCATTGCTGATAAGATTTCTCAGGGTAAACCCAACGATCTGACGGCTCGTAAACATGAAAATGGTTTCCTTCACCTTGTTGATGAGTGTAATATTCTTATTGATCGCAGCTTCGCTTAATAGTTCAATGGATTCATCCACCACCCTTTGGACCATAAATCTATCTGCTGAATGAGTACCGGGAGCCACATGCGTTTTTCCCCAGGCCACGAGATTGTCAAGCAGAATGATCGTGGCGTCGAGCTGGTTGCCAATCAATTCAAAATAGGGTGTTATTTCCGTAGCGGAAACTGTTCCAAGTGATACCTGTTTTATTAACCTGTTGATAGCGTGCAATGGGGCGCGGGTGTCATGGCCCAGGATGGACATGATCCTTCTTTGCGTATCGATCAATTGCTTCAGGCCCGCACTTTGCTTAAGCTCTAGTTGGCTGATCTCACGAAGTAATTCACTTGTCCTACGTTCTTCCATCAACTTGATGACCTGTTTGGATAAAACAGCTAAGGCATTAAGTTGATGATCGTCTAATTGCCTGGGCTTGTTGTCAATTACACAAAGGCTGCCTAAATTATTGCCTGCTTTGCTGATCAGCGGAAACCCGGCATAGAACCTGATTGAGGGCTCTTCCTGAACAAGGGGATTATCCAGGAACCTTTTATCACTGGTGACATCTGTAACAATTAATGGCTTTGAGGAAAGAATAGTATGAGCGCAAAGAGCGATACTTCGGGGCGTTTCTGTTGCATTCAGGCCTTTGGCGGCTTTAAACCATTGGCGATCCTTATCAATAAGACTGATCAGGGAAATGGGTGTCTGGCAGATAAAGGATGCCAGTTCAACAACGTCGGTAAAATCCTGCTCAGATTCAGTATCCAGCAGATTTAAGCTGTATAGCTCGGCAAGGCGCTCCGCTTCTTTTTGTGGTAGAACTGCACTAATCATAAGCCGCAATGTTAAAGTCCCGACCGCGTGCTAATAGCGATTAAGAACTCTTTTCAGAATAAAAGTTAATTATGGGATAAGTGGCAATGAATTTTATCCGGTAAGCACTTGCCAGGTGAATTTTCAGGAAGGTCCAGTGGAAGATAAAAGCATATATGCTGTCATCTTATCATGTTTACAAATTCGCGATTTTCTGCAATATTTAGCGTGGTATATTCTTTTTTACTGATAAATCATGGTATTTGGGTATTGAAAGCTTCAGCTGCAGGGGGACGGATGTCACCTGGCCACCCCGGAAGATGAACACTTTATCATCGATGCTGGGGATAAAGAAAAAATCTACCGGTTCCTGCGTAATTCCAGTCTGAAATAGCCAAGTCCTGTCACCATGGGAGCAGTGATATTACCAATGAATTGTTACAGGCCATTAATCCGATTGCAACTATCATCTCAAGCGGAGACGAGGAACCGCATTTTCACCCAAGACCGGAAACGCTGGGCGCCATCGGCAAGTATGGAAGGGGTAACCGGCCGCTGATCTTCAGCACGGAGTTGGGGCGGTCGATCCCGGAGTTCATTGAGATTGATCTGGAGCGGGCTTCGGATAAGAAAAAGCAAAGGGTAGGTTCAACGTATGGTATGGTGACGGTGCGCACGGATGGGGAACATGCGGTTATTGCGCAGAAGCTGGAAAAGCCGCGGTCATCCTTTGGTCTGCTTACCAGGTGGCATGTGGAAAAGATTGTGTGGAATGGTGAGAGAGGGGAATTTGTTTCCAGACGGGGATAAAGTGTGCTATAGTTCAATCAAAAGTTTCCTGAAGTATCTGTTTCACCTTTGATAAAGGGTAGACTGTCTTATCACTGTCTCTGAATTTTTCGATCACCATTTCCTGGTACCAGAAAAGATCGTGCGCATTGATGTGCTCCGCGTTCAACTCTTCAAAAGCTTGGTCATAAAATCTGATTACCTGATAGAGATCGGCTTCCCCTTTCATGGCGAAAAGGGTTAGCCATTCTATTATCAATAGTTTGGGCGATTCAGAAAAATGAGATTTTTTATGTGGAGAAAGCAATAGATAGGAAAGTGATTGTAGCCTGCTGAGTGCTTGTGAAGTATCGATCAGGTGAAGGTTAGAGAATGACTGAATAGAATAGGGTGCGATCAGATTCTCCTCTATTCTTTGCACCAGGAACTCAAATCCTCCAAAATCACCCAGAATGCAACAGTACCGGGCTGCTTTCACTTTCCATTGTACATCCACCTGGGGAGTTTCCAGGCATTTTTTCATTGACTGGTGTACTTCAGTTGGATATTCCTCAATCAGTGTCTGGGCAAACTTGAAGTAATCATAGTCGTAATTGTCCATTTGCTCAAAATAAGTAACCAAAACAGATAATGATCCTCCGAGTGCCTGATGAATTTCAAGTAGGTCTGTGGGGGAAATATTTACTCCCGGATTCTTGTATAGCAGGTCAAGGATAATATCCAAAGCTTCTTCCAAATTAAATAATTTACATAATTGCAAGTGCGTTCCCAATACGCCGGCTGCTTTTATCCCTGTTTTTAGATTGCTTATTATTTTTTGTTCAAATTTGATTTTTTCAGCCGGCGAAAATTTATTCAGAATCTTCTCTGAAATGGAGATTGTATTGTTTTGTTTATTGTTAGCAAACCCTCGTACCCCACTTGCATCCAGCCATACTAATTCCATAAGTTGTTCAGCAGGTGCATTAAATTCAAACCTTTCAAACAGCTCTCCAATAAAAACATGCAAGGGGCGGTAGGTTGCGTCGGTGTAAGCATTTTCAAAATTCAGTATAGATAGGTGCCTGGAAAAATAATCACGGGCATATCCAATTAATACATCCTCCTCTGGTGTTCCGATAAATGGATAGTGTAGGATCTCAGCAGCTCTGAATTGTTCAAAAATTTCAGCATTCTCAATTACTTCTATCGCTTTTGAAAAACTGATAATACCGTCTTTTTGGGGTACCCAACGAAGCAGGAAATAATAAACAAAATTGGAATCGGCATTCCTTCGGTGCAGATTGCCGTCCATGTGAACATGCAACACCTGCTCTTCTATTTCAGTATTGCCAAAGGCCTTAAAAAAAGCCTCAACTGCATTTTTGAACATTTGCTGATCCCTTATATACAAAAGGTCGTTGGTTCTTTTAATTTGATCAGTCTTTTCGTTATCATCAAGTACATTACTTACATCGGCAAAGAGAGTTCCTTCTGTGGCATCGATCAGTAAATCATGAAATTGGGTGGCTTCCGGTATTTGTTTATTCCGCAATTGGTTGAGCCAGATACGCAATGTTTTTAAGGAACTCTCTTCGCGATACTCCCATTCTGTCATAAGGTAATCGAAGGAAGACGCCCTTACCATTCTTGACATAAACCAGCCAGCTTCGGTAAACAGGCGATCAATACTGGCTCTTACAGCTAAGTCGTGGCTATTTGTTTGAGTGAAGAAATCATTCCAAACGATATACGAGTCTTCCTTGTATTTTCGGTCTATATTTCTGCAGAGTGCCGTTACCGCCAGTGCAATTGTCGGATCTGACGGGAACATAGCAATAGCTTTATCAGCTATTTTTCGGTTCAGTTGTAGTATAGAAACGCTCCGCTGCTCTTCGCACCTCTTCCAGATGTCTTTCCTCATTTCATACAGTAATCGCTTTAGATTGAACGGTTTTTTAGTTGCCAGTAAAAATTCCTCCCACCAGAATTCTGAGCCCGCGTGATGAATTTCGTCATTGGCCACTACAATATTGGTGATGCCTTCAAGTCCAAAGTCATAATACTCATCCACCCATCCCATGATCACGAGGTACTGGTAGATCGCGGTTCGGTAAGAATGGATCATGCAGAATTCCTTCCGGCTTAAAAGCGTTGCAACTGTCGAGTGGGTGCCCATTTTGTTTTCTGTCAGTACCTCTATCAGGTTAAATGCCAGGTTCCACTCATTGGTGTTCGCCACCGTTATCATAGCCTGGTTAAAAAAAGATTCCCGATGCCTGCCTAAACCATTTAATCTTTGTAAAACTCTAATCGCTGTCTGTTTGGCTATAGACGGTATATGCTTGTCAAAAGCGGTTTCGATAAGGAACGCTACAGCCTGATCATCGCCCTGGATAAATTGTGCGATCTTGTCTTCATAAATCAATATAGGTCGCAGATTCTTGTTAATTAGCCGGTTGAAGAGCTTTTTCAGTAAAGAAAGTCTTTGAGTATTGGTAAATTTTGATTTCTCTGTAGTGAAGAGGAGTTCTATATTGTCTGATTCAACAAACTCAAGCAATTTATTGTAAATGCTACTTTTCTCATCCATTAAGGATAACAAAGAAGACGTTGTTTCTATCCACTTGGTCTTAACCTTTTTGATCGAATTGCCAACGCTGATAAAACTGATGATTGTATCGTAGGGCATATCCATCAATTGCAGTGCTGCCAGATGTTCCTGGAAAAGGGCATTGGTAAACCCCCAGAATTCCTGGTATTTGGTAATCAGGGTATTCACTTTCAGTAACTCTATTTCTTCCGACGTAAACAAAGCTTGCAGGTGCTCATAAGCCAAAGCGTTCAGGCCGGATAGCTGCAACGCCAAAGCCAGTCGCTGTATTGCTGATTTGTACAGCAGCATTTTGTCTTTGACCGATAGCCCACCTGCGATCCTTCTTGCACATTGATGGTCGAATGATCTTTCTATCGCTACTTCGAGTACGTTTGCTTTGGAGGTGGGCATTTTCCCTGGCTTATCTTTAAAGATCTCCAATAAGGTACTTAGGAAAAAGGGATGGTAGAGGAAATAATTCAGTCCTGTAGTGGAGATGAATGTTTCAAATTTCCTATGATGTCCCGGAAGCTTATTTTGAATGTGATGTTTTATGCCAGCCTCATCCAGCGGATGCAATTCGTATGTCGTAAAATCTCCTAAAACTGAGCCGACCTCATAATGTTCGTAGAAGATTTTCCTGCAGGAAAAAACCAGCGTGATATGCTGATGTGATCTACTAAAGGAACGGATATAGGCTAACATATCCTGAAACTTGTCACCGGGTACCTCATCCATTCCATCAATAAAAATAGCAAGATCCCTACCTGGTATGCTTTTCCACTGGCCAAAGGACTCATACAACATAAGCTCTACAGGCTGAATAACCTGATACTTGCATTCCATTAAAAGTGGCTGAAAAGGGAGTTCAACCTTCTGCTGTAGTTCCCAGGCTGTTTGCCTGAGCAATAAACTTTTTCCTTGATACGCATCTGCCACCAGGCAAATATGTTTGGTGGTCATTCGGCTCGCGTTGATTACCTCGGTAAGGGTGGTTGTTTTAGTGTCTATAGGCAAATACCTTCTTTGCTCAGGGGATAGGTCCGTTCGATTTAGGTGTATTTTCCGGGGAATGTAATCAGTTACGGGCTCGCTTTTGAGTGTCGCAGTCAGGGATGACTTTTCATGACATTGCTGCTCTGCTGTTTCTGCGTTGAAGTAGTAAGCCACTAAGGTAAAGTTACGCCGCAATTGATCTTCCAGGTACCTGCGGTCCCAGGACCGGAGTTCAATCGCGTAGGTTTCCTTCAACCGAACTTTCTCATCTTGCAGGTAGGATACGACCTTACTGTCCAGTATTGCGGAGGTGGCCAGGATAAATTCTCCCGCAATTCCAACGAAATGATTACTTTCAAACTCGTTAATTATCTTTTGAACATCACTAACAGTTAGCTTTGGTTCTTTTTTACACTGAATAGTGATTGGTTTTTCATCTGGCTGGTGAACTGTAATCAGGTCGATGCCGTCCTGCCGGTTACCAACGCTTAAGTATTCTTCAAAACTTGTATTAGGAAATATATCCTGCGCCAGGTGCAGGCAAAGCTTCTGCAAGTCCTGCCAGGGAAGGTTGTCCCAATCAAACTGTTTTTTTATTGCCATACTATCCATGCTGCATTAGCTATAAAGTTATTCAAAATTCTGGCTCTTTTCAACCCTGCTGAATGATAATAGTTGTTGATTTTTAATAGGTTGGATGCACGTTAGACACTGGATTTCTATTTAATCAAGTCTCGTGCGGCACTCAGATCTGACCGCCCAATAGTTAGCGTTTTTCTCTACTTCAAGCGGGCGATTTTTTAGGCGGATCTCTCTAGCTATACCCGATCCTGTTCTTAAAAGCCGTACGTAGTATACCTCCGTCGTGATCAACTTAGTGTCAATCCAAAGGTAGTTGCATGTATTTTTATTAAAAATTCATGCAAATTGCCGTTTTAATCGTATTTTTAAGACATGAAACAAGTGGATCTGCTAAAAAAACAGCTCAAGCCCGGAGAAGTGTACCGCCGCGCTGACCTGGAACAATGGTCCACTGCCGTTGACAGGCACCTGCAGCAACTGGTCCATGATGGAACACTGGAAAAACTTTCCGGCGGGCTTTATTATGTACCCAGGCAAAGTGTTTTCGGTAAAACACCTGCAGATGAAAAAGCGCTGATCCATACGTTTCTTAAAGATGATCGTTTTGTGGTTACTTCTCCCAGTGACTATAATACCCTCGGCGTTGGCACCACACAGCTCTATAACGAGCGCCGGGTCTATAATCATAAGCGCCACGGTACTTTTAAACTGGGAAACCGGAGCTTCCGATTCGTGCGCAGGCCTTATGTGCCGGAAAAGCTATCAAAAGAGTTTTTGCTCGTTGACCTGGTTAATAACCTGAATAAACTGGAAGAAGATCAGCCTGCGCTGTTTGATAATGTAAAACGTAAAGCAAAAGAAATGGACAGGAAAAAATTAGCGCGACTGGTGCATGATTTTGGGACGGTGGGAACAAAGAAGAAATTTGCTGACCTGTTAAAAGATTAAAAATGGCCGCCATTTATTTACATGATCATTCCGAATTTCAAAACCTGCTTAACATACTCTGGGAAGAAAGCGGCATTTTGCCGGGACTGATCGAAAAGGATTACTGGATCATGCATTGCTTGTATGGATTGAAAAAACAAGGCTACGTTTTTCAGCTTAAAGGCGGGACATCCCTTTCCAAAGGGTTGGGCCTGATCGACAGGTTCTCCGAGGATATTGATATGCATATCAATCCGCCTGCGGAACTTGGCATCAATGAAAATCCAAAGAATCAAAATGAAAAGAACATTCAGAAAAAGAAGGATTATTATGATCAACTTGCCGGCGAAATAACGATTGCCGGCATCATCGAAGTAAAGAGAGATACGGATTTTGATGATAAGAACCGCTATAACAGTGGCGGCATCCGCCTCATCTATCAGCAGCAATCGAATCCTGTTGAGGGGGTGAAAGAAGGTATCCTGCTGGAAGCGGGATATGATAATGTGGCTCCGAATATGCCTCTTACTATCAGTTCATGGGCTTATGAAAGGGCAAAGAATACTTTCGGCATTGACATCATTGATAACCGTGCCGTGGATATTTTATGTTATGATCACCGGTACACCTTTG
Organism: Candidatus Pseudobacter hemicellulosilyticus; assembly: GCA_029202545.1. Taxonomy (GTDB): domain Bacteria; phylum Bacteroidota; class Bacteroidia; order Chitinophagales; family Chitinophagaceae; genus Pseudobacter; species Pseudobacter hemicellulosilyticus. Next base: position 3,581,105 of record CP119311.1, read on the forward strand.
TTGAGAAGCTGCAAACCATTGCCACCAAGTTTCGTAAGGAAATGGAAACAGGGCAGGTGGCAACCAACTACATGCGGCAATACTATGATGTGTATTCGCTACTGGGTGATGGGCAGGTACAGGAATTTATTGGTTCCGGAGAATACCTGGCGCATAAGGAAAAAAGATTTCCGGGAGATGATCTTGCAATTCCTGTCAATAAAAATGAAGCGTTCCTGCTGAATGATAAGTCCATCCGTGAAAAACTGCAAAAGCGTTATGAAAGCACGAAGGCACTCTATTACAAAGGGCAGCCGCCGTTTGAAGAAGTGCTGAACAGGATACAGCGGTATATTGACAAGCTGTAAAAACTGGTATTCTATTAAACCGGGTATCAATAAGTGTTTTCACAGGTATCCTCTTTGCATCATTTTCTATTAAGGTCGAACAAAGCTAAACCAGTTCTTTTTCCTAAAACATAAGCCCAAGCGCTAACCTTCAGTACATTATCCCTGCTTAGGCCATACTTATAATAAATAAAGCCGCCAGCAATGATAGCGCCCGCCAGGCTCCAAAATTGATGATGATTTATTCCGTTTCTCTTTGCCGGAATATTAGGCCCCCAAATACTTTCGAGAATAAAATAAGCTATGACTGTAGGGAGATCAGCAATAATGACCAGGTTTTTTTATCCCAACAGTTTAACGGGATCTCAATTTCTGTATCCAGCAAGGTCTTTTTTTCACTCGTGTAGCAATACTGAATATGGATATTGCTTAATCCGTCTTTACATGGCCGATAACAACCCGGCTTAATCGGGTAAAACAAAGCCTGTTCCATCTTCGGCAAAATTTTAGTCGGGTAAATGGTCGAGTAAAGCGGAATAAACTATGTTATACATGAATAAAGGTAGGAAGTCGTTCTGGAACCTGACTGTTATATGAGACTGGAAATCAACGCTTATCTCTATAGCTGCATCAAATAAAAAAGGATCACATCACTGTGATCCTTTTTTCTCAGAGGTTCCGAGCAGATTCGAACTGCTGTAAAAGGTTTTGCAGACCTCTGCCTAGCCACTCGGCCACGGAACCGTAAGGGGTGCAAAAGTAGGATATTTATCAGATATTTGCCAAGAACAAGTTAACCTTTTTTATGGGCACCATCCAGAAATCTGAACTGATAATCAACGACAGGGGAGCTATTTACCACCTTGATCTCCGTCCCGAAGAGCTTGCCACTACCATCATTACCGTAGGCGATCCCGACCGGGTAGCCCTCATCAGCCGACATTTTGACGCTATTGAAGTGCAACAAAAACACCGGGAATTCATTACCCATACCGGCCGGATAGGGCAGCAGCGACTGTCCGTTATCAGCACCGGCATCGGCCCGGACAATATAGATATTGTACTCAACGAGCTGGACGCCCTGGCCAATATTGACCTGGAAACCCGCACTATCAAGCCGGAACATACCCCCCTGAACATTATCCGGGTAGGTACCGCCGGCGCCCTCCAGGCCGATATCCCGGTAGACAGCTTTGTGGCCTCTACCCATGGATTGGGGATCGATAACCTCCTCAATTTTTACCGCCACGAGGAAAACGACGAGGAGATCCAGCTCCTCCAGTCCTTCAGTACCCAGACCCAGCTGCATAACCGGATATCCCCCTATATCAGCAGCTGCAGCGCCTCCCTCATGAAACATTTTGTGGACGGCTTCCACCATGGCATCACCGTTACCTGCCCCGGCTTTTACGGACCCCAGGGCCGGGTGCTGCGACTGGGCCTCGCCAACCCCCACCTGGTAGACCGCCTCACCCATTTTAGTTTTGGTCAGCACAGGATCACTAACTTTGAGATGGAAACCGCTGCACTCTATGGCCTCGGTAAACTCCTCGGGCATCATTGCCTCTCCCTCTCCGCCATTGTGGCCAACAGGGTCAGCAAGGATTTCTCGGATGATGGCGGCAAAGCCGTAGAAGCACTTATTCACAAAACATTGGAATCTATTCCCGCGTTATTATAATATGGAAATACAGTTTTTCAAGTACCAGGGCACCGGAAACGACTTCGTGATCCTGGACAACCGCTCCGGCTCCTATACCCAGCTGACCACCCAAGAGGTAAACGCCATCTGCGACCGCCGCTACGGCATCGGTGCAGACGGACTCATGCTGCTCAATACCCGCGAAGGCTACGATTTTGAAATGATCTATTATAATGCCGACGGCCGCCCCAGCACCATGTGCGGTAATGGCGGCCGCTGCCTGGTGAAATTCGCCTGGCACCAGGGCATCCGAAAGAACAGCTACCACTTTATCGCCGCCGACGGTGATCATGAGGCAGAGATAGATGATGACGGCACCGTAGCCCTGAAAATGAAGGACGTAAAGCTGATCAAGGACTTCCACGGTGATTTTGTCCTGGATACCGGCTCCCCCCACTATGTTAAAATGGTATCGGACGTCATGGAAATGGACGTGTTCCGCAAAGGAACCGATATCCGCAACAGCCAGCCCTTTGCCAAAGAAGGGATCAATGTCAACTTCGTAGAGCAGAAAAAAGAAGATGAGATCATTGTCCGCACTTTTGAGCGTGGGGTAGAGGATGAGACCTACTCCTGCGGTACCGGCGTTACCGCCGCAGCCCTGGTCTGCTACCACAATGAACGAGGCTTTAACGATGTAACGGTCTTCACCAAAGGCGGCCGGTTGACGGTTGAGTATGACCGCATCAATGATGACGAGTATGAGAATGTCTGGCTCTGCGGTCCCGCCGAAAGGGTATTTGAAGGCCGGATGACGGTCCCCGCCTGAACAGCAAGGTCCACCCAATCCGCAACGGTCCCCCGGACAGCAGCTAAGCGCTGGGGCAACTGGGTAAAAATGGCCCTGCCATTCACGAAAAAATAACTTGCCATTCCACTAACGGCATTACCTTTGCGCCTCGCATGATACAATATTTCAAGAATATAGATCATCAGACGGTCGCCATCGAAAAGCCGGACAATGGCGCATGGGTGAATATTTTGCCACCGCTGAAACAGGAAGAGTTTTCCGAGCTGTCCGAAGACCTGGATGTGCCACTCGACTTCCTGACCGACTCCCTTGATATTGATGAAAGGACCCGCTTCGAGGAGGCCGATAATGTGAAGCTGATAGTGATCAAAACGCCTACGGAAAACAATTCCTTTAACGACAGCGACGCCTTTTACATCACTATCCCGATCTGTATCATCCTTACCCACAACCAGATTGTCACCGTTAACTCTTTTGAGAACGGCGCTATCAAAAAATTCCTGCACACATTCCAGAACCGTCACCCGGACAATCGGAAAATGATGGTGCTGAAGATCTTTGAAAAGATCATCCAGACCTATATGGAATGCCTGAAGGAGATCAACCAGCGGCGCAACGTGCTGGAGCAAAAACTCTACGCCGCCAACCGTAACGAAGAACTGCTGCAGCTGATGCGGATCCAGAAAAGCCTGGTGTATTTTGTTACCGCCCTCCGCTCCAATGAAATGCTGCTCATGAAACTGGAACGCACCAATTTCCTGGGCCTGAATGAGGACGAGCGCGAGTTCCTGAATGACCTCATTGTGGACAATTCACAGGCCCTTGAAATGTCCAATATCTATACCAATATCCTTAGCAGCACCCTGGATGCTTTTGCCAGCATCATTGCCAATAACCAGAACCAGGTGCTGAAAAGACTGGCGGTGATCACCATTGTCCTTACGTTGCCGGTACTGGTGTCCAGCATCTACGGCATGAACGTGCCCATCCCGTACGCCAATTCCCCATACGCATTTTATGTACCGGTCTTCCTCTCGCTGGTCATCTCCCTCGTGATCGGCTGGTTCTTTCTGCGGAAGAAGATCTTTTAATAATCTTGTCTTGTATGATCAATGTAAGAGTATACGGCATCCTGATGAATGATAATAAGGATGTTCTGGTAGCGGATGAACTGATCAAAGGAAAGTTCTATACCAAGTTCCCCGGCGGCGGCCTGGAATTTGGCGAGGGTACACGTGATTGCCTGAAGCGGGAGTTCCAGGAAGAAATGAACCTGGAGGTAACCATCGGTGAACATCTTTATACCACTGACTATTACCAGCCCAGTGCTTTCAACCCCGCCCACCAGTTCCTGGCCATCTATTACAAGGTCCATCCTGTTGAGCCGGTGATCCTGCCGGTGCGCACGCTGCCTTTTTTCAACGATGTGGCTGAGCTGGAAGACGTCTTCACCAGGACCGGCGCCATTGAGGCTTTCCGCTATATTCCCTTTGAACAGTTCTCAGAAGAAAGTGTTTCCCTGCCTACCGATAAGATCCTGGCGAAACTGCTGAAAGCGCAGTAAAGGAACAGCATCGTCCAAAAACATACAGCCTGCGGCTGATTCCAAAGACCTTCGAAAAATAAAAGGTCTGTCCCCGGTTCGTCCCAAAACACTGGACCACGGTTTGCAGCCTTTCTCTGGTTCGTCCCAAAAACTCTTCTACGCACCAAAGAATTACTACCAGCCTCGTTTTCCAAACTTGCTCACAACATCAGAAACCCTGCCCCCGGTTCGTCCCAAAAAAAAACCGTTCAATACTGAACGGCCTTATCCTGGTATCGGGAGCAGAAAAAAAACGGGTCATGGTTTTACCCAGTCCAGTACGGTGCCCTCGCATTCGGGGGCATTGGCGCAACGGACAATTTCATTGCCTTTGGCATCACGGTAAACCTTATAATCGCCTACAACAAATTCCTTGTGACAAACCATGCAAAGCCTTTTGTCGGTCAGCGCGGGAATATCACTGAACGGGTATTTGAACTTAATGTACAGCGCCTTATCCCTGATGAACACCTCTTCCATGTCTTACTTTAATTAATATATTATAAATCTTGTGTACGGATTATTGGCTTCAGTCGCAGGAGCCTCCCTGCTCGTCGGTGAAGCAGAAGCTGAATATGTTCAACCCGTCATACTGGTATTTGATCTCCGCCTTATGGATATCGGCAATCTGTTTCACCAGCGCCAGTCCCAGTCCATGGCCCTTGGTCCGCCTGGCGTTGGAAGCCCGGTAGAAGGGAGTATAAATGCGGGCCTGCTCGTCGGGCGAAAAGATCTCGCCGGTATTCCGGAAGATGACCTCCCGGGAGCCGGGTTTTATTTTCAGGATCACGATGGCTGCGTTGTTGTCTGAATACTGGACGGCATTTTTCAGCAGGTTGTTGAAGGCCATGATCAGCAGGGGCTCATTGGCCCGGATCATCAGGGCGGCTTCATTGCTGCTGCTCACATCCAGGGTCACTTCAATACGCGCGCTGGGGTAAAGGGTTTGTACAAATTCTACGGCGCGGATGACCAGTTCATCCAGTCGGACCAACGGATAAGTTTCATCCACCGGTTGTTTATCTGTCAGCAGCAGCAGGGAATGGGTGATAGTGGCCAGCTGCTGCTGTTGCTGGTACAATTGCTGCAATACTTCGTGGGACTGCTCCGGGCTCAGGTCTTTTTCCAGGGCGATCTCCGTCAGGCTGATCTGGGCGGTGATGGGCGTACGCAACTCATGGGAAGCGTAATGCACAAAATCTTTCTGCAACGAAAAAGCTTCCTCAATGCGGTCCATCATCTGGTTGAAACTGGCGGCCAGGCTGTCAACTTCCTCGCTGCGGCTGCCTACTTTGAGGCGGGTATGCAGGCTGGCGGAATTGATCAGCTGGAGGTCGCCCTTGAGCTCATCCAGCGGCCGGATGATCTTGCGTACAAAGAACAGGGTGGCTATCCAGCCCAGCAGGATGCCTACGCCAAAGACAATGGCCAGCACCCAGCGCAGCAGGTAGAGGTTGTTCTTGCCATAGCTGTCAAAGGCGGCGGCAATTACGGTATAATCCTGTTGTGCGTGCCGGCGGTACAGGGCCACCACTTCTTTGTGCTGGTGACTGGTATACAGGTCGCCCTCCTGCCTGGCCAGCGGCAGCAGGCTGTCCTGGTAGGGACGGTCCGCAGGGCCATTGGTATAGATCACCTGGTTACCGCGATACACGGTTACGCTGACGGCGTCCAATGTAGTGGCGGTATTACGTTCAATGATCTGCAGCAGGGTGGAGTCCACCTGGGGGACTGTCACCAGCAACCGGAAACTGTTGTCTGCTTTGTTCTTCAGGCGCTTGAAATATTCTTCCTTTCTGAGGTTGGCATTCAAAAAGTATACAATACTCAGCGTGAGGGCCAATGCAATCGTAAAGAGCGCACTGAAGCCCGTTACAAAGCGTATACGTAAACTGTTCATGGATAACAGTGGTATAAGAATAATCGGTTTAAAGGTTCACAGCCAGATAATAACCAAAGCCCGGCTTGGTATGAATGAGCTTCTGCGGGAAGGGTTTGTCTACCTTATTACGCAGAAGATTGATATATACTTCAATGGTATTGTCGCCCACACTGTACCGTCCTTTCCAGACCTTCTTCATGATCTCTTCCTTGGAGATGGGGTTGCCATTCTCCAGCGCCAGCAGTGCCAGCAGGTTGAATTCCGTAGCGCTCAGCTTGATGACCTGCTGTGCCCGGGTGACCATTTTGGTCCGGGTATCAATTTCCAGGTCGCCGATCACGTACAGGTTCTTGCTGCCGGGTATCAGCTCATACCGTTTCAGCACGGTCCGGAGGCGGGCCACCAGTTCTTCCATGAAGAATGGCTTGATGATATAATCATCGGCGCCGGTCTCAAAGCCCTGGATGCGGTAGTTAAGATCGCTGAAAGCGGTTACCATCAGTACGGGCAGCCCCTGGACATCCTCTTTGATCTTCTGGGTGGCTTCCCAGCCGTTCATGCCGGGCAGACTGATATCCATAATGACGGCGTCCGCCAGCTCCAGGGTGCTGGATTCAAAGGCTTTTTCCGCTGAATCATAGGCATAAACAGCAAAGCCATGCCCCGTAAGATTGTTCAACATACTCTGCTGAACCATCTCTTCATCTTCAATGACAATTATGGTTTGCTGCCTGTCCATCCGGGCGAATATCCGTTAGCATACCTTAAAGAGACCTTAAAGTAAACGGTATGCGGTCAATTCATCGCTTCGTGGATACTTTTTGGATTATGTGGGGGTTTCTTGCGTTACTGGTCAGGGCGTGATGCAGCTGCAATATTAGGTCAATTCATTTGTAATACCGGCTTTATAAGGGAATTCTAATCCCATGCCTTCCCATACCGCCACTGGCAGGAAGGAGCCCAGCAAAAAAAATCGTAACATCGCTGCATGAAGAGCCGGGGGATCACCATTAAAGATATTGCCAGGGCGCTGGGTCTCGCCAACTCCACGGTGTCGAGGGCGTTGAAGGACAGTCATGATATCAGTATCGCCATGCGGCAGAAGGTGCAGGAATACGCCCGGCAGCACCAATACCGGCCCAACTTGCAGGCGCAGGCCCTGCGGAACCAGAAGAGCCGCTGCATTGGCGTAGTGCTCTGCAATATTCCCAATCATTTTTTTGCGGAAGTGCTGAATGGCATTGAAAGTATTGCCTGCCAGCGCAATTATTCTGTGATCATCACGCAGAGCCTGGAATCCTACGAGCAGGAGATCCGTAACCTCGATAACCTGGCCTGGCGTTCGGTAGACGGGCTGCTGGTGTCCATTGCCACCGAGACCAAGGATACCAGTCATTTCAAAAAACTGCAGGAGCAGGGCATGCCCATCGTGTTCTTCGACCGGGTCACGGACGATCTGCATACCCACCAGGTGATAGCGGATAACGAGGGTGGGGTGCTGGCGGCCACGTTGCATTTTATTGAGCAGGGATGCCAGCGGATTGCACATATTACCAGTTCGCCCTATGCGTCTATTACCAGGACCAGGCTGGACGGGCATTTGTCGGCCCTGCAAAAAGCCGGTCTGCCCGCGCCCGAATGTTATATTAAATATTGTCTGCATGGCGGCATGGTCCAGGAAGAAGTAACGCAGGCGCTGGAAGAGCTGTTTGCCCTGCCGCAACCGCCGGATGCATTGCTGGCGGCTTCGGACAGGCTCACCCTCCATTGTTTTGCCTGGTTGCAGAAAAAAGGATTGGCCATCCCTCAGGATATTGCCCTGGCGGGCTTCAGTAATTTTACGGAAGCCGGGTTGTTTGCGCCGGGCCTGACCACTATTGAGCAGCCGGCCTTTGAGATGGGACAAACAGCTATTGAGCTGCTGATCAATCAGATTGAAAGCAAGCGGCCGCCCACCAGTTTCAGTAAAGTGGTGCTGCCGACTGCGTTAAGGATCCGGGCTTCCAGCTGCCGCAGTCTCGCGGAAAAGTAATTTTTGGGACGAACCAATCAGCGCACTGAGTACCAGCCTGTTTGTTCAATACTTCAAGGTCACTATCAAAAGAACACATCGCCCCAGCCATTACCTATACAGCAACAAACTTATCTTTTGGGGTGGTCCCTTTGGTTCGTCCCCAAAAAACAATAGTGCGTCACCTTTCCGTAACTTTGCACCCGATACACTCTCCCCGCAAACCAGCTCCTGATGTAAGCAAGGATAGGTCCCAATACCGGGACAAGGTTTAAACAAAGAAGTCTACTGAATCAGCAGGCTTTTTATTTGTCAAAAAGACATTTTTTTATTTCTATTCCTGTTCCTTTGGTTACATTTGTATATTGACTGTTTCGTGTTCCGGCATTCCGTCCGGCGCACATCGGTAACGATTGTAAAAACCAGCTGCATATGAACATGCCCTTATGCCGTTTGATTGCCCTGTGCCTGCTGCTGCCCGCTATTGCCCCCGGCCAGCCCGCCAACAATTACAGTAAACCTGTGTTGGCCCATGTAGGCATTAACCAGGGACTGTCCAACAACTCCGTCCGCTGTATCTACCAGGACCATAACGGCTTTATCTGGTTCGGCACCTATGACGGCCTCAACCGCTACGATGGCTATACCTTTAAAGTATTCCGCAACAAGCTCAACAATACCGCTTCTCTTCCCCACAATTATATTTACGCCATTCATGAAGATCAGTCCTACCGCCTCTGGGTGGGGACCGGTCAGGGACTGGTAACGTATAATCCCCTGCTCAACTCTTTTGATCCCGCCTGGTTCCGGCCCGAAGGCTATAACAGCGCCGTCCGGGTCAATGCCAACGTGAACTGTATCCAGTCCGATACCGCCGGCGCCGTTTTTATTGGCACCAATGGCTGGGGCCTGCTCACCCAGGGACCCGGCCAGGATACCGCTACTCAGGTGCCGCTGCAAATCGGCGGCGCCAGCACCACCGGTTATAATGTACAGGCCCTGGCGGTCGACAGCCAGCAAAGGGTCTGGCTCTTTATCCTGGAAACCGGTCTCTGCGTCTACGATAAAACCACTCACCAGATCCGCGTGGTGAACCAGGCCGTCCGCTCCGCCAGCTGCCTGGCGCCGGATTCCACCGGCACCCTCTGGATCGGTACGCCCAACGGCCTGTATAAATACGCTATGGCTTCCAATGCCCTGGCCGGCCACCTCACGGAAACCAATGGCGCCCTGCCCAGCAACCGCGTGGTCAGTCTTTGCTTTGATCAGCAGCAGCACCTCTGGATCGGTACGGACGGCGGCGGCATCGCCATCCTCAACATTGCCGATGGCCAGCTCAATTACCTGCAGCCCGGCGAGAACACCAATAGCCTGGCTTCCGAATCTGTGTTCTCTATTCATGCCGACCAGGAGAACAGGATCTGGATCGGCACCCTTAAAGGCGGGGTCAATATAGTAGACTGGCAGAAAAGCCGGTTCCAGACCTATACCCATGCCCGCCGGGAGGAGAACAGTCTGGTCAATAATTTTGTGGCTTCTTTCTATGAAGACAATAACCATAAGGACCTCTGGATCGGTACGGATGGCGGCGGCTTCAGCATCTGGGACCGCAATACCAACCGTTTTATCAACTACCGCTGCCAGGCCAGTAACCCCCGCGGCCTGAGCCATAACTCGGTCAGTTATATCCTGAAGGACCAGCAGGACAAGACCTGGCTGGCCACCTTCGGCGGTGGTATCAACCGTTTCAACAGGTCTGCCGGGACCTTTGAGCATTTCCGTTGTATCAACCAGGAAACAGGGGAGGAGAACCGCAATGTCCTGCTGCTATTTGAAGACAGGGAGCAGCGGCTCTGGGCCACTACTTTCGGTAACGGCAAACTATACCTGTTCAATCCCGCTGCGCAGCGCTTTGAAGCGTTCGACCAGCAGCTGAATGACCTTATCTCCCTCACGCAGGACCATGCCGGTTATCTCTGGGCCGGCAATTCTTACCAGCTCATCCGTATTGATACCCGCAACCGCAAACACAGTATCTATGATATCGGCAAACCCATCCGCTCCATCTATGAGGACAGTAATCATCGCTTATGGATCGGCACGGAAGGCGGCGGTCTGCTGCTGTTCGACCGGCAGCAGGAAAAGCTGATCAAACGCTATTCCGATGCGGATGGTCTGTGCAACAATGCCGTGCTGAATATCCTGGAAGACAATGACGGCATTCTCTGGATCAGCACTTTTAATGGCCTTTCCCGCTTTGATCCGGCCGCTGGTAAATTCCGGAATTTCTACCAGAGCGATGGCCTGCAAAGCAGCCAGTTCTCCTACAATGCAGCGCTGAAGCTGCATTCCGGTCAGCTGGTCTTTGGCGGTATCGGTGGATTCAATCTCTTCAATCCCCGGGATATCCTGCCCCGGTCTTATATGCCGCCTGTGCTGTTCACGGATATGCATATCAATAACAGGGGACTCTCGCACCTGCAACCGTATATTGACCAGTCTACGGACGGCGCTATTCAGTCGCTCCGCATTCCGTACGACCAGGCCGTACTGTCTTTCACTTTTACGGCGCTGGAATACACTTCTTCCGAGAAGATCCGTTATGCCTATTACCTGGAAGGCTGGGATAAGGACTGGAACTATACGGGTTCCGGCCGCACCATCAACTATAACAATATCACTGAAGGCAGTTACCGCCTGCGGGTCAAAAGCACTAATGCGGAAGGGGTATGGAATGAGCGGGAAACGGTCCTGTCCATCCGCATCCTGCCGCCCTGGTACCGGACCGTCTGGGCCTACCTGTTCTACTTTGTTACAGTGGTCAGCCTGATCTATACCTGGTACCGCTACCGCAACCGGCAGCAGCAACTGCAATATGCTATTCAGCTGGCGCAGCTGGATGCAGAAAAGGAAAAGGAGATCAATGAAAAGCGCCAGGCTTTTTTCACCCATGTCTCACATGAGTTCCGGACCCCGCTCACGCTGATCATCAATCCTATCAAGGACCTGCTGAAAAAGCAGTCGTCCCCGGCAGAGCAGGGCGAGCTGAACGTGGTGTACCGCAATGCCCGTCGCCTGCTGAGCCTGATTGATCAGCTGCTGTTGTTCCGCAAGGCGGAAGAGCAGGCTGACCAGCTGCATATCGCCCCCATCAATATTACCCGGCTCTGCAAAGAGGTGTTCCTCTGTTTTGTGCAGCAGGCCAAGGCCCGGCAGATCCGTTATGAGTTCCATAGCGCCGAAGAAGAGTTGGAGATCCAGGCCGACCGGGAAAAAATGGAGATCGTATTTTATAACCTGCTGTCCAACGCACTCAAGTATACCCCTGATGGCGGCGCCGTAACCTTTACCCTCACCGGTAAAGCCGATACAGTAGAAGCTATTGTTGCTGATACGGGCATCGGCCTGACACCCGAAGCGGCCAGCAGGCTTTTTGAAAAATTCTACCAGGTAAAGGATAAGTCGGCCCCCACCCGCACCGGATTCGGCATCGGCCTCTACCTGGTGAAACACTCTGTTGACCGCCACCAGGGCCAGATCAGTTTTGCATCTGCCCCAGGCGCGGGCACCAGCTTCACCATCACCCTGCCCAAAGGTCAGGCACAGCCAGCCAGCCAGCTGCAGCCGGAAAGTCAGCCGGCGTCTGCCGCCCAGCCGGAACAACCGGTATTCCTGGAAGAGCTGGCTGCCAACGAGGCGGACCTGCCCGAAGCACCGGCCACCCGCCTGGCCGTGACGGAAAAGATGGGCCTGGAATCTGTGATCACCGACCGGGAGTCTGTCCTGGTGATAGATGATAATGAAGCCATGCGCCAGTATGTGGCCGGCATCTTCCATGACCAGTTCACCGTCTACGAAGCCGCCAGTGCCGAAGCCGGCCTGGAGCTGGCCAGGAAATACCTGCCCGACCTCATCATCAGTGATGTGGTGATGGGGGATATGACCGGCATTGAGCTATGCCGCATTATCAAGGAAACGCCGGCCCTCAACCATATCCCCGTGATCCTGCTCACCGGTAGTTTCTCGCCGGACTCCCGGCTCAAAGGGGTAGAGGGCGGCGCAGATGATTATATCACCAAGCCTTTTGAGAAGGACCTGCTCCAGGCCCGGGTCAGCAGCCTGCTGAAGAACCGCCAGAACCTGCAGCGGTATTTTTATAATGAGATCACCCACCAGGAAAATCCCCTGAAGATCCCCGAGGAATACAAAGCCTTCCTGGAACAATGCATCGCTATTGTGGAAAGGAATATCGACAACGAAGAATTTACCATCCAGGTCTTTGCCACAGAGATCGGGATGAGCTATTCCAAGCTCTACAAGAAGATCAAAGCCATCTCCGGCCAGTCTGCCAATGCCTTCATCCGCTTTATCCGGCTCCGCAAGGCGGCAGAACTGTTTATTAATACCAATTATAATGTGAACGAAACGGCCTTTTATGTGGGCATCCGGGACGTGAAATATTTCCGGGAACAGTTCTACAAGACCTTTGGTCTGAAGCCCTCCGAGTACATAGAAAAGTACCGGAAAGTCTTCGGAAAGAACTACCAGCTCAACGAAAAGGCCCATAAAGAGAAAGAAGGGCTGTAGAAGGGGATTTTACCCCCTTCTTTTTCTTTGCCGAAAACGAATTTACCCCCTTATTATCCTATTTACCCCCTCACGCACCGCGCCATCCGGCTGTAATTTGGCAGTGTAATGCTTAGCCAGCACAGGAATTGTCAGGCCGACTGTTGCCCCTCCTTTTCCTGCAATTGAAACAAAATTTTGATTAACAGCTGCTATATGAAAGTAACTTTTAACCCACGTACGCAATTTTTTGCCTGTTCCTTTCTGCTATTTCTGCTCACCTGCTTCAGTTCCAACGCCTGGTCTCAGAACCGGATCACCGTAAAAGGTACCGTCAAGGCCCAGAATGGAACCATCCTTTCCAATGCTACCGTCCAGGTAGTAGGGGGCAGTATTTCCCGCACAACGGACAGCATAGGTGCGTACTCCATCCTGGTGCCCATAGGCGGCGCCCTTGAGTTTTCTTATGTAGGCTATTTTACCCGTAGTATTAAGGTCACCAGTCCTGAATTGAATGTGATCCTGGAAGAGAACCCCAACTACCTCAGCGATGTGGTGGTGGTAGGGTACGGCCGGCAGAAGCTGCCCACCGTTACCGGGGCCATCGGGGTCATCTCGGGGAAGGACCTGACCCAGTCGCCCGTGGCCAATATCACCAATATGCTGGTGGGCCGCACGGCGGGCGTCAGTGGTATCCAGGCCAGTGGTGAACCTGGTCTGAACAATACCACTATCCGCATCCGCGGGGTGGCCACCCTTAACGGACAGGACCCCCTGATCGTTATTGACGGTATCCAGCAACCGGCCGAGCAGCCCTACATCGTGCTCAACGCCATGGACGCCTCAGAAATTGAAAGCATCAGCGTACTGAAGGACGCCTCCGCCACGGCCGTATACGGTATCCGCGGCGCCAACGGCGTTATCATTGTCACCACCAAACGCGGCCGCCTCAACAAACCCCGTTTCTCCTTCTCGGCCAACCAGGGTTTTACCAAAGCAGCCTCGCTGTTTGAAACGGTGGGCTCTTACCAGTTTGCACAGCTCCGTAATGAAGCGGTGCGCAACGCACAGGCGGCGGGCGACCAGGCCTATAACTACCTGCTCTTCACGGATGACGAGCTCTGGAAGTTCCAGAACAACCGGGATTACACGCCGGCCGAAGTGGATGCCATGACCTTCCTGAAACCGGAACAGCAGGCGGCCCTCAAGAACAGCCCGGCCCTCTACTATACTGATAACAATTATTATGAAGAGGTATTCGGTGGTACCGGCCGTCAGCAGCAGTATAACCTGAACGTATCCGGTGGTACTTCCAAAGTGAAGTATTTCACCTCGCTGGGTTTCTTCCAGCAGGATGGTATCCTCAATGCTACCAACTACGCCAGCGCCAATACCAACCCCAATTACAAGCGGTATAATTTCCGCTCCAATTTTGATATCGATGTCTTCAGGAACTTCCAGCTGACCTTTAACCTGGGCGGCCAGTCGGCCGTGAACAGGGTAGTAGGTTCCGGTGGTTCTTCTGATTTTGCTAACCGTTACCAGGCCATTATCCAGGGCATCCTGGAAGGCAGTCCCTTTGCCGGTCCCGGCATTGTGGATGGTAAACTGGTGACCGGTTATATAGGTACTGCCGGCGATGCCACCAATCCGCTCGGCAATAAAGGGGGCAGTGGTTCTTCGCCCAATGCCAGCCTGTATACCGGCGGTACCCGCACCGTATACAGTACTACGCTGACCAGCGCCGTAACCCTGAAACACAAAATGGGTTACCTGACCAATGGGCTGGAATCCCATGTAACGGTAGCCTATGACGATAGCTACGCCAAGGGTTTTGTTCGAACCAACAGTGTACCTACCTACCAGGCGATGCGCGATCCGGCCAACCCGCTCAATATCTTATTTATCGGCGGTCAGGTGAACTCCACCTACACTGCCGATAACCAGGGCAACAGCTCCTGGCGCAAACTCTATGTGGAAGCCGGCGCCAACTACAACCGTAGTTTTGGTGATCATAACGTATCCGGTCTGTTCCTGGCCAACGCCCAGCGTTACACGGCTGCCAATAATGATGGTAATGCGCAGACCTTTAACACCCCTTCCGGCCTGATGGGCCTGGTAGGCCGCGCCACTTATAATTTTAAGGAGCGCTACATGGCCGAGTTCAATATGGGCCTGAACGGTACAGAGAACTTTGCTACCGGTCGCCGTTTTGGTTATTTCCCCGCCGTGTCCGGTGGCTGGATACTCAGCAATGAATCTTTCTGGCCGGAGAACAAATGGATCACCTGGGCTAAGTTCCGTGGTTCCTATGGTGAGGTAGGTAATGACCAGATCGGTGGTCGCAGGTATCTCTACCTGCCCAATACCTGGTCTACCAGCAGCTCCGGTTACTGGTTCGGCAACAGCAATGGTTCCAGCAATAACCCCAGCTTCTCCGGCGCCTCCGAGTCCGCACTGGGTAATCCTGAAGTGACCTGGGAACGCGCACAGAAGACCAACCTCTCCATGGAGATGCGTTTTGTGAAAGACAAGCTGACCTTCACCGGTTCCTGGTTCCAGGAAAAACGTAATGATATCCTGGTGACCTCCGGCATTGTGCCCGCCACCTATGGCGTATCCCAAAGCCAGACCCCGCCGCTCAACCTGGGCCGGGTATCCAATAAAGGTTTTGAGATCGAGCTGGGCTGGACCGATGAGATCGGCGCTGTCAGCTATTTCGTCAAAGGCAACTATTCTTTTGCCCGCAACAAGATTGAATACCGCGCTGAAGCACCCTATCCCTATCCCTGGATGAACGAGACCGGTTATGCTATCGGTCAGTACAAAGGGCTGCTTACAGATGGGTTCTACAATACAGTAGAAGAACTGAACAACAGGCCGTATAATAAATACAGCGCCAATGCGCGCCTGGGAGATCTGAAATATGTGGATGTGAACGGTGATGGGTTTATTGACGACCAGGACCGCGTACCCATCGGCTATTCCAACCTGCCGCAGGTGGCCTATAACCTGACCATTGGTTTCTCCTACAAAGGGTTTGACGTAAATGCACTCTTCATTGGCACCGCCAAAGGTTCTTTCCCGCAATCCGGTTATGTGCTCAGCACACCCTTTGCCAAGAACGTAGGCGCTGTCATGCAGTATATGTATGATGGTCGCTGGACCCCCGAGAAATATGCCGCCGGTCAGGCTGCCACCTATCCCGCTATCTCTTTCAGCGGTGGCCAGGCCAACAATACCATGAGCAATTTCTGGCTGAAACCGAACGATTTCAAAAGGCTGAAGAACCTGGAGATCGGTTATACTTTCCAGCCGGGTACTTCCTTCATGAAACGCGCCAGCATCCAGGGTATCAGGCTCTATGCCAACGGTAATAACCTGCTCACCTGGGATTATGACGTGCAGGAGGGCATTGACCCTGAACAGGCCGATACCGGCAAGAACAGCATGGGTTACCTGTTCCCCCTCACCCGGACCTTCAACTTTGGCGTAAGCGTTCAGTTCTAACCCTTAAAAATGATTGCAATGAAATACAAATCACTCCTTATAGTACTTGGACTGTCCGCCGGCCTGGTGGGTTGTGAAAAGGAATTCCTGCAGATGCCGCTGTCCAGTACCACTACCATTGATTCTGTTTTTTCCACTACTATCAAAGCGCAGGGGGCTGTCGCCAATGCATACAGGACCAACCTGTCGCAGGGCCTGCCTGCTTTCAATAACTGGGATGCCATGGTGCAGGAAAACCTGAGTGGCAGCATGAACTACGGCTTTGGCTGGACCCTGGCCAAGAATATTGTGCTCAACGGCCTGGCCGCAGCCAATATGAATGAGGACATGCAGGGCTATGCCAGTAATTTCCCGCCCATCCGCCAGGCCTACCTGGTGAAAGAGAATATTGACCAGGTCGCTGATATGTCCGCCGGCGATAAATCTGTTATCAAAGCAGAGATGCAGATGCTGGTGGCTTACCGCTACACGCAGATGATGATCATCTACGGCGGCGTGCCCATTGTCAGCAAGGCTTTCAGCGCCAATGAAGATCCTTCGGTGCCCCGCAACTCCGTACGCGCGGTGCTGGACTCTGTTGTAAAATGGTGCGATGAAGCCATTCCCGTACTGCCTTCCCGCTGGTCCGATGCCTGGACAGGCCGGATGACTAAAGCTGCCGCCATGTCCATCAAGGCCAAGGCGCTGATCTATGCAGCCCGCCCGCTGTTCAACACCGCCAGCCCTTACCTGGCTTTCCCCGGTCATGAAGACCTGATCTGTCTGGGTACGCATGACGCCAGTCTCTGGGATGCCGCCATGAAAGCTGCGGAAGCCGTGATCACAGAAGCGGAGACCAACGGTGGTCACCATATCCTCAATACCGGTAACCCGCTGGATGATTATGGCAATGCCACTTCACTGCCGGCCAATGCCGAAGTATTGCTGGCCTTCAAGTTCATCAACGGTACTCTCTTTGATTCCGGTAACTGGAATAACCTGCCCATGAACGCCTTCTACAACTCGCGTGTATGGGAGGCCCAGGGCAATGTACTGACCACAAATCACCTGGAGAATTATTATAAAGCAGATGGTACGGACCAGGACTGGCCCGCTACTGCCGCTACTGCTTTCAGCGATTATACCACAAGAATGAACCAGATGGAAGCCCGCTTCAAGGTTACCTTCCAGCCCTGGCAGATGGATGCCTGGTCCAATCCTGGCGATGCCAACTGGAACAACCAGGCTACGTTTGGCAATGGTCCTGGTTATGGGGTGGCCCGCGTGGTTAAATTCTATTACAAGGCCAGTAACAGGGCCTGGTTTGAGTTCCCGCTCTTCCGCCTGGCTTCTGCTTACCTGATAGCCGCCGAGGCATATAACGAAATGGGACAACCGCAGAAAGCGCTGGAAAGGCTGAACGTGATCCATGAACGCGCCGGTCTGCCCGCTATCACAGAGACCGACCAGGCCGCGCTGCGCACCATCATCCAGCGGGAATGGGCGGCTGAGTTCTTCCATGAGCAATACCGCCTGCATGACGTGAAGCACTGGAAGCTCTCCAATATCGGTAACGGTATCATTGGCGGTGAGATCCGCGCTTTTGCCTTCAACGACAATACTTCGGTGAAACTGACCGGGAACAGCAACTACCAGGATAAAGTGCTCTACACGGCTTTCTGGTCGCCCAAAATGTACCTGAACCCCTTCCCGCAAACAGAGGTCAATAAAGGCAATCTTTTACAAAACCCCGGTTATTGATCCTTAAAATCAGAACAGTGCTGAACTATAAATATTTTAACATGCTGCATATGAAAAAAGTAAGGCTTATGGCAGCGGGTCTCCTGGTCCTGGTACTCAACCTCCCTGCCACCCTGACTGCCCAGGAAGAATCCGAAGAAAGATCCCTGCCGGATACTACCAGCGTTCCTGGTAACAACGAGGCCTATGAACCCGGCCCACTGCTGCGGGTGCCGAGATCACGATCTGTTGCTTCTTATTCTACCGTGTCCGGACAGGACCTGTTCCGCACACCGGTAGCCAATATCTCCAATACTTTATATGGTCTGCTGCCCGGCCTCCGGGTAACGCAGCGCTCCGGCGAGCCCGGCTATGATGATGCCGTGCTGCAATTCAGGGGCGGTGGCACTTATGATAACAGCGGCCTGATCATCTACGTGGATGGCTTCCAGGTACAGCGCTCTTATTTCGCTTATCTGTCGCCCCTGGAAATAGAAAGCATCACTATCCTGAAAGATCCTGTGACCCTGGCCACCTTCGGTATGAAGGGCGCCAATGGTGTACTCTGGGTAGAGACAAAAAGAGGCCAGGCCAAAAAGCCCACCATCAACGTACAGGTGGTGAACGGCTGGCAGCAGGCGCTGGACTATGTAAAGCCCTATGGATCCTACAACTATGCCCGCAAATACAATGAAGCCGTCAGCAACGATAACTATTCCCTGAATGGTTACCAGTTTGACTGGACGCCCACCTATACAGAGGCCCAGCTGCAGGCTTACCGGGATGGTACCGGCACTAATGTAGACTGGTATGGAGAAGCCCTCCGTAAGAACTCGCCCTATACCAATGCCAATGTGAACCTGAAAGGCGGGGATAGCAATACCCGTTATGCCGTGATCCTGGACTATATGCGCCAGGGTGGTATGTATGATGTGGCTACCAATTCCACCAACAGCAATGCACAGATCCAGCGGTATAATATCCGCTCCAACCTCGACTTCCGCTTCTTTAAGATCTTTGAAGCTAAAGTGGACCTCGGCGGCCGCATCGAGGACAGGCGTTATCCCAATTTCAACGGACCTTCGCTCTGGTCCAATATGGCCAGCTATCCTGCCAATATTTACCCGGTGGTGGACGCCAGTGGTCACTGGTCAGGCACTACCACCTATCCCAATAACCCGCTGGCATCATTGCGGGCGCTGGGCTGGGCTTCCACCCACGACCGTACCCTGCAGGCCAATTTCAACCTGAAGCAACGGCTTGATTTCATCACACCCGGTCTCTACCTGAGCGAAGCCGCTTCTTTCAATACCTGGAACCGCACTTCGGCCAGTAAGACCGCTACCTATGCGCGTTTCAACAACGGCGTACAGACCACTACCGATAAACAAACGGATATCATCAGCAACGGCGCCAGGACTACCAATCAGTACGACTGGAAGCAGTATATCTTCACGGCCGGTTACGACCGCAGCTTCGGTGTACACCAGCTGTCCGGCGCGGTGAACTATTTTATCAGTGATTATGTGGTGGACTATGGCACCAACCAGGCCGGTCTGAACACCGGTGACAATATCTTCTACCATTTCAAGAACATTGGCGGCCGCTTCAATTATACCTATGACCGCCGGTACATTGCCGAAATTGGTTTTGGTTTCAGCGGCTCGGACAACTATGCACCGGGCAACCGCTGGGGCTTTTATCCCGCCCTCAGCCTGGGCTGGGTCCTCTCCAATGAAGCTTTCCTGGAAGAGAACACTACTGTCACCAACCTCAAACTGCGCGTAAGCGGCGGCCTGACCGGTAATGATCAGTCTGCCAACGGCCGTTACCTCTACAAGCAATATTATGGAGGCAGCGGTACCTATTACACGGGTGCATCTTCTCTTACTTCCAATGCTGGTATCAGACAGCAAGCCCTTGCCAACCCGGATATATTTGCCGAGCAGAGCTTAAAGCTGAATGCTGGTGTGGACGCCACTTTCTTCAATAAGCTGTCGCTCAGCCTGGAGGTTTTCCAGGACAAACGCACCGATATAGTAGGGCAGGATAATAGTCTTTCCGCCACTTTTGGCGCATTGCTGCCTTATGTCAACCTGGGTAAGGTGACTACCAAAGGACTGGAAGCCACCCTGCGTTTCCAGGAGCGCTCCGGCCCTGTTGACTGGTGGGCTGGTGCTATGATCAGCTATGCCAAAAATAAAATTGATTACCGTGCCGAAGTGCCCACCCTGAATGATTTCAGCAGGGTCACTGGTTCCCCCATCGGAACACCGATCGGGCTGATCGCGGACGGCTTCTATGATATTGATGATTTTGATGCCGACGGCACTTTAAAAGATGGTATCCCCACGCCGGCCTTCGGCGCCGTGCAGCCCGGTGATATCAAATACAAAGACCTGGACGGCAACAACCGGGTAGACCAGAATGATGTTACCCGGATAGGTGATCCTGAATATCCCAACCTGATCTATGCCATAGATGCCGGTGCCCGTTTTAAAGGCTTTGACCTGAGCGTCCTGTTCCAGGGTGCTGCCGGTACGGATGTGAACCTGCTGACCGCTGCTGCTTACCAGACAGTAGCCTTTGTACAGAACAGCAATATCACGCCCATAGCAGGTAATGCATGGGCTTATTATCCTGATCAGGGTATTGATACCAGGGCCAGCGCCAATTATCCCCGGCTGACCACCAAGGCTAATGAGAACAACTACCGCACGTCCAGCTTCTGGATGAAGAAAGGTAATTTCCTCCGTATCCGGCAGATAGAGGCCGGTTACAATATCCCTGCCGCTACGCTGCGCAGGATGGGCCTGAACCAGCTCCGGGTGTATGTCAGCGCCATCAATCCCTTTACCTGGAGCTACCTGGGCAGGGAATATGGACTGGATCCCGAAACATGGTCCGGTTATCCTGGCCTGAAATCGTACAATGTCGGTATTAATCTCACCTTTTAATTCCACGATCATGAACCTGCAGCGTTTATCTATACCAACTTTCTGTCTGCTCCTGCTGGCCTTTATGAGCAGTTGTGAGAAAGACTTCCTGGATACCAGGATAGACAATACCTTAACGGAAGAAACACAAAGCTCCAACTACAGTACCCTGGTGGGGTATGCCGTAGCGCCGTATACGGAACTGCGCAATGAGTTCCTCATGCTTAATTCCAACCTATTTGCGCCGGTGACGGACGAAGCGGTACACAGCAATACCAATGCTGCTGCTGTTCTGTTCACCAACGGCAGCTGGAACCCCTCTACCAACCCGGATAACTACTACAGCAATTATTATTTTGGTATCCGGGCCGCCAATTATTTCCTGGAGCAGTCCGGCAATTACAGGGCCTGGCTGGCGCTTAACCGGGATACTATTTCCCCGGCAGGCAAAACCAATTATACCAATGATACCCTCAATATGGGATGGTATCGTGGCGAAGCGCATATCCTGCGCGCCTGGTATTACCTGGAGCTGGCAAAAAGATATGGCGGCGTGCCGCTGGTGACCAGGACCCTGGCCGCCACTGAGAACACCCATATACCGCGTTCCGGTTTTGATGAGATCATTGAGTTCATTGTAAGTGAAGTGGACCAGTACAAGGATACTTTACAGCCCAACTGGAAGACCTCCAATTTTACCAATAATGACGGCCGCATCACCCGCGGCGCAGCCCTGGCGCTGAAGAGCAGGGCCCTGCTGCTGGCCGCCAGCCCGCTCAATAATCCCAACAATGATGTAGCCCGCTGGGAACGTGCTGCCGCAGCCCTCAATGAATTCCTGGTGCGCAGCAACGGGATCTATTCTTTGCACAGCAACTACCAGCAGTATTTCCTGGAAACCAATACCATCACCAGCGCTGAGACCATCTGGGCTATCCGCTATCCTGCGGGCAATAACATGGAGATCCAGAACTATCCCGTTGGCACAGCCGGCGGTAACAGTGGTATTGCGCCCACGCAGGACCTGGTAGATGCCTATGAATATACCGGCGTCCCTGATCCTGCCAATCCCTATGCCAACAGGGACCCGCGGCTGGGCTTCACCGTAGTGACCAACAACAGCACCTGGAACAGCCGCACCATCAAACAGGCGCCTGGTGAACCAGATGATATGAAAGTGACCATGGCCAGCAGGACCGGTTACTACCTGAAAAAATTCCTGAACGATGGCATGAACCTTCAGCAGGGCGCTACCAAAGTACACCACTGGTCGGTGTTCCGCTATGCAGAGATCCTGCTGGAATATGCAGAAGCCATGAACGAAGCCTATGGCCCCGATGATGCACATGGCTACAGCATGACCGCCCGGCAGGCGCTGAATGCAGTAAGAAGCAGGACCGGTGTGGCCATGCCAGCCGTTACTGTAACGGATAAAACCGGGTTCCGCAATGCGGTGAAAAGAGAACGTCAGGTAGAGCTGGCCTTTGAGAACTACCGCTACTGGGACCTGCTGCGCTGGAAAGATGCTGAAAATGTTCTTGACCAGCCGGTGCATGGGCTGACCATTACCAAAGATGGTTCCGGTCAATACGTGTACACAGAGAAAGTAGTGGAGAACCGCGTATTTGACGCCAGCAAAATGTACCGCTATCCTTTCCCGCAGGCCGAAGTCATCAAATCCAATGGCGTGCTGGAACAAAATCCCAACTGGTAAAAATGACCATTGCTTAACTATTATTAAAACGGTGCATATGAAACTATATACAACCCTGTGCTTTCTCTTCCTGCTGGCGGTTTTGAGCGGCTGTGAGAAAGACGATTCCAAAATAGCTTACGGGAACAATACGATCTTCATGCCCCAGGCCCAGTTAAAATCGGGTGGGGTGGATGCCAGTTATCCCGTACCTTCCGGTGTGGACTCTTCTACCTATAATTACCAGACGGACAGAACGGCTGGTAAGCTGAAAGTGATCCTGGGCGCCAATATCTCCGGCCCCGGCGCTGAAGGGTATAGTGTATCCATTTCCGTGAATACAGATACCATTCAGCAGATCCTGGATGCAGGCGTATACCCCGCCGCTACCTACCTGCCCATGCCGGCTTCCTTGTATTCCCTTCCGGAGAAACTGACAGTGCCGGCCGGAACCCGTGGTGGTACTTTCACCCTGGACCTGGACATTGAGCAGCTGAAACTGGAACAGTATGTAGGCAAACACCTGCTGCTGGCGGTGAAGATCAGTGATCCCAGTAATTATGAACTGTTGACCAAACTGACTACAACCATCGTAGTGGTGGATGTGGACGCCCTGGTCATTGGTCCCTCTCAGGATATTACACTTGCCTATATCAAGAACCCCGGCAGTCCTTTTATTGCTTCCGCGCTGAATGGTAAATGGGGTACGCTGGCCGACTGGAAAGCGAACGCCGCCGCTTTGAGCCATAGCGGCATTGGTGGTTATGTCACTGATGGTGATGGAAAAAATATGAACCTGGAATCCGGCTGGGGCTCCCCGCAGATCTATAACGGCAAGCTCTACCAGACCATTGAACTGCCTGCTGGCACTTATTCCTTTGATCCTTCCGGCGGCAGCTGGAAATGGCTGGGAGCGCTGGATGTGGCCTATACGGTGGTAGCTCCCGCTGTGGATACCATCCCGGATTTTGCCGATATACTCACTGCAACCGGCTTCTGGTACCAGCAGCTGAAGAGCCCGCAAACACCAGTGACCTTTACGCTGGATCAGCCCGGTAAGGTAACGGTAGGTATAGTGGTGAACCATATCCAGGCCGGACAGGGCTTCAAGACCTCCTCCGTCAAACTGGTCACTTATCCCAAACACTTATAAGAACGACTTTGAGCAAGGCGATCACTATAGTAAACAGGGCGGCCCGGTTATGCATCGGCTGGGTGCTGCTGCCAGTAGTTGTGGTATTGCATATGCAGGGCTGTTCGCAGGCCCTGCATACCCCCAGGCTGGTAGCGGTGGACAGTGGCTGGGCCGCCAATTCTGTCAATACCGTGGTGTTCCGCAAGAATGCCCTCTATACGCAAGGCGATTATCAGTATATCAGTTACTACAATGCCGAAGGGTATGTAGTGCTGGGCAAAAGAAAACAGGGCAGCGCCCAATGGACCTTACAGACCACTCCCTTTAAAGGACATGTGCAGGATGCACACAACAGCATCAGCCTGATTGCAGATGGCGAGGGCTACCTGCACCTGAGCTGGGACCACCATGGTTCGCCCCTGAAATATGCACGCAGCAAAACACCCGGCGGGCTGGACATGGAAGGACCCATGCCCATGACTGGTCAGACAGAAAGCAATGTCACCTACCCGGAGTTTTTCCGCATGGGCAATGGCGATATCCTTTTCCTGTACCGTGATGGTTCTTCGGGCCGCGGCAACCTGGTGATGAACCGTTACCAGACGGACCGTAAGCAGTGGGTTCGTTTACACAGCAACCTGATTGATGGCGAAGGTCAGCGCAATGCCTACTGGCAGGCGGCCGTCCAGGGGGAAACCATCCACCTGTCCTGGGTATGGCGGGAATCACCGGACGTGGCCAGCAACCATGATCTCTGTTATGCTGTTTCCAAAGACGGCGGCAGGTCCTGGCAGCAGGCCGGTGGCCGTTCCTATACATTACCCATCACCATGGCCAGCGCGGAACTGGTGCAGGCCATCCCGCAAAAAAGCGAGCTGATCAACCAGACCAGCATGACCACCGATGAGGCCGGCAATCCCTATATCGCCAGCTACTGGCGGGACAGTGGTTCGGCCGTACCGCAATACCATGTGGTATTCCGGTGGGAGAATGAATGGCATACCCGTAACCTGGGCTTCCGGCAAACAGCATTCAGTTTGTCGGGTATGGGTACTAAACAGATCCCCATCTCAAGGCCGCAGATCATTGCCTGGCAAAAGAAGAAAGGCCTGGCAGTGGCCCTGCTGTTCCGGGATGCGGAAAGAAATAATAAAGTGTCCGTGGCGCTCAATAAAAATATTATCGGCTCAACTCAATGGCAGCTCAAAGACCTCACCGGTTTTTCCGTAGGATCCTGGGAACCGCTGCTGGACCCGGCCCGGTGGCAACAACAAAAGACCCTGCAGCTGTTTGTGCAACCGGTTCAACAGGCCGATGCCGAAGGCCGCACACAAACACCTCCCCAACTGGTGCAGGTGCTGGAATGGAAACCCTGATAATTAGGCAACCTGATAAATGAAGGAATTATGAATAGTAGGATCGTGTACCCGGTAGTCCTGGTGCTGCTGAGCATCCTGGGCTGCAGGACAGGCAGGCAGCAGCAATCAATACTTAATACCTCGCCGGATTCGGTGCGGGCGCTGATCAGCAAGGTCAATAATTACTGGCAGGAGGATCACCCGCCCACCCAACGGGCTTTCTGGGATGAGGCCGCTTACCATAGCGGTAATATGGAAGCCTATAAGGTGACCGCCAATCCGCAGTATCGCCGCTACGCCGAAAGCTGGGCCACCCATAACCAGTGGAAAGGCGCTGCCAGCAATGACCGGGCAGCCTGGAAATATTCCTATGGTGAAAGCAATGAGTATGTATTGTTCGGCGACTGGCAGATCTGTTTCCAGACCTATATTGATCTATACCAGCTGGACCCGGATCCCGCTAAGATTGCCCGGGCAAAAGAAGTAATGGAATACCAGATGAGCACCAGCGCCAATGATTACTGGTGGTGGGTGGACGGCCTGTACATGGTGATGCCGGTGATGACCAAACTCTACCAGGTAACGGGTGATGAGCAATACCTTGATAAGCTCCATGACTATTTTCTCTTTGCAGACAAGCTCATGTATGATAGTACTGAGCAGCTGTATTACCGCGATGCCAAATACATTTACCCCAAACACAAAACCAGCAACGGCAAAAAAGATTTCTGGGCCCGTGGTGATGGCTGGGTATTTGCCGGTCTGGCCAAAGTACTGGCTGATCTTCCGGCAGACCATGCCTACAGGTCCCTGTATGAAAGCCGCTTCAGATCATTGGCAGGAGCTATCAAAAACAGCCAGCAACCGGAAGGGTACTGGTCGCGCAGCCTGCTGGATCCTCAGCATGCGCCCGGTCCCGAGACCAGTGGCACCGCCTTTTTTACCTATGGCCTGCTCTGGGGGATCAACAATAATGTACTGGACGCAAAAACCTATATGCCTGTAGTGGCAAAAAGCTGGAATTACCTGTCGCAGACAGCCGTGCAACCCTCCGGAAAGATCGGCTATGTGCAGCCGATAGGAGAGCGGGCCATTCCCGGGCAGGTAGTGGATCAGCAGTCCACCGCTAATTTTGGCGTGGGTGCTGTGCTGCTGGCCGCTGCTGAAATGCTGCGTTACCTGGAGCCGGAAAAAACAGCCGCCACAACTGTAGCGGCGGGTTTTGGCATAACAACTGCTGCAGCTGGCCAGGATCAGGCAGCAGCTTCCGGCGGCACTGCTGTGGCCACACCACGCTATGATCGCTTCCATACCGGTCAGCCCTGGTATGATACCAAAGGCCAGCTCATCAACGCACATGGTGGTGGCGTACTCTATAGCAAAGACCGCTATTATTGGTTTGGGGAGAAACGCGGGCGGCATGCCTCCGAAGGCGTAACCGTGTATTCCAGCAAGGACCTCTACAACTGGACCGATGAAGGCCTGGCCTTCTCGCCCGATTATACAGATACTACCAGTGATATAGCCTACGGCTGTGTGATGGAAAGACCCAAAGTGATCTACAATCCAAAGACAAAAAAATATGTGCTCTGGTTCCACCTGGAATTAAAAGGCAAAGGATACAGTGCAGCAAGAGCTGCGGTGGCGGTGAGCGACAAGGTCACCGGACCCTACCGTTACCTGAACAGCTTCCGCCCCAATGGCAATATGTCCCGGGATATGACCCTCTTTGTTGATAAGGATGGCAGCGCCTATCATATCTATTCTTCCCGGGAGAACTATGACCTGCGGATAGCCAAGCTGAGCCCGGATTTTTGCAGTGCTACCACGCAGGATACCCTGCTGTTCAGCAACCACCGGGAAGCGCCGGCGCTTTTCTATCATGACCAGCAATACTATATGATCACCAGCGGTTGTACCGGCTGGGCGCCCAATAAAGCCATCCTGCATTCGGCAAAGTCCCTGTGGGGACCCTGGACGGCACACCCGGAAAATCCTTTGCTGGGGCCTGGCGCTGAGCTGACCTATGGCGGACAATCCACCTATATACTGCCTGTAGAAGGCAAAAAGGATGCGTTCATTTTTATGGCTGATGTCTGGAAGCCGGACAATCTCCGCGAGAGCGGTTACATCTGGCTGCCCATTGACCTGGAAGGGAAGCTGCCCCGGATTAACTGGAAAGATAACTGGCAGCTGGACCTTTTTGCAAAACCCTGAGTTACTGCCGACCGTTGGTCGCTCTATTAATAGCTACGCGCCAAACTAACCTGCTGCAAAATTTAGAATGGAAAATCGTACACAAATGAAAAAAAGCATTGCACTTAACGGATTAGTGGCCGGTCTGCTGCTAACAGGATTTACCGCGCTGGCGCAGCCTGTACCGAACGATTGGGAGAACCCGGCGCTGGTAGACTGGAACAAAGAGGCGCCCCATGCCAGCTTCCTGCTCTTCAGCAAAGAACAGGATGTGGTGGCGGACGATTATGCAAGATCGCCCTGGTACCAAAGTCTCAACGGCAGCTGGAACTTTATCTATGTAGACAAACACACGGAACGTAACCAGGAATTTTACCGCAGGGACCTGGATATTTCCGGCTGGAAGCACATCAACGTGCCTTCCAACTGGGAAATGGAGGGCTTCGGTATTCCTATCTACTCCAATATTATTTATCCTTTCCGCGCCAAAGCGCCACAGGTGGGCGATAAGAATCCCGTAGGCACCTACCGGAAAGAGTTCACCGTACCCGAGAACTGGAACGGCCAGGAAGTGATCCTGCATTTTGGTTCCATCTCCGGCTGCGCTTTTATTTATGTGAATGGCCAGAAAGTGGGGCTTACCAAGGCTGCCAAAACACCGGCCGAATTCAATATCACCCGTTTCCTGGAACGGGGTAAGAACGTGCTGGCGGTACAGGTATTCCGCTGGCATGACGGCAGCTACCTGGAAGACCAGGATTTCTGGCGCCTCAGCGGTATTGAGCGGGATGTGTATCTCTATGCGTTGCCCAAACTCAGCGTATGGGACTTCTTCCTCAAGCCCGACCTGGACGCAAAATATACCAATGGCATTTTTAATGCTGATGTCACCCTGCGGCAGTTTGCCGGCAGCAGCGCCGGTAAAGGCAGCCTGCTGGTGACCATAGCAGATAATAACGGGAAAACCATTTTCCGCCAGGAGAAGAAATTCAGCGCCGGAGCAGATACCCTGCATACTATTGCCTTTGGCGGTAAAGTGACCAAACCTTTACTGTGGAGTGCCGAAAGCCCCAACCTCTACAATTGTGTCATCACCCTGAAAAATGAGCAGGGAACCGCCGTAGCTTATACCGGTGCTAAGATCGGTTTCCGGAAAGTGGAGATCAAAAATGCACAATTGATGGTCAATGGGATGCCCACTTATGTACGTGGCGTTAACCGTCATGAACATGATGATGTGGCCGGTCATGCCCCTGTGCTGGCTACCATGATCAAAGACCTGCAGCTGATGAAGCAGCTCAACATCAATGCTATCCGGCTCTCGCACTATCCCAATGATCCTCAGTTCCTGAAGCTCTGCGATCAGTATGGCTTTTACGTAGTAGACGAGGCCAATATAGAAACGCATGGCATGGGTGCAGAGTTCCAGGCCTGGTTTGATAAATCCAAACACCCTGCTTACCTGCCGGAATGGGCGCCTGCGCATATGGACCGCGAGCAACGCATGGTAGAAAGGGATAAGAACCATCCCAGCATCATTATCTGGTCGCTGGGCAATGAGTGCGGCAATGGTCCTGTATTCCATGACGCCTACAAATGGATGAAACAACGTGATCCCTCCAGGCCCGTACAGTTTGAACAGGCAGGGGAGGATTGGAACACGGATATTGTATGTCCCATGTATCCCCGTATCCGCGATATGAAACGCTATGCCGACGATGCTGCAAAGACCCGACCTTATATTATGTGCGAGTACTCGCATGCCATGGGTAACAGCAATGGTAATTTCCGCGCCTACTGGGATATCATCGCTTCTGCCAAACATATGCAGGGCGGTTTTATCTGGGACTGGGTAGACCAGGGCATCCGCACCCAGGATGCCAACGGCAAAACTTTCTGGGCCTATGGCGGCGACCTGGGCAGCTTCTACGAGCAGAATGATGAGAACGGCGTAGCCGATGGCATCATCAGCTCCGACCGCACCCCTGATCCCGGCGCTTATGAAGTGAAGAAAGTGTACCAGCCTATCAACTTCTACGCTAAAGACCTGGCTACCGGTACCATCACCGTCCACAATGGATATGATTTCACCAACCTGGACCAGTACAGCTTCCGCTGGCAGCTGTTCAGCAATGGTAGATTGTTCAAGGAAGATAGTTTCACTGTAGCCCTGGCCCCGCACCAGCAAAAAGAAATTAAACTGAATATCCCGGCCATCAAGGCGGCAGCAGGTACGGAGTTCTTTGTCCGCTTCAGTGCAGTGACAAAACAGGCTACAGAACTGCTGGACGCCGGTCATGAAATTGCTGCTGAGCAGTTCAGATTGGCTGGTGATTACTTTGCCAGGACCCAATCCACAACCGGGGATTTGACAGTAAAACGCGAAGGCGATAAGCTCAGCTTTACTGCCGGCGAAGTGAGTGGTGAGCTGGACCTCAAATGGGGTACGGTCCGCCAATATGCCCGCAAAGAAGGCATGCGCCTCAACCAGTTCCCCGAGCCTTATTTCTGGCGTGCCCCTACAGACAATGATTTTGGCAATGATATGCCGGGCCGCCTGGGTATCTGGCGCTCCGCCCATGAACAACGTAAATTGAAAAATATCACTGTAGGTGAACAAAGCAGCGAAGGCATTTCCGTGAAAGCCGAATTTGAGCTGACCGGTATTGCCGTGCCTTATACTGTTGACTATTTTATTCAGCATGACGGCAGCATCCGCGTGACCGCTTCCATAGATATGAAGGGCCGTGAACTGCCCGAGCTGCCCCGCTTTGGCATGCGCCTGCACCTGCCCGGTTACCTGGACAGCCTGCAATATTATGGCCGTGGCCCCTGGGAAAATTACAGTGATCGACATGAGGCATCCTTTGTTGGACTCTATGCTGATAATGTAGCCAACCAGTTTTACAAGGGGTATATCCGTCCGCAGGAAAGTGGATACAAAACGGATGTGCGGTGGTTCTCACTCACTGGTCGCAATGGCCAGGGCCTGCTGGTGCGCGGCGTGCAGCCTATCTGCTTCAGCGCTACGCAATACAGCACGGAAGCGCTGGATCCCGGCTACAGCAAGAAACAGCAGCATCCCACTGATCTGCCGCCTGTCCGTGGCATCACGGTGCAGATTGACCTGAAGCAACGCGGCGTAGGCGGGGACGACAGCTGGGGCGCGCTGCCACATGATGAGTACCGTCTGCTGGACAAACAATATTCCTACAGCTATATCATTTCCCTGCTGGGTAAATAATAAACCGATCCACTATGCGCTATACATTTCCTGCTGCGGTAATACTGCTGACCCTGGTGGCCGGCTGTCACCGCAAGGCCGCCACCGCTGTTGCCGACTATGCAGCAGAGGGTTACCAACTGGTCTGGGCCGATGAGTTCAACAACAATGGTCAGCCCGATCCCGCCAACTGGGATTATGAGCGGGGCTTTGTCCGCAATGATGAGCTGCAATGGTACCAACCGGAGAATGTGGCTTGTAAGGATGGGCTGCTGGTGATAGAAGCCCGGGAAGAAAAAAAGCCCAACCCGGTGTATGAAGCGGGCAGTCGCGACTGGCGCAAGAAACGCCCGGAGATCAACTATACGTCCAGCTGCATACTCACCCGCGGCAAACAAAGCTGGCAGTATGGCCGCTTTGAGATGCGGGGACGTATTGGCATCAGTAAAGGCATGTGGCCTGCCTGGTGGAGCCTGGGGGTAGACAAAGGCTGGCCCGCCAATGGCGAGATAGATATGATGGAATACTACCGGGGCAAGCTGCTGGCCAATATTGCCTGCAAGGCCGGTAATGGCAATGCGCACTGGTACAGCAAAACTTTTTCTACGGACTCGCTGGGTGGTGAAGCCTGGGCCAGCCGCTTCCATGTATGGCGGATGGACTGGACCGAGGAATACATTG
The DNA here is from genome assembly GCA_029202545.1 of Candidatus Pseudobacter hemicellulosilyticus. GTDB lineage: Bacteria > Bacteroidota > Bacteroidia > Chitinophagales > Chitinophagaceae > Pseudobacter > Pseudobacter hemicellulosilyticus. Next base: position 3,612,379 of record CP119311.1, read on the forward strand.
CCCTGTATATTGACGGGCAGCTGCTTAACAAGACCCCGCTGGATCAGCTGGTGAACCGGGATGGGTCCGGCTTCAACCCCTTCAAACAAAAACACTACCTGCTGCTGAACCTGGCCATGGGCGGCATGAACGGCGGCGATCATACCGGCACTGTTTTCCCGCAGCGTTTTGAAGTGGATTATGTACGGGTGTACCAGAAAAAATAAAAGGATGAAGAACGTACAGCAAGCGGGCATTCATAGTCTGATAAGGTTATTTGTTTTCATTATATGTTGGCTGTTCCTGCTGCCGGCTGCCATAGCGCAGCCGGCACGGGAGGCCGGTCCTGCGCTCAGGGAGCCTTACACGGCTTACCTGTTCACCTATTTCACGGGCAACCGGCAGGAGCAGGAACAGGTCTATTTTGCACTGAGCGAGGATGGCCTGAACTGGAGATCGCTCAACGGCAACCGGCCGGTACTGGATGGCGCAGCCATCAGTTCTGCCGGTGGCGTGCGGGACCCGCATATCCTGCGTGGCGCCGATGGGAAAACCTTCTATATGGTGGTGACCGATATGGTTTCCGGCAAGGGCTGGAATTCCAACAGGGCCATGGTCCTGCTGAGATCCGGCGATCTCCTGAACTGGACTTCTGCTGTGGTCAATATCCAGCAGCGCTTTCCCGGCAACGATAGCCTGTTAAGGGTCTGGGCGCCACAGACCCATTACGATGCACAGGCGAAAAAATACATGGTCTATTTTTCCATGAAGCATGGCAACGAACCGGACAAGATCTACTATGCCTATGCCAATGCAGACTTTACCGACCTGGAAACTGTACCGCAACAATTGTTCTTTCCACCCGATGGCGGCGCCTGCATAGATGGGGATATCATTGAGAAAGATGGTCGCTTCCATCTCTTCTTCAAAACGGAAGGCAATGGCGCTGGTATTAAAGTGGCTGTGTCAGATCAGCTCACCGGCGGTTATACCCTCCGCGATCGCTTTGTGCAGCAGACCGCAGACGCTGTGGAAGGGGCTGGCGTTTTCCCGCTCAACAATGGCGAAGGGTATATCCTGATGTATGATGTCTATATGAAAGGGCAGTACCAGTTCACCAAAACCAGGGACCTGGAACATTTCAGCCTGCTGACCGAAAAGCTGAGCATGGACTTTCATCCCCGTCATGGCACTGTTTTACCCATCACGGCCAGGGAGGCGCAGGCATTAAAGGAGAAATGGTCCACTACACAGCATAATCCTGTACTCAAAGGCTATTATGCAGACCCGGCCATTATCTACTCAAAGGCTAACAAAAAATTCTACCTCTATCCCACCAGTGATGGTTTCAATGATTGGTCGGGCACTTATTTCAAGGCATTCTCTTCGCCGGACCTGGTACAATGGACCGACGAAGGCATCATCCTGGACCTGCCAAAGGATGTGCCCTGGGGTCCGCGCAATGCCTGGGCGCCCACCATGCTGGAAAAAAAGATCGGCCGAAAAAAATACCGGTACTATTTTTATTTTACAGCGGCGCAGCAGATCGGGGTGGCAGTGGCGGACAAACCAACAGGTCCCTTCAAAGACCTGGGCAAACCGCTGATCAATGCCTTGCCGCCTGCTGTCAAAGGCGGTCAGCAGATTGACCCGGACGTGTTCACTGATCCTGTGTCCGGCAAGCATTTCCTGTACTGGGGCAATGGTTATATGGCGGGTGCAGAGCTGAATGCAGACGGCGTATCGCTGGCGCCCGGGACTACCACGGTTTTAACACCCGATCAGACTTTCCGCGAAGGCACCTGCGTGTTCTACCGGAAAGGCAAATATTATTTTTTGTGGAGCGAAGACGATACCCGCAGTGAAAATTACCGTGTGCGTTATGGAACGGCCACAGCTCCATTGGGTGCTATAACAGTACCGGCAGAGAATCTTGTACTGGCTAAAGATGTGCCCGCGGGTATTTATGGTACCGGGCATAATTCTGTGATCCAGGTGCCGGGTACGGACAACTGGTATATCGTTTATCACCGCTTCCATTATCCCGATGGGATCACTATGGGCAGGGCGGCAGGTTTCCACCGGGAAGTCTGCATGGACAAACTTGAATTTAATGCCGATGGCAGTATCCGGCAGGTAAAGCCCACGCATTCGGGCATATCGCCTGTGACTATAAAATAAGGTACTATGGTACTCAGTAAGCTGAATTGGGTTCGTCCAAAATATTGGTTTGTATTAGCGGGACTGCTGGCCACTGCACTGTCAGTGCTGTCGCAGCCCGTTTCTGAATTGAAAGGCAGGCAGCTTGTTTTCCAGTTGAAAGACCCCGACTATACCCGTAGTCCTTTCACGGGCGTAACACGGCAGCACTGGAAAGATGCCGCGCTCTATTTATTGCAGGGCGCGTTCAGTTATGTACACAGTATGGAGGATCCCATGCAGTTTCCCAAACAGCCGGGCAAGAGTTACCCCCGCAACCCGGGACAGGTGCCTACAGAAAAACTGGAAGGGCTGGTGCGTACCTTGTTTGTAGCCTCTCCCTTGCTGCGGGAAGATTCCAACCTGGTGGTGAATGGGATCCGCGTGGCAGATTACTACCGCTACCAGCTCCTGCGCTTGCTGGATCCGGCATCTCCTTCGTATATCCCGCACCGTTCAAAAAACGGTGGGCCCAGCCAGATCCTGGTGGAGTTTGGGGCCCTGTCCGTATCCCTGTTTGCGGCGCCCGAAGTATTGTGGGACCCGCTCAGTAAAGAACAGCAGCAATCGCTGGCCAGCACCATGCTGAGTTATGGCGATGGCCCAACCGTGGGTTCCAACTGGAAGTTCTTCAACATTTTTATCCTGAGCTTTTTTAAGGACAAGGGTTATCCCATCAATGAGTCTTTGCTCATTGAATACCTGGACAAATCCCTGGCCCATTACCGGGGCCATGGCTGGTACAATGATGCGCCGGCCTACGATTACTATAGCATGTGGGCCTTCCAGATGTACGGTCCGGTATGGGCCGGCTTCTTTGGAAAGAAATATTACCCTGACTATGCCGCAAAGTTTGAAGCCTGCTTCCGGGACCTGAAGGATAACTATCCGTACCTGTTCAGTCGCAACGGTGAAATGGTCATGTGGGGGAGAAGCATCAGCTACCGCATTGGTGCTGTGATCCCCTTTCCTTTTATGGGCCTGTTCCCGGAGATGGGCGCCAACTATGGCTGGATGCGCCGCATCAGTTCGGGTGTGTTGTTGCAGTTCCTGCAACATCCGGATTTCCTGGAAGACGGTGTGCCTACGCTGGGCTTCTATGGCGCTTTTGAGCCAGCAGTGCAGCCGTACAGCTGTCGCGGCAGTGTATACTGGATGGGCAAGGCCTTCATGGCGCTGCTGATACCGGAGGATAATCCCTTCTGGACAGCTACCGAGAATGAAGGCGCCTGGGCCACTGAACTGGAAAAAGGCAAGGTCTATAACAAATACCAGGACAGCTCGCATATCCTGATCACGGACTATCCCAATATTGGCGCCTCAGAGATCAGGGCCTGGTGCCACGTAAAACATATCGGCAACTGGGAAGCTTTTCGCGCCAGTGAGAACTACAACCGGCTTTCCTATAACAGCGCCTTCCCCTGGCAGGCAGACAGTGTGGATGGGGTAGTGGCCATGAACTATATTATCCGCAATGCAAAAAAGGAATGGGAACCCTGGCGGCTCTATACCTTCAAAAAATATGAGGAAGGTATTTATTACCGGGATGTGGAGCTGGAGACCAATAACCAGGTCCGCTTCAACCTGGCCGAAATGCCGCTGCCCAATGGCATCCTGCGGATTGACCGGAACAACAGTGCCGATACTATAGAGATGCGGTTAGGTCATTACGCACTTCCGGCTATCAACGGAATGATCCGGGAAGAGAAGCGACGGGTAAACGGGCAGGAGATACATATTATTGACAACGGCGTTTACCAGCTGGCCATGGCGCCGCTGCTGGGCTGGACGGATATGCAAACTATTGCCACTACCGGGGTCCATCCCCAGGCAAAGGACAGCAAGGTGATCAATGCGGGCGCTAAAGCCCTGCCAGGAAAAGGTACAGTGTATGCTACGCTGATGCTGTGGAAGCCTTCGGGCAAGCCCTTTACCAAAAAAGAATTGCAGCCGGTCAGAAAGCTGCGGCCTGCTGCCGATGGCAGCAAAGTGGAACTGCTGTTCCGGGACGGCACTACTAAAATCATCCAATACTGATAGCGTATTGGTCCCTTCCCGGATAGCAGGTTCCTGTGCTGCCGGGATAGGATTTTTTGGGACGAACCAGGGGCTGGAGGCGATGCAGGCGGGCAGCCTGCTTTTGCCAGGGGTTGTTTACCTGCTCCGGTAATAAGTGCTGTATACTGTTCAGAAAGCGCAGTCTCATCCGCAGCGTATGCTGGCGTTCATCTGCGGTAACAAGCTACTGGGTAGCTGGTCCCGGAAAATATAGACCCATTTTTTCATTCTTTTATTACTGAACCTTAGTGCTTTAGGATAAGCTGGTCCCATTTTCGTTTTTTATTGATAGTTTGCGGCCCGAATTCTTTAATTGTCGGCCGATTCATTGTTGCAGTCTCTCCCATACCCCCCAAAAGAAGTGCTCAACCGCATTGCGGAAGGCGATGAGCAGGCATTCCGAACGGTGTACGAGCAGTATGCCGGGCAGATGTATCACAATGCCCTGCGTTTCACCAAGCATCCCGAATGGGCCCGGGACCTCACCCAGGAGATCTTTTTCCGGATATGGACCAGCCGCCGGAAACTCCGCGAGGTGGAACGTTTTGACGCCTACCTCTATGTAGTGGCCCGCAACTGCATCTTCAACGAACTCAAAAAGCAATTGCCCCTGAGCGGCTCCAATGAATTCCTGGAAGCCTACCTGCAATATGACCATGCGGCTGTCCATGACAGTGTAGAGGCCAAAGACCTGGAATCCCGGCTGATGGCCGCTATTGCCGGACTGCCCCAGCAGATGCAGACCGTTTTCCGGCTCAGCCGCTTTGAAGGGCTTACGCACGACCAGATAGCCGAGCGGATGAATATCTCGCCCACCACCTCCAAAAGTTATATTGTACGCGCCCTGCTTTCCATCCGGAAGCAACTGGCCCAGCAGGGGGATACCCTCCTTTGCCTGTCCTGGCTGCTGTTCCAGGCCCGCTGACCGGCGCTGAAATTTTTTTTCTTGCCCACGCCTTACCTTTTCTGGCCGGGCTGTCTTTAGAGGCAACCTATTCCGATGCAAGCTCAAGAATCCGCCATATTACTGCAGAAATTCCTGGATGGGAATATGACTGCTGAAGAGATCAGTCGCTTCAAGACCCTGCTCCATACCCAAAGTCTGGAGGACAGTTGGCTGCAGCAGATTGAACAGGTCATGTCCGGCCAGGAAGTCCATCCATCTGGTCTCCTGGCCATAGATGGACTGTTCCAGGAACTGCAGGCCCGTATCCAGGGTGCCGTGCCCGGGCAACCCGCTCCGGTAGCAGCGTCAACCCCGGTGCAGGGGGCTGTGCGTATGCTGAAAATGAACTGGTGGTATGCGGCGGCGGCTTCCGTACTGATCGTGGGCGGCGCCACTTACTACCTGGGCCGGGATAAAAAAGCGGCCCAGCCGATGGCGAAGCTGACCGGTCCGGCGGAGATAGCGCCGGGCAAAGAAGGGGCTGTGCTGACCCTGGCCGATGGCCGGCAGATAGTGCTGGACAGCCTGGGCAATGGCGTGGTGGCTACGGAGAGCGGCGCAAGGGTAGTATTGCAGGATGGTAAGCTGACCTATGATGGCAGTGCTGAAAGCGCGGCTGTTGTTACCTATAATACCATTACCACGCCCAATGGCCGGCAGATCAGCATAGTGCTGCCGGATGGCTCAAAGGTCTGGCTCAACTCCGCCAGTTATATCCGTTGCCCAACGGTGTTCCCGGCGGATGAGCGACTGGTAGAGATCTCCGGTGAAGCCTATGTGGAAGTAGCGCCTGACGCCCAAAGACCTTTCCGCGTAAGCGTCAGCAATGGCATGCAGCTGGAAGTGCTGGGCACCAGCTTTAATATCAACGCCTACAGCAATGAGGCCATGGTCCGTACTACCCTGATCAATGGACGGGTGAAACTGGGTCTCCTGCGCCAGGGCGATCAGTCGGTCACCCTGCTGCCCGGTCAGCAGGCGCAGGTAACGCAAAATGCAGGCAAGCCAGCGGTGCGGATGCTGGAAGAAGAAGAGCTGGATAAAATAATAGCCTGGAAGAACGGCTTCTTTGATTTTGATAATGTAAGGATAGCAGAAGCGATGCGGCAACTGGAGCGATGGTACAATATAGAAGTGGTATACGAAAAAGGCATACCTGATATTACGTTCGGTGGTAAACTCAGGCGCAACCTGAGCCTGGAAGGAGTACTGCGCTCCCTGCAGGATTCGGAAGTGCATTTCCGGCTGGAAGGCCGGAAACTGGTGGTGACCCTGTAAAAGATAGTCCGGTCAGAAAATAAGACCGGAGGTGTTGGAAGCACCCCCGGAGATAAAGTCGGCCGACATTAAAAAGCTGTGCAAGCATTTTTTATTCAACCAAACTGCAACAAAAGTATGCAAAAAACTGCTATTTGTAGCCGGGAGGACAGGCTGCTGTTGCCCATGGGGGCGGCGTTCTGTCAGGTTACATCCGGTAAGGCCGCTTCTCTCTCTAAAGGTCGGTCCGGCTTCAGCTCCCGGGTTACAGGATCAATTCTAAAAGCTATGAGACTGCTGACCCTTCTTTTGATCACCGCATCCGTGGCTGTTGCGGAAAATTCCCACTCACAGGTGGTTAGTTATTCAGGCAAGGAAGTTGTCCTGAAAAAGGTGCTTGGCGCCGTGGAGAAACAGACGGGTTTTGTGTTCTTCTACAACCAGCAACTGCTGGCCAACACCCGTCCCGTGACCATCAGCGCCAGCGCCATGCCCCTGGAGTCTTTCCTGCAATTATTGCTGAAAGACCAGCCCCTGAATTACCGGCTGGACGGACAGACCATCACCCTGTCGCGTAAGCCTGTCGCGACAGATGTCCCGGCATTTACTCCCTTACGGCTGAACGCCCCTGATACAACTATCAGAATGTCGGGCACCGTGCTGAGCCCCAGTGGTGAACCCATTGTAGGCGCCAGCGTGGTGATCAAAACCTCCCGTATTGGTGTGAGTACAGACGTTAAAGGACATTTCTCCATCAGCGCCCAGACCGGCCAGGTACTGGTAGTTTCCTACGTGGGTTATGAAGACCAGGAAGTACGCGCCAAAGCCGGTACGCCGGTGATTGTCCGGATGAACCTGAGCGACAATGCCATGAAAGATGCAGTGGTAACGGGTATCTATCAGCGTAAAAAGGAGAGCTTCACCGGTTCTTCTTCTACTTACACCGCCCAGGAGCTGAAAGTAGTGGGCAACCAGAACGTACTGCAGAGCCTGCGTACCCTGGATCCCGCCTTCGCCATTGTAGATAACAATATATTCGGTTCTGACCCCAACCGCCTGCCGGACCTGGAGATCAGGGGCAAGAGCAGTATCAACGGGCTCACAGACCAGTACGGCGCCAATCCCAACCAACCCCTCTTCATCCTGGATGGCTTTGAAAGTACGCTGACCATCATCAGCGATCTGAGCATGGACCGGATTGAAAGCATTACCATCCTGAAAGATGCGGCGGCCACAGCTATCTATGGCTCCCGCGCGGCCAATGGGGTAGTGGTGGTGGAAACCAAAAAGCCGCTGCCCGGTAAGCTCCGCTTCTCCTATAACCTCAACAGCTCCATCAATTTTGCCGATCTCTCTGACTATAACCTCATGAATGCAGCTGAAAAGCTGGAGTTTGAAAAGCTCTCCGGCTTTTATGGCACCGTCAATGCCGACGGTAATTTCCTGACAGAGGAAAATGAGACCCGCTACCTGAACCGCCTGAGGAACGTAGCCCGTGGCGTGGATACTTACTGGCCCAGCGAGCCCCTGCGCGTGGGCGCCTTGTTCCGTCATACCCTGATGGTAGAGGGCGGCGATGCCAACCTGCGCTACAGCGGTATGCTCACCAGGAGTACCAACCAGGGCGTCATGAAAGGATCAGACCGTAACGTGACCGGTGGTAACGTCCGCCTGCTGTACCGCAAGGGCAGGCTGTCGTTCAGCAACTCGCTCAGTGTGGACATGACTCAGGCCGACCGGGAAACAGTGCCTTTCTCCCGTTTCTCCAGGGCCAATCCCTACCATCCCAAGTACAACGCCAGCGGTGGCATTGACAAGATCATGGAGTCTTACAACTGGGTGAACATAACCAATTTCCAGACCTTCAGCCAGGACGTATTCAACCCGCTCTGGGACCTGAACAATAATAACCTGAACACTACCAAGTCGCAGGGCTTTACCAACAACTTTGAAGTAGAGTGGCGGGTGATTGACGCCCTGCGTGCCAGGGGCCGTTTCAGCATCCGGCAGTTTGTGACCAAACAGGAAGTGTTCAAATCGCCCTTTAATTCAGAATACCACAGCACCGAACAGCTGCTGCAGGGCAGCTTTGCCGAGACCAACGATGAAGAGATCAATGTGGATGGTGATTTCAACCTGACCTATTCCAAGCTCTTTGGCGGTAAGCATATGGTGAATGCTGTAGGTGGTTTCCGCGCCCAGCAGCTGGATGCCAACAGCAGCGGTTATACTGTACGCGGCTTCCTGGACGATGAGCAGGCCAACCCTGCCTTTGCCATTGGCTTCCCGCAGGGCTCCCAGCCCAGCTACAGGCAGTCGCGCCGCCGTAACGCCAGCTTCCTGCTGAATGCCGGCTATGCCTATGACGACCGCTACCTGTTTGACGCCAGTATCCGCTCTGACGGTTCTTCCGTATTTGGCGCCTCCAAAAATGTAACCAATATCTGGTCGCTGGGCCTGGGCTGGAACCTGCACAAGGAAGCCTTCTTCCGCAACAGCGATCTGGGCTGGCTCAACACTTTCCGGCTGCGCTTCTCCGTGGGTAACCCGGGCAACCAGAACTTTGAGGACTATATCAGCATGCAGGTATATAAATACAATCTGCAGAACCGCAACCCCTTTGGCACCGGCGTAGTACTGGACAATGTGGGTAACGCCAACCTGGAATGGCAGCAGACCCTGGACAAGAACTTTGGCATGGACATGACGCTGCTGAACGACAGGCTGCGGGTGGTAGCGGATTATTTCCACCGCGTTACCGATCCCCTGCTGCTGTTCATGACCCTGCCCGCTTCTGCAGGCCTGTCTACCTATCCCATTAACCTGGGCGGACTGCTCACCAAAGGATTCACCCTTTCCGCCAACTATACCGTGGTACGGACCAAGGATGTCAACTGGATGCTCAATATGAATATGCGCAGCCAGAAATCCACCTACCGCAATATGGGTGACGCCCTCAAAGGGTTCAATGACGCCAATAAGAATGAGACCAATGAGGCCAATGTATCCTCCAACCTGCTGCGCTATTATGACGGCGGCAGCCCCACCGATCTCTGGGCGGTAAGATCAGTTGGTATTGACCCCGCTACCGGCCGGGAAATATTCCTGAACAGCAACGGTCAGCAGACCTTTGTACACAACCCCCAGGATGAGCAGATAGTGGGTAACTCAGAGCCCAAACTGGATGGCATTATTGGTACTTCCGTTCGTTATAAAGGTTTCTCTGCCTCCATTAACCTGCGCTACCGCCTGGGTGGACAGGTATTCATGCAGACCCTGTTTGAGAAAGTGGAAAATATCAAGCAAAGCAATGTGAGCCTGAACCAGGATAAACGCGCCTTGTATGACCGCTGGAAGAACCCCGGAGACAATGCCAAATTCAAATCCATCAGCCAGACCGCCACAACGCCCATGAGTTCCAGGTTTGTGGAAGACAACAATGTACTGGCCGGTGAATCCTTTTCTGTGGGTTATGAAACCACCACCGCCAAATGGCTCAAAGCCATCGGCGCCGGTTCCATGAACTTCAGGGCTTATATGAATGATATTTTCCGCCTGGCCACAGTGAAGAATGAAAGGGGGCTTGATTATCCCTTTGCCCGTTCTGTGTCTTTCTCTGTAGGCGTCCGGTTTTAATTCTCCATTTCAACACAACGAACAATGAATAGCAAAATAATAGGCTGCCTTTTTCTGGTGCTTTCGTTGACATCCTGCAAGAAATGGCTGGATGTAAAACCAACAGACCGGCTGGCAGGTGATGAACTGTTTAAGAGCAGGGAAGGTTTCCTGATGGCGCTGAATGGCATCTACGTGGATATGACCGCTGAAGATGTTTATGGCAAACGCATGACCGCTGCCGACCTGGACGTAATGGCCGGGTATTATTATATGGAAGGCACCACGCACCTGTATAACCAGCATGCTAATTTTGAGTATACGGCAGATCGTCCAAGGGACGGGTTTGAAGCCATCTGGAACAAGACCTATAAGAATATAGCCAATGTGAACCAGCTGCTGAAGGCCTGCGATGAGCAGGAGGGCATCCTGCAGGAGCCTTATTTCGGCCTGGTGAAAGGAGAGGCCCTGGCCCTGCGCGCCATGCTGCATTTTGATATGCTGCGGATCTTTGGCCCCATCTGGACAGAAGCAGATAAAGCAACACCGGCCATCCCTTATAAAACCTCCGCAACGGTGGGAGTAAGCCCGCTACTGGGTTCTGAAGCAGTGATGGAAAAAGTACTGGCTGACCTGACCGAAGCCCGCCGGCTGCTGGAAGTGGATCCTGTTATCACCGAAGGTGTCCGCCATACTGCCAGCCCTACCGGTGTCAATGATCTCTACTACCGCCAGTACCGCCTGAATCATTTTGCCGTCAGGGCATTGATGGCCAGGGCTTACCTGTGGAAAGGCGATAACGCAAATGCCTATACTACTTCCACAGAACTGCTGGCGCAGGTACAGGCTACAGGCAAGGTGATCTTCCCCAATGTATCTGTGAATGCAGCTACCGGAACCAATGGCGCGGCGCTGGACAGGATCTTTGCTTCAGAAGTCATGTTCTCCCTGTATACTATTACCAGGCCGGATATGTTCAACTCCATTTTTGCCCCTACCCAGGAAGAGCTGCGGCGTTTGTCTTTCAACAAACGCAATGATGTAAGGACAAGGCTGGTTGACCTCTATGGCAACGTGGAAGATTACCGGTACAAAGCCTGGTTGTCTCTTTCTGCTGAAGATGTGACCGTATTGACGCACATGAAATACTCTGATGTGGCCAATTCCCCCGGTCTGTACATGATCCCGCTGATCCGCCTGTCGGAAGTGCGGCTGATAGCGGCTGAGACCAGCCCCGACCTGGCAGAGGGAACTGCTTATTTCAATGCAGTACGTACTTCCAGGAATACGCTCAGCCAGTTCCCTGCCGATGCTACCGGGCTGAAAACAGCCATCACGGCTGAGTTCCGCCGCGAGTTCATTGGTGAAGGACAGATGTTCTTCTATTATAAGCGGAATGCCATGCCCAATATTGCCAACCATACTGCGCTGACCGGTACCAAGAATATGCCCCTGGCCAATTATGTGGTGCCACTGCCGCTCAGTGAAACCAGCCTGCGCCAGAACCAATAACTAACTTTAAATTGATTATCACCATGAACTGGAAACTAATACGGGTGGCCATTCTCCTATTCTGGCTCCCACTCGCCGGTTGTGAAAAAGACCTGATGGACTATGAAGGGGTGGAAGGGCTTTATTTTGCCGTTCAGCATGGCAGCCCTTCTTATTCTGAAAGATCCTGGCCATATCAACCTTACAGTCCTGTAGAATTTACCAAGCTGGGCAAGGATACGGCCACGGTACTGGTAAAGCTGCAGATCACCGGTCCGGTGAAGGACTATGACCGCCCCTACAAGGTGATCGTTAACCCGGATTCCACCACCGCACAGGCAGGCGTACATTACCTGCCGCTGCCGGAAAACGGGGTAGTGGCCGCCGGCGCCATCAATACCTACCTGCCTGTTACCCTGATACTGACCCCTGAAATGAGCACCAGAGTGATTGATCTGGGACTAAAGATTGTGCCTAATGAACATTTCGGACTTTCCTTTACCGAATGGGACATGCTGCCGGATATGGTCCAGGCGCCACCACCGCTGCCACTGGAATTTGATGCCAGCCTGCATACGCTCCGCATCAGTAATTTCATCAGACAGCCAACCATCTGGGCCGGCAGTGTCAATGCCAGCAACCAGGATGCCGGTTCCTGGGGTGGGTTTACCACCAAAAAGATCCAGCTGATGTTCACCCTCTTCAATCTTACTTATGAGGATTTCATGAGCGCAGAGACCATGCCGCTGGTGCTGAGGAATTTTATTGCCCAGGAAGGAGGCATGTACCTGATCAAAATGTTCAACGCGGGCACGCCGGTGCTGGAAGATGACGGCCGGCTGATGTTCATAGGCAGCGTGCCCTGGAAATCCACTTTAGGCGTTCCCTATATCCCTTAGCGGCCGCAGGTGCTGATTATTCTATTATTTCAAAACAAAAGCAATGAAAAAACTATTGATACCTGCGTTGCTGCTGGCGACCGCTTTCCTGGCTGGTTGCTTCAAGGACAAAGGAAATTATGATTATCACGATATCAATGAGATCACTATCTCGGGTATCAGATCCAGCTACGGGGTATTGCGGAACGTGGACCTGCTGCAGATTGAGCCAGGCCTGGTGATGACAGATGAAGGCACGGATCCAGCCCGTTTCCAGTACGACTGGGTAGTGATGAAAGGCACTACTTTTCTGGATACGCTGGGGCATGACCGGACCCTGAGCGCTGTTGTAGACCTTCCGGCAGACAGCTATGTGCTCTGGTACCGTATCCTGGACAAACAGACCAGGATGGTATGGCGGGCCAAGACCACCCTGACCGTGGGAGACGCCTTTTCCAAAGGACTGATGCTGATAGGTGAAGATGCTTCCGGCAATGTGGAAGCAGATATGCTGGTGATGGTGAGCAGCGATACCGTTCTCCGGAAAAACATCCTGGCCCAAAGCGGTCTGCCGCCTTTACAGGGGCCCGTTGAACTGATGCATACCAGCGGCTCCGAATTGTATAAAAGACTCTGGCTGATGACCCGGTCCGGAAGTTATTTCCTGGATCGCTCTTCACTCAAAGCAGATGTGAATAATAGATTCGGGAACCTGATAGTGACCTCGGATAATATTGACAAAACCAAGCTGGATCCTATCCAGCTGGCGCCCCAGCTCCGGGATTCAGTAGGCAACACGGGCAGCACTATCTACAGGGCTGTACTTTGCTCCAATGGGTTGATCTATGCCGGCTCGCCGCTGATCAATGGCGGGGACTATTATACCAATGCCATCAACCGGGAGAGCGGTGATTTTGCCACTACCTTCAAAGCGGCGCCCTTCCTTTTCTATCCCATTCAAAGCATGAGCTCCATTGTATGGTATGATACCGATAATGATCGCTTCATGGCCTATACCAACTGGGCTCAGTCCGTATCGGCTCCGCTGACAGACAATAGCGGGCTTTTCCCCTGGGATCAGCGGGCTGCCGGCCGGAAATTTGTATACGGGGAGAATACCCGTAATACAGATGGGGGAACCAGCACCCAGACAAACTCTTTTGCCCTCCTGAAGAACAGCAGCAACGAGTATTTTATCTATAAGTTCTTTGCCAGCGCCTCGCCTGTCAAACGCGGTTACTATGAAGTGAAACCGATGGCGGTGGATTTTGGTAATGCTGATTTCTATGCCTTCTCTTCCCGCAGGTCCGTAGTGTTCTATTCCATAGGCAATAAACTCTATGCCTACGATTATAACCCCGGCAACGAGCGTTTCTATGAAATGCCCGGCTTTGGGACCGATGAGATCACCATGCTGAAATTTGATACGCAGATCAACGGACCGGTCAACTCCCTGTTTGTTGCAACCTATAATGCGGAGACCGGCGGCACCCTGCGCCGGTATGCACTGGACCTGCTGGACCCCAATACCGTTCAGCTGATCCCGCAGTCGGAGCATGTGGCCACCGGCCTGCTGAAGGTCCGCAACATGAGCTGGAGAGCTAATAACTAAGCAGTATATAAATAATTATTCCTGATGAACCAACGCATTACCTGCCTGCTGGCCGCCGCCCTCTTCCTGGGCGGCGCGCTGCAGGCGCAGACCAGCTTCACCCTGAAAGGCAAATTGACGGATAAGGAACTGGAAGGGCAACCCGTTACCCTGCGCTATTACAATGGCGCCAAATCGGTCATGGATACCTGCCTGCTGACAAAGGGGCAATACAGTTTCAGCGGTACTGTTATGGAGCCGGTTCCTGCCACCCTGCATATTAAAGGGAAAACAAAACCAAAGACCATCGCTGACCTGGGCCGGGATCGCTGCGACCTCTACCTTGATGGTGGAAAGATCAGCGTATCCGGTAAAACCATGGCCAGCTCGGTAGCAAAAGGCGGCCGTTCTCAGAAAGAATTCGCCAGCCTGCAACGTGGCCAGCAGCTGTATAAGGACAACCAGAACCTGGCCCTCGAAAAATTAGGCCAGGCCCGCGAAGCCAATGACAGCACAGCTAAAAATGCAGCACTGGCCTGGTACCAGCAGCTGGGCCGTTCGGCGGACAGCGCAAAGCTGGCGTTCATCCCCGCTTTTCCCAATTCCTACGTATCCCTGAACATCCTGAAAGAAGCAGCCACTACCAAAAACCTGGCGGAAGACAGGCAGGGCATTGATAAGCTGTACCAAAGCCTGTCCGAAACCATGAAGGCTACGGATATTGGAAAGGATGTGGTCAGCAGGCTGGAATTTGCCGAGAAATTATCAGTAGGGAAAAAGGCCATTGATTTTACCATGAATGATACTATCGGTAAACCCGTCAGCCTGGCTGCTTTCAAAGGCAAGTACGTGCTGCTGGATTTCTGGGCCTCCTGGTGCATGCCCTGCCGCATGGAAAATCCGCATGTGGTCAAAGCATTCAACAAGTACAAAGACAGGAACTTTACCATCCTGAGCGTATCCCTGGACCTGCCCGGCAAACACGAGGCCTGGATGGAAGCTATCCATAAGGACGGACTTACCTGGACACATGTATCTGATCTCAAATACTGGAACAGCGAACCCGTAAAATTATACGGTGTAAAATCTGTTCCCATGAACTACCTGATAGATCCCAACGGCACCATCATTGCCACTCACCTGAGAGGCGAGGAACTGGCTAAAAAGCTGGAAGAAGTATTGTAATTAAACCTTATCCTCCCGTACCCTTTCCGCCTGTACAGGCGGTCAACCGCGAAAAGAACTATTCATGTTCTGTTGCTGCCCTTGTACAGGGGATCTTTTTACCGCAAAAGTTATGATATGCAACAACTGAACGGAATCCTGCTGGCGGCGGCACTGCTGCTGAGTGGCGCCTTGCAGGCGCAGCAGCCATTTACCCTGAAAGGAAAACTGACCGATCCCGAACTGGAAGGGCAACGGCTCAACCTTCGTTATTTTAATGGAACGAAGTCTGTGAACGATTCCTGTTTCCTGAAAAACGGCCTATATGAATTTACCGGCACCCTGGTTACGCCCGTGTCGGCCAACCTGACCATTGTCCTTAAAACAAAACCGCATCCCCGGACCTGGCCTGTGCCTCATTGGCTGGACCTCTACCTGGATAGCGGCGTCATTAGCCTGGAGGGCAGTACCCTGGCGGGCTCTGTGGTGAAGGGCGGTCGCTCACAGCAGGAATTTGCAGCGCTGAGAAAGCTGCGGGTCCCCTTGCAGGACAGCCAGCGACTTACCGGCTTCCATATTGATAATGCCCCGGATACCCTGGAGAAGCAACGGTACAGGGACTTGTACAGGCAGCTGGGAAAAATGGCCGATAGTGTCAGCCTGGCCTTTGTCCGCACCAATCCCACCTCCTATGTATCGCTGGATATTGTACGGTCACTGGTGAACCCTAAGAACCTGGCCAATGAGCGGGAAGCGGTGGAGAAATTGTACAGCGGCCTGTCGGACGAGTTGCAGCAGACCAAAACCGGGAAGGATATTGCCGGCCGCCTGGCCAATGCCGGTAAATTATCGGTAGGCAAAAAAGCTATTGACTTTACCATGAACGATACCCTGGGCAGGCCCGTCAGCCTGTCGTCCTTTAAAGGAAAATATGTGCTGCTGGATTTCTGGGCTTCCTGGTGCCACCCCTGCAGGCTGGAGAATCCGCATGTGGTCAAAGCCTATGCGCAATATAAGGACAGGAACTTTACCGTCCTGAGCGTATCCCTGGACCAGCCCGGCAAACACCAGGCATGGGTAGATGCTATCCATAAGGACGGGCTCAACTGGACCCATGTGTCCGATCTCAAGTACTGGAACAATGCAGCTGTAAAGCTCTACGGTGTGAACAGTGTGCCTATGAACTATCTGATAAACCCTGAGGGCGTCATTGTGGGCGTTTACCTGCGGGGCGAGGAGCTGCTGAAAAAGCTGGAAGAATTATTGTGATAGTCTTTTGTCTCAATGGCCCGTACTCACGGGTTTCTTTATTGCCAATCCCCCTGTCTGGTCATTACTGCCCGGGTACAGGGGGATTTGCGTTGGAATCCCTACTTTTGCCGGAACTTATGAAGTACTCCCAATGGATCGGTATTGCCGCAGCTATCACCCTGATAGTGGCCTGCTTTTTACCCTGGACCTGGCATCCCGATGTCCAGAAGACCTTCAATGGCTTTTTCTCTGAGCAGAATGTTTACGGTAAGCCCGGCAAAATGCTGATCAGCTTCAGTAGTATCGCTATCGTTTTCTTTCTCATTCCCAAAATATGGGCCAAGCGCTGGAACCTGCTGGTGACTGCGCTGCTGCTGGCATTTGCCATCCGCTGTTTTATTATTTACTCCGGTTGCTACAATGGTATCTGCCCTACAAAACTGGCAGGTATCTGGCTGATGCTCGCCTGCGCTGTATTGACGCTGGCCATGTCCCTGTTCCCGGATATGAAAGTGCCTGCTGGCAAGACTAAAAACTAATCCAGTATACTCAGGCTTTCGCGGATGATGGCTACGGATTCCAGTACCTGTTCTTCTGTGATGAGCAGGGGTGGGGCCAGGCGGATCTTATCGCCGTGCGTGGGTTTGGCCAGCAGGCCGTTGTCCTTCATGGCCAGGCAGAGTTCCCAGGCGGCATCCTTTTTTTCATGACCAATCACAATGGCATTCAGTAAGCCCTTGCCGCGGATAAGGTTGATATGGCGCGAATTCAGCGCCGCCAGCTCCTTTCTCAGCAATTGGCCCATAGCTTCTGCATTGTCTGCCATCTTTTCTTCCTTCAATACCGTCAGGGCGGCTATAGCCACTTTACAGGCCAGTGGATTTCCGCCATAGGTAGAACCATGTTCACCGGGCTGGATGGTCAGCATGATCTCATCATTGGCCAGTACCGCAGAAACAGGCAGGGTGCCGCCGCTCAGGGCCTTGCCAAGAATAAGTATATCTGGACGAACCAATTCGTGATCACAGGCCAGCAGTTTGCCGGTGCGGCATAGACCGGTCTGGATCTCATCTGCCATAAACAAAACGTTGGCGGCTGTGCAGAGGCGGTGGGCATTGGCCAGGAAGCCTTCTTCCGGTACTACCACGCCGGCTTCACCCTGGATAGGCTCTACCAGGAAACCAGCTACGTTGGGATCCTGCAGGGCTGTTTCTAGTGCGCTAAGATCATTGTAGGGGATCACTTTGAAGCCGGGCATAAAAGGACCAAAGCGGGCAAAGGAACCGGGATCGGTGCTGAAAGAGATCACGGCGCCGGTACGGCCATGGAAGTTCTCGGCGCAGACCAGGATAATGGCCTGGTTATCGGGTATGCCTTTATGTATATAACCCCAGCGCCTGCAAAGCTTGATGGCCGTTTCCACCGCTTCCACGCCCGTGTTCATGGGCAGTACCTTATCATACCCGAAATAATGGTGCATGAATTGCGCATACTCGCCCAGCAGATCGCTGTGGAAGGCGCGGGAGGTAAGGGTCAGCTGCTGCGCCTGCTCTACCAGGGCCTGTACAATAGTGGGATGACAATGTCCCTGGTTCACGGCAGAATAACCGCTCAGGAAATCGTAATATCGTCTGCCATCCACATCCCAGAGGAACACTCCCTGGCCTTTGTTGAGGACAACGGGCAGGGGATGGTAATTATGGGCGCCGTATTTTTCTTCGAGCATCAGGTAATGGCGGGTCTGGGCCGACTGGTCAAGTGTGGACAACATAGCGAACTATTTTGGATGGCGTAAATGCCGGGTGAAATAAAAGAGATGGAAAGCGGGCTATCCCGGAAGCGCTACTTCCGGGCAACAGATCACTGACCTCGATGGTTGAGGAAATCGAGATTGAAATGGAGAAAATGCATTATGGTTTGAATGCTGTTGATCTGAAACTGTTTCGGTAAAGATAAGCAATACTTTCTTAATATGAATGAGAAGCGTGGTGTGGCGCCGGAAGCCTTTGCTGACGGGGCTTTCGATCAGCTGTCCTGTGCAAAAAGGTACACCAGGCCGATCACCACAATCAGGATGGCCAGCACCAGCAGTGTCACTTTCATAGCAGAGACTGGTTTTTTGCCATGTATCCTGCCCGTTTGTCCATTGATAAGAAAGTGGAAGGTCTTCTGTTTGTACTGGTAGGAGCAGAGCCAGAGCGGCAGCAGGATATGCTTATAGGTCTGGTCGGAATAGGCCGTGGCCACTTCCAGTCCGCGGTAGGTGTCAATGCGGCAAAGATCGGCGCAGGCATCATGGATAAAAGATTTCATGATGGCTTCGGCTTTTTCATAGCCGTCATGCACCGCAATATCATAGACGTCCGCTTTCCAGCCGGATAAATAGCGGGCGTCAAAATTCACCAGTTCGCCCAGCTGGTAGGGAAAGATGCTTTCATATTCATCCTGTGGCAATTCATCAGCGCCGCCGATCAGGATATCGTCAAAGAAATGATTGAAGACGCCGCTGCGGTAGATCCATTCGGTCCTTTGCACGGACCTGGTCTGTTGCTTTCCTTCGCCATCCGTATAGGTTTCTGTTTCCCAGTAATGGCGGCCGCCATACCCGCTCCACTGGCTTTGGGTCTGTGCGTCATAGGTCCAGAAGGGAAGGTAGATGCCGTGCAGGGCATCATGCCGGGCAAATTCCTGGAGGTCGCTGGGCGCCAGCCAGCCTTTGCCGATCCAGGTCTTGAAGATGGTCAGGGACTGCTGCCTGTCTACCGAAAAAGGAATGATCCCCGAAGGTTGAATGATCCTGGTCTTATAGGCCACGGGATTCACTGCTTCATAGTTGCAGAAGCTGCAAATAAAAACCGGTGTTTCGGTAGTAAATACTGATTCAGCGCCACAGCGGTTGCATTGGTACACCAGCTGTTCTATTGTAACGGTGGGATCCTGTGCGTCTGTGAGCTGCTGCTTCAGGCTGTTTTCCCTGATCTGGCTGGACGATTTATCAATGGCTACTTTGGTGCCGCAATGTTCACAGACCAGCTGTTGTTGCCGGGCGTCAAAATACAGTTGTGAATTACAGCCGGGACAGGGGAATAGCAATAAGGGTTCTTGCGTGGCTTGTTCCATTGGTGCTATGGGATATTAGAGCTTGCCGAGAATCTCTGCTTTTTTCTGGTTGAACTCTTCTTCGGTAAGGATGCCCTGCGTTTTCAGTTCGCCGAGTTGCTTCAGAAGGTCTACCAGTTTTTGTTTTTCTTCCGGGTCATTTACGGGAGCGGTATTGCCTGCGGCTGGTGCTGGCTGCTGCTGTTGTTGCAGCATATTGGTGAGGATCACGCCTGCGCCCAGGCCGGCCGTGCCGGCGGCGGCATCGTTGGTGGAGAGGTTCTCCAGGGCAATGCCACCCTGCATCTGGTTGAACTGGTTCAGCTTGCCGCTGAGCATATTCAACTGGGTGGTCTTGTCGAGCATTTTTTCCACCTCTTCGGGCAGGCTTACATTTTCTATATAGAATTTTCCCAGTTCAATGCCCCAGGCGTCAAATTCTTTCTGGAAAACGGGTTGCAGTTTTTCGCCGATCTCTGTGAAGTTAGCGGCCAGGTCCAGGATGGAGATATTGGCTTCTGCCAGTCCTTCCGCCAGCCGGCTGACGATGGTATTGCGCAGCTGTTCGCTGATGCTGTCTATGCGGACCCAGGGATTGGTGCCGGAGAATTCACGGATGAACTTCTTGGGTTCTATTACGCGCATGGTATAGGTGCCGAAGGAGCGCAGGCGTACCTGTCCAAATTCCTTATCGCGTACAATGATGGGATTGGTGGTGCCCCATTTGAGGTTGGTGAACTGGCGGGTGTTGACGTAGAAAATGTCCACCTTGAAGGGGGAGTCAAACAGGTATTTCCAGGACTTGAGCGTGGTGGTGATGGGCATGTTCTTTGTGCTGAGCTCATGGCGGCCGGGGATATATACATCACCGAATTCGCCTTCATTCATCAGGACTGCCACCTGTGATTCCCGTACGGTCAGCTGGGCTGCGTTCATGATCTTATTGCCTTTGTCGGGGAATTTATAGATCACGGTATCCTGGGTATTGTCTACCCAGTCGATCACTTCTATGAATTCATTTTTGATGAAGTCGAACAGGCCCATAGTTGGAAGTTTTGTCGGTTAAGTTAAAACTAATATGCAGTTAGTACGCAAAGGCGGGAAAAAGTTACAAAAATTAAAAATGGCTGGATCGGACAACCTTGCAAATCGTTCACGCAATGTTCGATTTGCAAGGTTGTTTTTTGCGAGAAAAATATAAAATATTGATTATTAGTAACATAAGTGTTTTGGAGCAATTACGGCCTATGTCGTGAGTTATCACTAAAAAATGCAGCTATTTCTTCTTTTTCTTTTTATAGTTGGTCATTATCAACTGCAGAAGAATTTCTGGTTCTACACCAATCAGCGCAGCAATTTTAGCGACCTGATCAATCTGGAACTGTTCGGGCTGCTTTACTTTTTTGCTGAAGGTATAATAGTGAATACCTAAATAGGCAGATAAGTTTGTTTTTCCCAGCATCTCCACGATCTCTTCAAAATCTTCTATGCTGCCGGCTTCCAGTAATCGCTTTAATGTTTTATATGTTTTATCCTTTTCCATTTAGAGAAATGAAAATAATGTGGAGTAATGATAATTGAAATGAAAATTTATATAGTGAAATATATATTGTAATATATAAATTTTGTAATTTAGTTTAAGATGAATAAATACTAAACTTTTCCGCTATGAATATGGAATCTAAAGAGATTGTTTTATCGCTTATCAAGGATGAACTCACCAGCGCCAGGTTATTAAACAATCTGAACCAGATTGGTCTGAGTGCCACAGACTACTATCTTCAGCTTCGGGATACCATTTTGAAACTGATGGGTTTTGGAAATGATCAGTATGCTGATCAGGTATACAGTCAGTATTATCAACTTGCAGAGGAGGCAATGGAGCAGAATAATATGAGTTTTCAAAAAAATCTTGACCAACATGCCCAAAACATCTATGTTTTTTTATTAGAAAAGCAATCAAAATGAAAAATACTGATCCTCTTTTAAACAATTGGCGCCTGTCGGGTAGTCAATCAACTGATATTGCTTCTGAAAATTCAAGCTTACTGGAAATACAGCTGGTAGGAAAATGGCTGGATGCTATTGGTTTTACTGCGGGCAAGCCAGTGATGATTTTGATTGAACCCAATAAAATCACTCTCACAATCCCAAATGTAGATGGTGAGGTGTGACCAGAAAGAATAGGCAGGGTCAGGTTACCCTAATTTTGTGACAGATTTTGACAAAAATTACCCTAATTCTGTGACATGAGTTCAGATTTGTACAGAAAATTGATAGGATAACCGAAAAAAAGCAGATTATACTATTATATTTCAGTACTTAATGAAATTATATCGATCCATCCGGCAATATGCGGGACATCCCATTCCCCATCAGATAATGATTTCTCTGTTAAAGAAATATCATCAACCAAATGACAAAATTCATCAATTAATGAAGCAGGGAGCCCTCATTGGCATCAAGAAGGGCTTGTACATTGCTGGTCCAGAGATTACTTCCCAAAGGCCGCACCCGTTCCTCCTGGCAAGCCACATAACAGGACCAAGTTATGTTTCTATGGAAAGTGCCTTAAGTTATTATGGAATGATTCCCGAAAAGGTATATGAGATTACTTCGGTTACGGTTAAGAGCAGTCGCAGATTTCCTACTGCTGCCGGCTTATTCAGTTATACCAGGTTACCATTGCCATATTATAGTTATGGGATACGGAGTGTGGAAGCTGCAGGTGGCCAGTACTTCTTGATCGCTTCCCCCGAAAAGGCCCTTTTTGATAAGATTGTGACCACTGCGGGCGTTGATTTCAGGAGCCGTACCAGTGTGCTGGCTTATATGGAGAATGATCTACGGATAGACGCTGAAATGCTGAAGCAGTTAAATAGCGCTGAAATGGAAAGCTGGCTGGAAGCAGCGCTGAAAAAAAAGTCATTAGAAAGGTTAATTGAAATCATTCAACTTTAATCCGCATCCAGCCCCTCCGGCCTCACCACTTCGCCACCATCACCCCCACCACATCATCCTCTTTCACAAACCCAATATACCTGCTGTCCTGCGCAGCATACCGGTTATTGCCCAGCACGAAATACTGTCCTTCCGGTACCTGCACAGGCCCGAAATGATCGACGTTCCAAGGCTGGTTATAAACAGCCTGTATGCCGGGATCGGCTTCTCCTTTCTGATTTACGATGTACCGCTGATAGGGAATATGGTGTTTATCCAATACCGATAGCTGATTATTGGGCAAGGGAGCCAGGATGCCGGAATCTCTTTTGATGGGGCCACTGTATTCGTCGAACTCGAACGATTCCTGCAGCAGGAGCGGGTTATCGGTCTTGACGAGGTAATACAGGTTCAGCTCGAGCCGTTTATCGACATTTTGCTTGTTGACATAGAGGTCACCGTTGCGGATTTCCACCTCATCGCCCGGCAGGCCGCAGAGGCGGAATATATAGGTGTCTGTACGGCCAAGTACAGAATCGTGGTAGCGGAAGAGGAGGTGATCAAATCTTTTGGGGGTTACCAGATTGCTGGCCCAGATACGGTCGCCGGGGCCGAAGGCGGGCAGGCTGGAGCTGGTAGGTATGCTGTACATGGCCAGCAGGCCGGTATATTTGGCTATGAAATATAGGGTGCAGAGGGAGATGAGGCAATAGACAGAGGTTTTAAGGGCTTTTTTGCGGGTCATAGTTATAAGGGTTATGGGTCTAAAGTTTATTGCGTGCATATCGGCAGGTCCCATTGGTTCGTCCCCGGCAAATATTCTTTGCTGCCATGCTATCAGCTGCTGGCAAAGACGGAATATCCTTCGGGCCATTCCAGCTGGGGCAGTACACCTTTGCGGAAGATACCGAAAAACGTGGAGCCGCTGCCGGTCATAGCGGCATACACGGCGCCGGCGGCATAGAGCTTTTCGGGGATCTGCCGGAGGGCGGGGTGCTGGCGGCATACAGGTTCCTCAAAATCGTTCAGCAGCTGACCGCGCCAGCGTTCTACCGGGAGGCGGATAATGTCTATCATCGAAACCGGCGGTTCGGCGGGACTGAGTTGTGAAAAGGCCCAGCCGGTATTGACATGTACGCCGGGGTTCACCAGCAGGAACTGATACCCGGAAAGGTCCAGGTCGATGGGCTGCAGGTGTTCCCCGCGGCCTTCGGCCAGACAGGGTGTATTGAGGATGAAGAAGGGGCAGTCGCTGCCCAGTTGCAGGGCATAGCTGATCAGGGCTTCCTGGTCAATGCCCAGCCGGAATTTATCATTCAGGAGGCGCAGCAGGAAAGCGCCATCGGCGGAGCCGCCGCCGAGTCCGGCGCCGGCAGGGATCTTTTTATGCAGGTGGATGGCCACGGGCGGCAATTGCGGAAAATCTTTTTTGAGCAGCTGGTAAGCTTTAACACATAGATTGTCCTCCGGGTTTCCCTGTATGGGTATGCCGGTCATATATAGCTGCACCGGGCTTTCTGGTGCTTCTGCAAAAGCGGGTGGGGGAGCATGGACCAGTTCCAGGGCGTCACAAACAGGAACGGGGAAAAAGACCGTACGCAGGTCGTGGTAACCATCGGGGCGTTTGCGGAGGATCTGCAATCCGAGGTTGAGCTTACCATTGGGGAACAGGACCATATATTACCTTCCTTTCTTACGGCTGTTGATCTCATCGCGGATGGCGATGGCGCGGATATAATCTTCCTGCTCCAGTACTTCGGTGAGCAGGCTGTTGAGGTCTTCAAGGGACATGGCTTTGAGGTCGTCATGTCCGGCGGCCGTTTCCGCGGCTACGGCTTCCTTGGCTGGTTTTTTCTTGCCTGAGGGGTCTTCCATCAGGATACCAGCGCTTTCCAGGATATTATCATAGGTGTAGATAGGGCAGCCGAATCTTACGGCCAGCGCCAGTGCATCAGAGGTGCGGGAGTCAATTTCTACCGTATCATGTTCACTGACGCAGATCAGTTTGGAATAGAAGATGCCTTCCTGCAGATCGCAGATAATGATCTCCTGCAGATCAATGGTGAAAGCGTTCATGAAATTTTTCATGAGGTCATGCGTCAGCGGACGGCTGGGGTGCATTTTTTCCAGCGCAACGGCAATGGCCTGCGCTTCGAAACCGCCGATAACGATGGGTAAACGGCGTAATCCATTGACTTCACCCAGCACTACTGCGTAAGAGTGCGTTTGTGTGATGCTATGCGATAATGCGACTATCTCCAACTCTATTTTCTTCATACGGAAGCACGAAACTAAGGGATTTTATTCAAAAAAAATGCGGCTGGAACGCAACCGCATTTCGTGTCTGTATAATCAGTTCTGGTGATTTTTTGCTACGCAATGCCCTTGACCTTTTTGGCGGCGGCTATCAACTGGGGAACCACCTCAAAAGCATCACCCACAATACCATAATCTGCTGCTTTGAAGAAAGGCGCTTCGGGATCTTTATTGATCACCACAATCACCTTGCTCCGGTTCACCCCGGCCAGGTGCTGGATAGCGCCTGAGATACCGATGGCGATATACAGGTTGGGGGCAATGGCCAGGCCGGTCTGTCCCACATGCTCATGGTGCGGACGCCAGTGTACATCGGCCACGGGACGGCTGCAGGCTGTTGCGGCGCCCAGTGCTTTGGCCAGGTCTTCCACCAGGTGCCAGTTCTCGGGCCCTTTAAGACCACGACCGCCACTCACTACCACTTCTGCTTCGCTGAGCGGTACATCGCCGGTCACTTTGTTCACCGAAATCACTTTCACTCTGGAAGCGCCTACGGTGGCATTCAACGTTGCTACTTCGGCACTGCCTTCTCCTGCCGTGATGGGGTAGGAGTTGGGGTTAAGGCTGATGATCTTTACAGCGGCGTTGATAGCCACTTTTGCAAAAGCCTTGCCAGAGAAAACACTTTTTTTCACCACAAAACCATTGCTGGTCTCGGGCAGTGCTACCGCACCGGATACCAGTCCTGCTTTCAGGCGGGCGGCCAGGCGGGGCGCCAGCGCTTTGCCATCCACATTGTTGGAGAAAATGATCACATCGGCGCCGGCAGCGCTCACTGCTTCGGCAATCACACCGGTGTATACCTGCGCATCAAAATGGTTGAGCGTTTCATTGCTGACCTGGTGGATCTTTTTAACGCCGTATTTGCCCAGAGCGGCCAGGTCTTCCGTAACGGTACCCAGTACCAGGCCTTCCGCCGTAGTACCCAGTTGTTCCGCCACTTTAGCGCCGTAACTTAAAACTTCCAGCGAGGCCTTTTTGATATGGCCGTCGGCCTGGTCTATAAAGATGAGGACTGACATGTGTTTGTTGTTTTGTCTGGCCGGAAATGAGCATACTCCTCTCCGGGCCCGGATGAAAGAATGATAAGAACCTCCGTGTCAGGTGAACCTGGATCAGATCACCTTGGCCTCTTCATGCAGCAGGCGGATCAGCTCAGCTGCATTGTCGGCCTGCACCAGTTTTACACCGGCTTTGGCGGGCGGCAGCTCAAAGCCTGCCACGCTGGTCAGTGCATCGGTGGCCACGGGCTCCTGAACTTTCAGGGGCTTGGTGCGTGCGCCCATAATGCCTTTCATGTTGGGGATCCGTTGTTCAGCCATTCCTTTCTGGCAGCTGACCACCAGGGGCAGTGCAGCTTCATTCACTTCTTCACCACCTTCAATCTCGCGGGTGATGGTGGCGGTACCGCCGTTCAGGTCAAATTTAGTAGCCAGCGATACATAGGGCAGGTCCAGCAGTTCGGCCACCATACCGCCAATGGAAGACCCATTGTAGTCGATGGTCTCCTTACCGGTAAAGACCAGGTCGTACCCACCGGAGCGGGCCAGTTCCGCAATCTGGGAAGCGATATAAAAACTATCCTGACTGTCGGCATTGATGCGGATGGCCTCATCACCGCCCAGCGCCAGGGCTTTCCGGATGATGGGCTCTGTATCAGCGCCACCCACCGTTACCAGGTGCAGTACGGTGGAAGGATCTTTCTCTTTCAGTTCTACAGCGCGTACCAGGGCATACCACTCATCGTAAGGATTGATGATCCATTGTACACCATCCTGGGCAAATTTCGTATTGTTATCAGTGAAAGCTATTTTTGCCGTTGTGTCCGGCGTTTTGCTGATACAAACTAAGATCTTCATTGGCGAAGTGTTTTTTAAGTATAAATGGCAGGAAATACGGATACCATTTGATGGTTGTTTATGCAACCATCCTTCGTACAAATATAATGTGTCGCAAATATAGTTTCGAAAGGAAAAAGAATATTTATTAATTGGGGAAAAAGATGGAGAGAATTGATAAACTACGGTCGTTCCTGGCAGCCAGTCCGCGGGATCCCTTCCTGAACCATGCGCTGGCGCTGGAACTCATGAAGTTAGGGGATGATACCGGCGCCAGGCAGGTCCTGGAGCAGTTGCTGACCCATGATCCCTCCTATATTGGCTCCTATTACCACCTGGCCCGCCTGCTGGAAAGGCAGGGCGAACGCCAGCTGGCCATCGACTGGTACCAGAAAGGCATGACCGCCGCCAGAGCCGCCAGGGATATGCATGCCTACAATGAGCTGCAGGCCGCCTTTGAGGACCTGGAATAACAAACAAATTTTAGACGCTAACCGGCCATCACAGGCATCTTTTATAAAGGAACAGACAATGGATCTACTGCAGCGGTTTACCCACTTTATTGAACAGTACCGATTATTCACCCCAGCCGATCCGCTGCTGCTGACCGTCAGCGGCGGCCTGGACTCCGTGGTCCTCTGCCAGCTCTGCGCCGAAGCCGGTTATCGTTTCACTATTGCCCATTGCAATTTTCAGCTAAGGAACGAAGAGAGTACCCGCGATCAGCAGTTTGTGGAACAGCTGGCCGCCCGTTACCAGGCGCCACTGCTGGTGAAGGCCTTTGATACAAAAGGGTACGCTACCGAAAAGCAACTCAGCATCCAGCTGGCGGCCCGTGAGCTGCGCTACCAGTGGTTCCACGAGGTCAGCACCGGCAAGATCCTTACCGCCCACCACCTGGACGACAGCATTGAGACCCTGCTCATGAATTTTTTCAAAGGCACCGGCATCAGCGGATTGCATGGTATCCTGCCGCAACAGGGCAGGGTGGTGCGACCGCTTCTGTTTGCCCGCAAGGAAGAGCTGGCTGTTTTTGCCGCCGCCAACAAACTGTCCTGGGTGGAAGACAGCTCCAACGCCTCCGATAAATACAGCCGCAATTACCTGCGCCACCAGATACTGCCCGTATTGCAGCAGCAATATCCTTCGCTGACGCAGAACCTGGCCGGTAACCTGGAACGATTCCGGGAAATTGAATTGCTGTATCAGCAATCCATTGATCAGTATAAAAAAAGACTGCTGGAACCCAGGGGCGCTGAAGTGCATATCCCGGTACTGAAGCTGAAGCAAACCGTTCCGGTGGCCACCGTGCTGTATGAGCTGCTGCGGCCTTACGGCTTTTCGCCGGCGCAGACAACGGAAGTGGTGGCCCTGCTGGACAGCGGGTCCGGTAAATATGTTTCCTCGCCCAGCCACCGCATTTTGCGGAACAGGCAATGGCTGATCATTGCCCCGCTGGCTGCTGAAACAGCCAGGCATATCCTGGTGGAAGAAGGGGACCGTACGGTGGATTTTGTACAGGGCCGTCTGCAAGTGCAAACCCTCCCGCACACCGGGCAAACACCGCCCGCCACTGCCGGCATCGCCTGCCTGGATGCAGACCAGGTCCGCTTCCCGTTACTGCTGCGTCCCTGGAAGACCGGCGATTATTTCTACCCCCTCGGTATGACCAAAAAGAAAAAGGTAGCCCGTTTCCTGATAGACCAGAAGGTTTCCAGAACAGACAAGGAAAAGGTCTGGGTGCTGGAGATGGACAAAAAGATTGTCTGGGTGGTGGGGCACCGGATCGATAACCGCTTTAAGCTCCGGCCGGATAGCCGGCAGGTCCTGCAGGTGCAGTTGACCAATGGCTGATCCCGCTGGCGACCGGTTGTCTGCACAGCAATAGCATCCCCGTAGTATAGCGCATTAAAAGCTGTCTATCCAGCGATGGATCTGGCTCACCATTTCCAGCAGCAGGTTCCGCTGGGCAAACGCAAAACCGGTAATCATCAGAAAAATGATACCATACAGACCGCCCCAGATATGCGCGGAGTGGTTGATCCTGCCCCCGCCACGTTTGTCCAGGTAGGACGAAATAGCCAGGAACAATAAGCCGAAAATAAAACCAGGAATATAGATCGGAATGAAGAGCAGGCCCAGCTGCTGCAACGGCAATAACATGATGAAGGCAAAGATCACAGCCGATACAGCACCGGAAGCGCCCAGGCTGCGGTAGCTGGCGTCATCTTTGTGTTTGCTGTACGTGGGCAGCAGGCAGACCGGCAAGGCAGAGATATACATGAGCAGGTACAGGAGTTTACCCTTTTCCTGGAAAAGGGCTATGAACCTTCCTTCCACCATACCACCGAAGGTATAGAGGGCATACATGTTAAAGGCCAGGTGCAGAAAATCGGCATGGATGAACCCGCAGCTGAAAAAACGGTACCACTGGCGCTGATAGGTCACACTGGGTGGATAAAAGATCAGATCATCATAGATCTTACTATTGGAAAAAGCGGAGATGGATACAATACAGGTAATGATGACAATGATTAATGTAATACTCATGTACGCCGGTTAAAGCTCAAATCTACTCAAAAAATCTGGTAGGAAGGGCTATGCCTGTTACAGGAGCTACGGTTTCAGCTATGGTGATACTTCTCATTCCTGATAATGGTACAGGCCCGGTATACCTGCTCGGCCAAAATGAGCCTCACCAGCTGGTGCGGGAAGGTAAGAGCGGAGAGGGACCACTGGTAATTGGCCCTTTTCAGCACGGCCTCATCAATGCCATAGGCACCGCCGATCAGGAATACGATATTCTTTACCCGCTCCTGGATGCGTGTCTCCAGGAACCCCGCCAGCTTTTCTGAGCTGAGCAGTTTGCCCCGTTCATCCAGCGCTACCAGGTAGTCCTCTTTCTGCAACCATTCCAGGATGGTCTCGCCCTCTTTCTTTTTGAGGTCGGGCTCACTGAGCAGGCCGGCATTTTTAGGAGGAGGAATGATATGCCATTGCACCGGGTAATAATTACCGATGCGCTGTGTGAACTCCTCCACGCCCTGCAGGATATACGATTCATGTTTTTTACCGATAGACCAGAACTGGATCTTCATACGTTGTAATAGCCCGCAAAGATGCTCAATTTCCCTGGCTTTGGCTCAACTGGTTTTTACCGTGGCGGGCTCTTCACCACCCAGCAGCCTGCCCCAGGGCTGCAAGGTTTCTATCCGGTCAAAGATCACTTTCAGGATGGCGATACCCGGAATGGACAGGAACATGCCGGCCACCCCGCAGAGCGCACCGCCAATCAATACGGCAATGATGGTCATGAGTGCATTCAGCTTTACTTTGGAGCCCACCACTTTGGGGACTATCAGGTTATTGTCAATGAACTGGACCAGCAGGATCACGCCCAGCAGCCAGAGCGCCACTGTGAAATCCGGGTTGGTGGTCAGTGTGATCAGTACGCAGAATACCGAAGCGATGAGCATGCCGATATAGGGGATCAGGTTGAGGATGGCGGTGAACACAGCCAGGAAGATGGCGTATTTGATGCCCAGGATCAGGAAGGCCACCGCATTGAGTACGGCCACAATGATCATTTCAATGATCAGTCCCAGCATGTATTGCTGGATCACCGCCTGCGATTCCTGCAATACTTCTGCAACTTTCTTTTTAGGCGCATTGCTGAATACATCAATGAAGAACTGTTTGATCAGGTTCCGGTAGTATAACAGCAGAAAGGTGTAAATAGGTAATAAGGTAATGAGGATGGCCAGGCTCGACAGCGAATCAAAGGTGCTGCCCAGGAATCCCTGCCCGGAACTCTGCATGGACGACTGCAACCTGCCCAGCATATCTTTCTGTTCCTTGTATGACAAACCAAACTGGCTGCTCACCCATTGCTGCAAATGGTTGAGATGGGTATTGACCCCCTGTTTGATCTGGTCCATATCTTCCAGGAAACCTGCTACCTGGGCCGATAAAAAATAAACGATCCCTGCCACAAAGAGTAAGCCCAGCAGGATGGCTACCAGGATGGCCGGTACCCGCGGCAGGCGTAGTTTAGCCTGGAGGAACCGGCAGACGGGCACCAATAAGATGGCCACCAGGGCCGATAGGGCAAAAGGCACCACAATATCCTGTCCCAGGTAGGCTATGGCCGCAATAAGGCCCAGCATCAGCAGGATCATGGTCAGCCGGAAATAAAACGGGGTTGCGGGTTGTTTTTCCATGGTATAGTGTAATTGATGAAGGAATTACCCAATTCTACTATTAATATCATGCCAGCCTCCTCAACGCCACCTTTAAACGCTTTTTGGACGAACCAAATACCTGCAAAAGAACAGGCAGCAGCCCTTTTTCCCAGGCATAACCAGTCAATGGCCGCTCCTGTCCCTATCCGGTAACTGTCCCGGAAAGAATCCCGCGCCCTTCGTATATTCGGGGACTTAATCCTCGCTTATGTCCCGGGAAAACTTACCTGAAGTCTGGCTGCGTGGTCCGCTGCCATCCGTACCTGCCCTGTTGCAACCCGCTGCACACGCTCTTTTGCAGGCGCGGGAAGAACTGCATGCCTTCCTGGTGGCCATGCCGCCGGAGCTGATCTGGCAAAGGCCGGTGGGACTGGCCTCGGTAGCCTTTCACCTGCAACACCTGGCCGGCGTGCTGGACAGGCTGCTGACCTATGCACGGGAGGAACAGCTGACAGCCGCCCAGCTGGACTACCTGAAAGCAGAGGGGATAGAGAACAGTACGCTCAGCAAAGAGCAGCTGCTGCATGCTTTTGATGCGGCCGTTGATGCAGCCATTGCCCAGATGGAAAGAACGGATCCCGCCACACTCACTGAAGTGCGGGGCGTTGGCCGGCAGCAATTACCTTCTACCGTGATCGGTCTGTTGTTCCATGCAGCCGAGCATACCATGCGGCATACCGGTCAGCTGCTGGTGACAGCACGGGTGCTGATTGGCGGGATAACGGGTGTGGAGTAGGCCCGCTATTGTTTCATTACTTTAATATGTTTTTTCTTGCTGTTGCCGGTGTAGGCGGATAGTACGTATACGCCTGCCGCCAGTTGCTGCATGTCCAGCTCAAACTGGTTCCAGCCCACGCGCAGGGTAATGGCCCGGTTAGCTGCCAGCTGACCATGCATGCTGGTCAGGGTGAACTGCCATTGACCGGGCTGCTCGCGCAGCAGGATCTTTACCGTGGCCCGGCCGCGGTTGGGATTGGGGTATACACCCATCACTTCAATCAGCTCATCACCGCACACTTTCAGCTGAACGGTCTTTGTCAGCTCACCTTCACAGCCATCACTATCAGTATACGTATAGGTCAGTGTCTGCGGGCCTGCGGCGGGGATCTGCAGGTCCCAGGTATTGCCACTGATGCCTGTGCCGGAGAACACACCACCCGTAATGCTGGCGGAGAGGCCGAGGGTTTTATCGTCCACACAGACCTCGTCAGGGACCAGCAGGTCCACGGGCATCACGGCTTTGCCGCTGAGCTGTGCCGGCCGGGTAGTGCTGGTGGTGCCGGTAACGGATATTTTACATTGGAACCATTTGTCGTTGCTGACCAGCGCCTGTGCAGGGGATAAGTTGAGTTGGGCGTTGGTAGCCCCGTCAATATCCTGCCAGTTACCCTGGCCGTCTTCGCTGATCTGCCACTGGTAGCTGACATTGACCAGGGGGCTGGTGGCGGTTGCAACGGCGTTGAACAGGGCCGACTGGTTTCCGCATACGGCTGTATCAGCCGGCTGCCCGGTGATGGTCAGGTTGGCGCCGCCAATGGTCAGCAGGCCGTTCACCGGTTCCACGTAGTAGTTTTCTGCCCATCCGCCAATCACATAGATCGGGTACTGGCCCATTTCGGTTGCGGTCTCTGCTTCCGTCCAGAGGATTGGCTCTTCACTCAGGCTGCTCACATCATCCCCTGGTACAAAACCCTCATAGCGGATAACAAGATCAGGATTGGCCTCACCAAAAGGCCTGTCGCTATTTTCAGCAATCACGGTCAATACTTTCGGTTCTATCTGCAGCATGAAATTGATAGGGATGGCCGGGTTATAACTGCTGTTGCCTTCCTGGCTGGCGGTGATCACCGCACTGCCCACTTTCCTGATACTGACCGAGCCGTCAGCGGTTACACTGGCTACTTCCGGATCGCTGCTGCTATAGGTAGGCGTTAGTCCAGAACTGGCCATGGCAGCGCCATTCACCGGTTCGTCCCCATAAATGCCTTCTGCTACGCCTTCTTCCGTCTGTAACTGCCAGCTGAGGGTCTGCTTCAGCTTACCGGTATTGATACCAGGGTCCACATAGGCCACGCCCAGGCCGTTCATGCTGGCAGCCCAGCCATAGGCGGGCAGGCGATAGCGCGGGTCCATGGTCACCCGGGGACGGGCAATGGACAGGCCGCTCACGGTATCCGCATAGTTGGCATATTCCATCGACCAGGCAGTAGTGGGCCGCAGGTTGTAGGAGATATTGCGACCTACCAGTTGCTGGCCGGTTTGGTCCAGGTAAGTGGCATGGAAGCTGAAGTTGGCAGAGTCATAGACCAGGTCGGGCCAGCTGCCTTCTTCACTGATATTGCTGGGATACCATTCATTGGTATAATGGGCGCGCATATTATAGAATCCAACAATCTGCTGACTGCCGCCACCGGCATATTCTGCCAGTACAATGGCCGTAACGGAACTGCTGTCGTTATCCAGCATGGTGCTGGAAGCGGCAATGCGGGGATGACGGGCCTGGTTGCCAGTCCGTCCGCCAATAGTATCCAGCTGTATGGATGGAAGGAACTCAGATCGGATATTCGTATTATTCCGGGTGTACCGGATGGCGGCATAAGCTGCTGCCGCGCTGCTGGCTTCTTCCCAGACAGCCATATAGCGGCCGTTGGAGCCAATGCCACTTCTGCCGAAGGCGAGATGCACATTGCGCAGCCAGGCCGTGCTGCTGGCAATGGTCAGCTGGTTCTGCTCAAAACTGAGACCGCCATCTGCACTCAGCCTATACCTGATCTGGCTGCTGCCGGAAATATTCACGGAATAGGCAATGGCCAGGCTATAGGTGCTGATGTACTCGGCCGGGATAATTTTATCTGAAGCGGCAGAGAAGCCGGTGATGGTAGCGGAGGCAGGGAAAGATTCAAGATAAGGATTGCCGATCGGTTGCAGGGTAATGCCGTTGAAGCTGTACACTGCAATGGAGCTTTCCTGTGTCTGCGTGTTTTCCTGCACAACAAATAAAAAGGAACGCATCCAGCTATGGAATTTGCCGGCGGCTATCACCTGGAAGTATTTGATCCGGGAATTGGCCACCAGGGAGGAATAGAGGGTGGTCCAGGTAACGCCGTTGTCTTTGGAACAACGATAAACGATGCCGCCTTTATTGCCCTCGGTAACGGTATGCGCGGCATAGATCCAGCCGTTATGCGCAATATCCAGTTCCACCTGCTGCTGGTCCTGGGTGGATTGGTCATTGATCCGGTGATCAATACCGGGGGCCTGGGCAAAGGATAGGTTGACTAACAGCAATACAAAGAAAGCAGTGAGTACGGTACGGGGTTGCATAGCGATTTTTCAGGATTTTGATTACGTGCGATCCAAAATACATACAAAACGCAAAAAAATCCAGAAAAATATATATGTACCGTATTAAATATTCAATATTTTTTTCTTGTCAGGAGTATCCCGGACTGGCTGAAAAATGTTGTCTATCAATTCATTTGGGACGAACCAATAAAAACAGCGATGCAACGCTGAACTGTTGTAGCAGACATGTCGATTAGTCAGCATATAAAATACGGTGAAAATACGGGCTCATGGCATCAACAATCTTTGTAATCTTACAATAAGACCATCTCCCCCAATAGCCAATCCGGCTTCCCTTTGATGCGCACCTGTTCCTCCCTATAGTTTGTCAGTTGCTTCCTGCCTGGTGCAGACCTGCCTGCCCTGTGAAACTGCTATGCGGGTACTTATCATTAACCTTTAAAAACACCACACATGAGCAATTCCACCAATCCTCCTGCAGGAGATGCTGTGCCATCTCCCGGCGTCCCGCCTATCCTGGCCCGCCAAAGACCGGTGCCGGACAACCAGCTGGATGCTGCGGGCAACGAAGCGTACAAAGCCCTGTTCAGTTTGTTGCAGGGCAATATCCTGAAAGGACATGGCCGTGATTTCAGCGCCAATATTTTTGTGGAGTTCAGCGCCAGTGCTGAAGTTGTGGCCGACTGGCTCCAGGCCGAAGCGCTGGGCATCACTTCGGCCGCCACACAATTGAAAGAAAGTATCCAGTTCAAAAAGTTCGGTATACCCGGCGCGCTCTTTAAAAATATTTACCTGACCGCACACCTGTACCGCTACCTGGACATTGCCGGCATAGATACGGCCTTTGCAGATCCCGGAACGCCCGGCGTACCGGTGCTGCCGCAGGAAGCCAATTTCCTGGGTGGTATGAAAGTGGCGGCCCCCGATCTTTCTGATGACCTTCCGGCTATTGAAGCAAGGCAGGATAACGGTTCCGCAGAACCGCTGGAGCAGGCTTACCTGGAGGACAGGATCCATGCCCTGATCCTGCTGGCCGATGATGATGAAGGTTATCTCCAGCGCGTGACCCGTGAGTTCATCACGCTGTTTGAAGCCGGTAACGGGGTCAATGGACCGCTGGGTACGGTGCTGGCGGTAGAGCTGGGTAAGGCCCTGCGGAACGATGAGGACGAGGGTATTGAACATTTTGGCTATGTGGATGGCAGGAGCCAGCCCCTGTTCCTGGCCTCCGATTTCAAGCCGCTGGTGCTGACGGATGACGGCGGGATTGATGTACACAAAAGCCGGGAAAAGATCAATGAGAAAGCGAAGAAGAAAGAGCGGGGCGATATCCATATCTGGAATCCCTTTGCCAGCCTGGACCTGGTGCTGCTGCCCGACAGTCTGGCCGGGGACGCCAATGCCTTCGGCAG
The DNA here is from genome assembly GCA_029202545.1 of Candidatus Pseudobacter hemicellulosilyticus. Taxonomy (GTDB): domain Bacteria; phylum Bacteroidota; class Bacteroidia; order Chitinophagales; family Chitinophagaceae; genus Pseudobacter; species Pseudobacter hemicellulosilyticus. Next base: position 3,647,960 of record CP119311.1, read on the forward strand.
TTATTTTGTGTTCCGCAAACTGGAGCAGGATGTCCTGCGCTTCACCATGGAAGAGCAGAACCTGGCGGACAGCCTGGGCCTGATAGGCCAGGACCGGGAGCGGGCCGGCGCTATGGCGGTGGGGCGTTTCCGTGACGGCACGCCGCTGGTGCTGCAATCTTCTGACGGTATGGTCCCGGCCAAGGCCAATAATTTCCGCTATGATGGACTGGATGCCCACCTGCAGCCCGCCACTGCGCCGGGCGCAGCGTCCGATGAGGACGGCCTGCGCTGTCCTTTCCATGCGCATATCCGCAAGACCAATCCCCGGCAGAGCACGGCCCCTTTCACCGGGCCGGGGCCGGAAGAAGAACAGGAAAAAGAAGATCGTAAACGGCGTATCACCCGCCGGGGTATTCCTTATGGTTCAAGAGAAAAAGCACCGGATACTTTCCAGGCCCTGGATGATCTGCCTACGGGCGGGGTAGGACTACTGTTCGGTTGTTTCCAGTCCAGCATTTCCCACCAGTTCTCCTTCATGCAGAAGACCTGGGTCAACAATACCGGTTTTAAGAGGGCAGAAGTGGGAGAAGATCCGCTGATAGGCCAGCGTGCTGATCCGGATGCCAACCCGGCGCAGCCCCAGCATTGGCGTGCTGCCTATGGGGAAGAAGAAGTGATGCCGGATGTAGAATTCCCGGGCACCCATCCTGTTGCTTTTGCCTTCAGTGATTTTATTAAGTTCAGGGGCGGCGAATTTTTCTTTGCGCCCAGCCTGGCGTTTTTCAGGAAATTACCGGGACTGCTGCCGTAAAAAACAGGAGGCCGGTTCATTGGCGGGTGAACAATAATACGGCGGCGCCACCCAGTTCAATCTGGTCCTCGTGTTGCAAGGCATGCGCTACGCCCTGGATGGTCAGGTGCTTGACCTTGTCGTCGGCAGTATGTACCCGGGTTTTGTTTCCGTTTTCCGGCAAGCCGCCCTTGTCGGGGTATAAAAAATACTGGTCCTGTGCAGGATCGTAAATGATGTATGCGTGGTCGCGGCTGACATGTGCGTTGGCCCGGCCCGCATTTTCATCATAGCCGGTCTCATCGCTGTCCAGGAAAGCGATATCGTTACGGCGTATCCTGCCGGAAGCCAGCTGCGGCTGATTGGTTCGTCCAATAAAATATTTCTGCTGGACCTGCGGATCCAGCAGGTAACTGCTGCAAGCTGCCTGCCCGGACAATACTTCCAGCCTTGCCGTGGATTGACGGGCCGTATTGCGCTCGCCGGCCCTGCGGACGGTTAATCCCAAGGCCCCTTCCTGTATGCAATGTTCCGGCAGCGGACCATTGATGAGCGACCAGCTGAAGACCCAGTCGGGCTCCAGCTGTATGAAATGGTTCTGCAGTTTTCTTTCCAGGTGTTCCGTACGGAACAGGCCCGGCCGGTCCACGCAAAGCGCCACACCCGCCGCTTCTTCCTGCTCATGGTTTTCACAATGCACATAGAGATGCAGCGCGGCCAGCGACAAACTCTTTTCATCCACATAAGGCTGCAGGGCATGCAGGATAAAAGCCGTGATGGCTTCTCTTTTTAATAATGTGGCCGGCAGGCTATTGTCCGGCATGCTGGCTTTGGCGAATAGTTTTTTCATGTTCATTTTTTTGAGCTTGCAGTTGGGTTGCTTTGGGGGCTTCCTTTTGAAAGGATTCCATATACCCGCGTTTCTCCAGGATGGCGGCTACGGTATTGCCGATGGTCACGGCGTTGGCCGAGCTTTCGCCGCCTTCAATCCGCACGCAGGCCACGGTGCAGGAGTTCCGGCCTGGTACGGGCGCAAAGAATACATACCAGCCATCGGCTGTTTTGACGCCCTGCACTACCCGCTCGGGCGTGCCTGTTTTACCTGCTACGCGCAGTTTTTTGATCTTGGGCCGGCCCGGCGGGTTGGACTGATCTATCATATAATCCCGCAGCAGCCTGGCTGACGCTGTATCCTGGGCTATGTGGACGCCCTGGGCCAGCGGGGCGGGGATACCGGATTCGGCAAGCACATACCGGGATGGCTGCAGGGAACCGTTGTTGGCAATAGCGCCGGCCATCCGGGCCATGGACGCCGGTGTGGATGTCAACACGCTCTGGCCCCAGGCCAGCCCGGAAAAATCACTCCGGTACCTTCTTGTTTTACCTGCATAGAGCGGATTGCTGTACGCTTTGCGATCATGGTTCAGCAGGTTCTTCCGCCAGTTCTCCAGGTCGGCCGCATGCTGCTGCACATTGCTGGTGGGTGTGTAGGCATAACCTCCTTTTTGCAGGAGGAACATACCGGTGGCCTCGTAGAGTGCAGCCATCTGCTCTTCCAGGTTATTGTCGTTGGCCAGCCGGATAAAATAGATATTGCTGGAATTAACGATGGCCTCGTGCATATCCACATAGGCCACTTTGGGAACAAAGGGTTCCTGTTCATTCTTGTTATCGCGGAAGATCTCGGCGCGGTAAATATCATTATAGCGGATATCGGTAGCGGGTGTCCCCAGTTTGTTGAGACCGGCCATGGCCGTCAGGATCTTGGCGGTAGAGCCGGGCGCCGTGGCGTAGGTCATGCCCAGGTCCCTGTCAGTAACGGGGATGGATAACTGCTCCCGTTGCCGGTCCGGCAATTCCAGCAATTCCGGTGCGGCGGTATTGGGTAGGGGGTGCAGGGCGGAGGCCAGCAGCTCGCCACTGGCGGCATCCAGTACTACCACGGCTATCCGCCTGTTGGCAAAGGCGCTGCTTTGCAGGGAATCCTGCAACTCCACCTGGAGGGCGGCGTCTACGCTGAGGGTCAGGTTACGGTCCTTTTCCCGGATGGCGCGGACGGGTGCAGCATCGGGATCAATGCCGGCGGCCAGGCCGTCAATGAGCGGTGTATAATCATACCTGGCCAGGGGTGTGCTGGCGGCAATAGGTTTGGTAAAGCGGTCCGGCTGGTACAGGGTCTGGATGGGTTCCTGCCATTCCCGGCTGATGCCAAAACCACGGAGCGCCGTGAGGTGGCGGGATTCAGCGTAGTAACCATTCTGCTGGCCCCAGAAAAGGCGGGTATTGAAATCGCCTGTCCAGAAGAACAGTTCATCGCCAAAAGGGTACAATCTTCTTTTATGACTGTGCTGAAGGTCCTGCAGGATTTGCGGATCCAGACCGGCCGCCCGGAGGCTGTCGGCCTGCTGTTGCAGCCGGCCCTGCTCACTGGTGGCCAGCACCAGTCCTTTGCGGTCATAGATAGTACCGGCCGCCAGGAGGCGCATCAGTTTATCTATCCGGGGATTATAGCTGTATACCGGCAGGCCGCTGCGCATCACCACGCGGGATTGTTTCACCAGGTATTCTTTCCGGTCCAGCACCTGGATGAAAAATAAACGGGTAACCAGCACCGTCATGCCGGCTATAAAGAACAGGATGCCGGTGACCAGGACGGGATCGTATTGCTGCCTGATATAGGTCTGCTGGCTTTGCTGTCCCTGGCGGCCGGAGATACCGGCTACCAGGCCCAGGGCGGCCAGGTTGACGATAAGGGATATTTTACCATAGCTCAGGAAGGGCACGGCCACCCCGGTAAGGGGCAACAGGCCGAAGGCGCCGCCTGCTATCAGCAGCAGCTGGCAGCCGATGGAGATAGCGATGCCGGCACAGATATAAAAGCTGAAGGGCTGGCCGGAGCGACGGCCATTCACAAAGATGCGGTAGAGCAACAGGGCAAAGAGACCGAAGATACTGACAAGCCCTATCCAGCCCAGCTCTTCACCGATGCTGGAAAGGATCATATCGGTATGGGCGGCGGGCATGGTATTGGGAAAACCTTTGCCGATGCCCTGGCCGCTGAAGCCGCCGGCCGAGAGGGTCCAGTAGCTATGCGCCAGGTGATCTCCGCCAAACACATCATTGTTCCAGGGTTGCAGCCACATGGCCTTTCGGTCCGCCAGTCGCTGCCCGATACCCGGCAGCTGATCGCCAAAGGTAAAGGCCGTCATCACCAGCAACAGGATCACGGGTGCATCGGCAATTGCGGCCAGGGCCCCGTACCAGCGGGTGCTGCGCAGCTGGCCCTGGAATAATAAGGTGAGGATCACCAGGCCGAAAGCAATAGCGGTGGCTATCCAGCCGGGCAGCCAGACCAGCAGCAGGCAATACACGATACCGGTGAGCAGGGTAAGCCATAGATTACCGCGGGCTATACTATAGAAAAAGAGAAAAGTGAAACATAGTACCAGTGCGGGACCCATATCCCCCATGAGCAGGTAGAGGACCAGCAGGATAGCGATGCCCGCCAGTACGCCCCAGTTCAGGAGGAAACGCCAGCGTATATCCGATAAGCTGCGGAGCTTATCGGCATTGGCGGCAAAAAAGCCGGCCAGGAAAAAGAGCAGCAGGTACTTGGTGATCTCGCTGGGCTGGAAGCTGATACCGCCCAGTACCAGGTTCACTTTCACGCCGCTGCCTTCAGGGCCGCTGCCCATGATAGCCGTGAGCAGGGCCAGGCCGATGGCCATGGCCAGCCAGGTCCAGCCTTTGGACTGGTAGCTGCGGCGGCTCCGGAAATTAGCCAGTGGATCAAACCACCAGCGGGCGTACCATTTCCCGATATGAATAGTAGATAACAGCAAAAATCCTGCAAGACCAGCCAGTACGCCTTGCAGGGTCTGGTAGGCCAGGAGTGTGTCCAGCAGCGGATCCTGGATGCTGAACAGCAGCAGGATAGATACGCCGCATAACAATAAAGCGATGGGCAGGATATAGGGGTCGGGCGGTTGCCGGCGGAAATGGAGGATACCCTGTGCCAGGAAGAAGCCGAGCAGCAGCAGTCCGGCAATGAGCTGGTAGCTGCGGGTGAATGCTTCGGGTGTGCGTATCAGTAAGCTGCCGTCCTCTTTGAGCTGGCTATAGGTGATAGTGCCCAGGAGCCGCAGGGTATGGGGCTGGGCAGTGAATAGGTAACGGGTGTTCCTGGAGAGGCGGCGGTTGCCCTGGCGGCTGCCGAACTCAAGCCCTGGTTTCATGGGTAGCACGCTGTAGGCGGAGTCCGGGGTCAGTCCACTGAAAACAAAATGTCCCTGGGCATTGGTACGCGCATAAGCGGTAGCGCCGGTGAGGGAGTCCGGGTTATCGGTGGCAATATGCTGCAGCAGCTGCACCAGTACACCCGACATGGGCAGCTCCTTGTCTTTTACTGTTCCGCTGATGGTATAGCCGGCAGGTCCCAGGGATAAAGTAGCGGGGAAAGAGCGCGGATGATGCAGCTCGGCGGCATACAGGGCGGAATCAAAGCCCAGTCGCTGCCGTGATGCGGTAAGTCGTTGCTGGAAATCAGCGCCGCCGATGGGCGATTGCCAGGCTATGGGTGCTGTGATGGCAAAACCTTTTTTATTGAGTGCGCCCAGGTTCTCCGGCAGCTGGCCCCGGCGCAGGGCCAATGTCAGCGAGTCACTGAACAGTTCCCTATCCCGTGGATCAGTAAAGTAGCGGTTGGTAACCAGGATCTGGTCCAGCACCTGCCGGTCCATGGTGGGTTCCAGCTGTATGGCGGCGCCACGCTGTAACCCGGCAGCAGCCTGGTCCAGCTGGGGTTTAAGCTGCCGGAACAGTAAAAAGAACAGCAGCGCCAGCAGGCAGGCGGCGCCCGTCAGCAGGAGCCATCCTTTGCCGCGTACAGAAGGGGTATGGTGGGAAGCATTGTGCATGAACAGTTGTTTTATCAGGGATTGCCTTTGACGATGAACTGATCAAAATAGATGGTCTGGGCGCCGTCCACCCGCATGCCGAAAGCATTGCCGTAACCGCCGGTAAAAGTCACTACATCTTCCAGCTGATCGTTGATCAGGAAGCGCAGGCTGTTGTCATGTTTTTCTACCGACAGCACATTCATGGCGGTCTCGGGGCGGATATGCGTGGAGGGCGACCAGTCCACCAATGGTTCCCATTCGCCGCCGACCATCCGGCCGATGGAATAGAACCCGTTGGCGGTGATATAAAAAACATAATAGGCGTCCCTGGTCTCGTTGCCACAGAAATTGATGCCGAAAGGATTGCCGCCTTCACCAATATGGGTAGTGCTGGCGGAAACGGTAAAATCTTTTTGGATGTTCACGTTGAAGGGAGCGGAGGACGAGTAGCTGATATTGTCTTCCATGCCGGTCATCACGTATTTGCCGTCCTGCAGGCTGAACTCGCTGTTCTCATCGCGGCCCAGGTCCCAGGCGCTGCTGGCAGTATCACTGAAATCATCATAGAACACACCGTTGGGCAGCTGGATGCCGGGACTGCGGTTGCTGCTGCGATGCGTGGGGGCTGGCGGCAGTTCAGGCGTATGGGTCTGTAGAGCGGCCGTGTGAACGGGGGATGGCGAGGGACTGCTCTCTTGTGGGATAGTGCTGGTGGCGGGTCTGGCGTCTGCGGGTTTTCCAAAGGTCCATGAAAAGAAAACGGCCCCGCTGATGCCGAGCAGCAGCAGGGCGGTGAACGTAATGTCTTTCTGCCTGCCGGACTTTACAGGTATAGGTGTGGGTTGGTATATGATAGTATGGGTACGGGTGGCCTGTGCAGGCAGGGTCTTCATCCCCTGGTTGTCTTCAAAAGCGGCCATGCGCAGCAGGTGCCGTACTTTCTGGGGATCGGTAATGCGGTCGTAAGGGTTTTTGGTCAGCAGTCCCTGGAGCAGCTGCCATAAGCTGGGCGGCAGCTGGCGGTTGGCCGGCAGGTGAGGGGAAGGTATGGGCGAACCAATGACCCGGTTGATATGTAGCAGGAGGTCGTCCTGCTCATACTCGAAGGGCACAGCGCCGGTAAGGCATTCATACAGGACAATGCCGAGGGAATAATAATCGGTAGGGGCGGATACCTGTCGGCTCTGGTTGAACTGTTCGGGCGAGGCATAATCGTAGGTCAGCATGGAAGCGCCGGTGACGGTGATGTTCTCGGACTGTTCCCGCAGGCGGGCGATGCCAAAATCGGTGAGCAGGAAATGGATACTGCCGTCGGCCTGGCGGCGGTACATGATATTCTCGGGCTTTACATCGCGGTGAACTACGGCCTGCTCATGGATGGCATGCAGGGCTTCGGTCATATGGAAGGCCAGCCGGATGATGGTGGTGATATCCAGGGTCCCATGGGTCCTGAGCAATCCGCGGAGATCGCCGCCTTCTATCAGCTGCATCACAATATAGGGCAGCTCGGCATCCAGGTGAACTTCCATGATCTTGACGATATGGTGGTGCTGGATGGATTTCATGATCTCCGATTCCCGCTGGAACCGGCGGAGGGTGACGGGATCTGTGTTAAAGGCAAAATGTTTGATGGCGCGGTCTTCACCGCTGACCATATGGCGGGCCTTCAGCACGCGGGCGTTGCCCCTGCCCAGTTCGCCCAGGATCTCATACCCTTTGAAATACTCCTTGAAGATGGAAGTGGCCATGGTTTATGGATTCACGGTGTTCAGGAATAGACCGGCGGCATGCAGGCTATCGGCTTTTGCCGGGTAGCTGAACGGATAGCGGATATTCCGGAACTGTACATTATCCGTTCGCAGCAATGCGGGCGCCTGCACGGCGATCCCTGTTTCAAAATTGTTCAGCCGCAGGTTGCGCAGCCAGAGCGTATCGCCGGGCTGCAAGCTGTCTTTGGCGGAAATGGTGATAGCGGCAAAGCGTGTACGGTTTGGGTTGGCGGGGAGCAGGACAAGGATGTTGCCGCTACTGTCTGCCAGCTGCCGCCACTGCCTGTAGGCCAGTGGTGCGGAGAGGCGGAGTGTATCGGTCTTCCGGGGTACGGGTGGTCCGGGGATAGCGGGTTGCTTGATGCGGGCGCCGGGCGGCAGCAGGCTGCTGTCGGCGGACAGGGAAGCGCTGGTATCAGGGATCGGGCTGTTGCTGGCCGGCGCTGTGGAGGCTGGTGAAAAATACCAGCCGGCCAGGGCTATCAGCGCCAGGGGCAGGCTGAGCCAGAGCAGCCGGGTCTTTTTGTCTTTCTTTTTAGCGGGTGACTCCACGGTTGCAGCGGGCAGGGGTGCGGCAGGCGTCAGCGTGTACTCGTCGGGTGTTTCACTGCTGAGTTTTGCCAGGGGCTGGTGCAGCAGGACCACCGTGATATTATCCAGCCCGCCCATTTCATTGGCCCTGCTGATCAGGTCCTGTACTTTCTGGGTAGGCGTACCGGGCTGTGTCAAAATGGTCCCGATCTGTTGTGCCGTGATCATATCCGTTAGTCCGTCGCTGCAAAGCAGGAGCTGATCGCCCGGCAGGAGGTCCATCCGGCCATGGTCCATGAAATCCTCATCGTCCAGCCGGTGGAAGCTGGAGCCGGCCTCTCGCAGGATCTGGTGGCGCTGTGGGTGCTGCATGGCTTCCAGTTCGGTCATATTGCCGGCGTCCTCGCGGATACCTACAAAGGAGTGATCGCTGGTCAGTTTTTGCAGGTGCCCGTTGCGGAAGCGGTAGAGGCGGGTATCGCCTATATGTACAAAATAAAGGCATTGGGCTACGGGATCGGCCACTACGGCGGTGAGTACGCAACACATCTCCCGGAGGTGATGGTCCTGTTGTCTTTCTTCCCAGATCCTGTTATTGGCAAAGACCAGGGCCTCGCGTAACATAGTGTGGGTATCGCCGCTGGGCGATTGCATATACTGGTCAATACTGTCGCGTGCAATGGCGGCTGCTTTATCGCCCCCGGCATAACCGCCTACGCCGTCCACTACGGCCAGCAGGGCTTTGTCCAGCCAGAGCGGGCGGGCCAGGAAAGCATCCTGGTTATCGTTGCGTTTTAGTCCCGGATCGGTATTGGCGCTGATCAGCATAGGATCAGGAATTTGGTTTGAAATCCAGTGTGATGATACCATTCAGCAGCAGCTGACTGCCGGCAGGCAGCTCAAACCAGCGGGGATCGGCGGCCTCGCTGCGGGTGATCACCTGCTCATTGACGCGGGTCTCGCGGGCGCTGAAACTGGCTATCTGGAATTTGCCGGTCTGTTCATTGAGCCGGATACGTGCATGCGGGTTGGATACATAGGGAGAATCCAGCAGCAGGTAATTGGAATAACCCTGGTTACCGGCTTCCTTACGGGCTATTACAATTTCCGTGTCCCGCATAATAAAGCTGTTGTGGATATGCTGGTCGCCCAGGTAATAATCGATCCTTGCAAAACCGTTTTCCAGGTTGCGGGCCTGCTGCAGCAGGGAGCCGCCATTCAGACTTAGGTCCGGGCTGAACTTGACCGTGAAGCTGCCGCTGTCTGCAAAATGGATATGTTTCAGCAGTTCCAGGTTGAGGTCCATTTTATCAAAGGCATTGGTGAGCTTGGATTTCATGGTCACTTTGGAGGCGCTCTTTGCTTCAGCAGGCGCCTGCCCGCTGCGCAGGCCGGTGAGCATACCGATCACCCGTACTTCATGAGGACCTACCCGCTCCTGGTTGAAATCAGTGGCCGGTCCAAAGCGGAACTGCCAGTGTGCGGATACGGGTGATAGTTCCTCATAATTGTTCTGGTAGCCCTGCAATTTCCGGTAGAAGAGTTTGACAGCTTCTTTCACCAGTACAGGGAGGGAAGGCAGTCTTTGTTCGTAAGTATCAGGATGAAGGATGACGAGGAAGTGCATATTGAAGAGGAGGCTGGAGCCTACTGATTCGGTGGCGCAGGAATTGTAGAAACATTCCAGCAGCTCTTTCAGCAGGTCGTTATTCGTTACCGGCATAGCGGTCACATTATTTTCGGGCAGGACCCAGTTCCTGATCCTGCCGAAAAGGTCACGGCTTGTCTTCATAATATGGTTGGTTGCAGATCCTGTAAAAAATGATGCTGAATTAAATGTAGAAGATTTTAAAACAGGCTTGTGATAAAGAAAAGCCAAAGTGACCCGTACAGGATATGCTTTAAGAAATGATTAGCAAATGCAGGCGGGTACTGGGTTACCGGCGGCTGCGCAACGGGGCGGGCGTTTATTTATTGTATGCATTGGCAGAAAATAATATTTTTAAGAAAAATCGGCGCATGCATAGTCGGACTATTTTCGGGTTATGGGGTGGCTGGCTGTTATCGGCCTTATTTGCCTTGCTGGCGCCGGCGGTCAGCGCACAATCGCCGGCTGCCGGGCCGGACAGTATAGCTGCCGCCAACTTTGCCCGGTACAGGCTGCCGGTGATCAGTGATCCGGGCGTGTATAAGGAAATGGTGGCCAGGGACAGCGCACAGGAGCTGGTATCACTGGTGAAAGCTGTTCCCGGTATCCGGCTGGATATCCGCTATGCTACCGATAACAATATCATGAAGCGGCCGGTGTACCGGCAGGCCGTAGCCTATGCGCGGAAGCCGGTAGCGGCCGCGCTGAAAAAAGTGCAGGCTGCACTGGCTGAGCAGGGGCTGGGGCTCCAGGTCTTTGACGCCTATCGTCCTTACCGGGTAACGGTGGTGTTTTATGAAGCGTTCCGGGATTCCGTCTTTGTAGCCTCGCCTTACAGGGGCTCACGCCATAACCGGGGCTGCGCTGTTGACCTTACGCTGGTCAACGGGAAGACGGGCAGGCCGCTGGAGATGCCTACGCCTTATGATGAATTCAGCAAGCGGGCGCATAGTGATTACAGGCCCTTGCCGGCCAATCAGCTGCGTAACCGTGAGCTGCTGAAAAAACTAATGACGGAGAACGGGTTCCTTATTTACCCCGATGAATGGTGGCATTTTGATTTTAGTGGCTGGCAGCAGTTTCCGTTGATGGATATTCCATTTCATCAGCTCTGAAGCAGGCGTCCTGTTGCCGGCAATAACTGATGATGGAGCGATAGGCCGGAGCGGCTTCCAGCGCCAGTGGATTGCCCAGCAGGATAAACTGTTCTTCCGCCCGTGATATGCTCACCAGGAGTTTTCTGTCTGTCCGGTCTGTATCGTTGCTGGCGATACTTTGAATGCCGGGCAGTTGCCGGCTGCTGGAAATAGTAGTGGAATAGACGATCACTTTTTTTTCTCCGCCCTGGAACCGTTCCACTGTATCAGTAATAAAAGTTTCATCTTCCTGCCAGTCCTCCGGCATAATGGCCCTGATCTCCGCAATCTGTGCGCGGAAGGGGGCGATGATCCCAATATCCTTGCGCTGGAACTGGCCGGTCTGCAGCAGCTGGCTGACCAGTTTGATGACCGTTGCCGCTTCACTGCTATTTTTTTTGAGGCCATTCCCGGGGCTGCTTTCTATAAATACTACCCGGTGCCGGCTGATGGGATAATAAGGACTGTCGGCAGGCAGGGCATAGGGCGGTAAAGAAGAGAATTGCTTCTCCTGTATGGCCAGCAGTTTTTTGCTGTACTGGTGGGCAATGAGACCGGCGATGTCATGGTGCATCCGGTAATGATCCACCAGCTGTCCGTAGGCGGTGGTCCAGCCTTTGGCCTGGGCATTGCGGAACAGCCGTTCAAAAATGGAAATACGCAGGTCGGTGATCTGCATTTTTTCCAGGAAGCTGCCTGGTTCTGTGAGGCAGCCTTTCTCTTCCTGTGTTACTACAGCGGGCAATTGTTTATGATCGCCTATCAGGACAAACTTTTCAAATACGGCCAGGATGCCGGAAAGCTGTGCTTCCGTTAGCTGGGACGCTTCGTCTACCACCAGGTGTTTGAAGCGCATGAATTTGCTCAGCAGCAGGAGGTTGTTCTGGAAAGTGGCTACGGTGCTCACAAAGATCCTGTTCTTTTCAATCAGTTTTTTCCAGTTGTCAGGGTTGTCGTCCGTGAGCTGATCGGCAAACAGGTATTCATCTGTTACATAGCGGCTACCCAGTCGCAGATAGGGAATAGGTGCGCCATTCCGGGGATCCCGGAAAGTGTTACAGATCTTTTCTACAGCGGCATTGGTAAAAGCCAGCACCACTATCTTATCGGTATTGTCTGGCAGTGACTGCCGCAGGTAGTTGACCAGGAAGGTGGTGGTCTTGCCGGTGCCTGGCGGGCCCTGCAGCAGGTAATAATCCCGTGCGTTCACTGCGTTATTGATAGCTTCCTGCTGCGTAGGGGTCAGCAGGTCAAGCCCATGGGTAGCCTGGTTACTGAAAGCCGGCTCCAGGTGGCCCAGCAATAATCTCTTCTTCCGGTCGTCACAGTTCAGGACCTGCATAAGGCTGCCAACGGTACACCAGAAATTGCGCTCAAACAGATCGGGTTCAATAGCCCAATACTGGTGCTGCTGAATGAAACCATAATTGGTCTGTTTATTATTGAGGGCGATGCTGATGAAATGGTTGTTGATGGACTCAATGCTTCCTTTGAGGATATGCTGCCGCATGCAATCATATTCCTGGTCGTTGTCTGTGCTGGGATACAGTACAATCAGGTCTCCTTTCCGGAAGGAATGTGGTACGGTCAGGGTAATGTTCAGCCTTATGCGGCCGCTTTCCGTGTCCATTTCAGCAACTGTAAGATGGTGAATGATCCGGAAAAGTTTTTCTTTGTGCGGGACCTGGTTCTGCCAGAGGGTGGAAAAGCCGTTGATCTCCTCATTGTCTTCTGTCAGGTAATCGCCCACTTTGGCGTTGATCATTTCCCGGAGGGTGAAGGCCAGCAGTTCCTGGTAATATTGGGTGGTGATGGTCTCCGGTCTATAGCGGTCCTGGAAGCTCTCCAGGCGTGGCTGCTGAAAAGTGGGCAGGTAGGGGATGCCGGTATTTTTGAAAGATAACAGCATGGCAAAATCCCTGTTGGCCAGCTTATAGATCCGGGAAACGATATAGTTCCGGATGCGCAGGGCCCGGGCTCTTTCTCCATGGATGCTGGTGATCTGCCGGTAAGGAGCCACCGTGCATCTGGAATAGAAGATGGCATTGAAACCGAGCCTGTTCTCCCCGTAGGTGCTGTTCAGCAGGAGGTCGTAACAAACCACCTGCATCAGGTGGTTGAGCCAGGGTTGTCCCGGGACAGGATTGGTGGGACTGCCGCTTTTCAGTTCAATAATGTCCCGTGCCTGCTGCTTTTCATCGTAGGCCAGCAGGTCAAGCCTTCCCTGCAAGCCGTATACAGACGAGAAGTAAGTTGGTTCGATCCATAATTCTTTTTTGCTTTCCCGCTGTACCAGCAGGCGGATATTGGGCAGGTGTTCCGTATTGATGGAATTGCGGATGCTGTTCATTTCTGCTCTGCCCAGCTGTGCAGCTTTCAAGGCATTGTTCTTCTGCGCTGTTTTGAACAGTGTGTCAATGTTCGGTGTTTGCTGGCAGATCAGCTCATCCAGGAAATAGCCTACCATGCTGCCTTTCAGGGCAGGGGATCCGGGCAGGTCTTCTACCAGCCGGGAAAGGAAAAACAGGCCGGCGTTGCTGCCGGCATGCGTAAAACATTCACCGATGGCTGAGGCGTCCACGAGGAAGTCGGGCTCCAGCACAGGCAGGGAATCAAAGCTGGTGCTGTACTGATCGGGCTGTCCGGTGCTTACTATATTGTGTATGACCAGTACGGCATTGGGCAGCAGGAGCGGACGGAGATAGGTGAAATCAACATACTGGTGCCGTTTGACCAGCAGCTCTATTTCCGTTTCCAGGTTATCCAGGTCAAAACCTTTGATGATAAAATAGGGCTCCGGCCCTTGTTCCTGCAGCTCAGAAAAACTTTGGCATAACAGCCGGATACTCCTGAGTGCAGCCGTATTGCGTTGCGGATGTTTTTTAGTGAAAAAATGGGGCTGGTAGTTTTTTGGGCGCTCTGTCTGTCCGGCCATGCGCTGCAGCAGCATTTCCAGCAGGGCGGTGGCCTGTCGTACAATGGGCTGATCGGCTTCCTTACCGGCATTGCCTATCCGTACAAACCACCTGAATGCTTCCAGGTTGGCGCGTTCATCCTTTTGCAGCGGCAGGGTGCGCAGTACATAGTTGAACTTGGCATAAAAGTTCTTGAAGACCATTTTCTCCTCCCTGGGAAGATACCTGATCAGCTTATAAAAGAACTGGGACAGGGCCAGGAAACGTTCACCGGGATTGGAATCAGTGTCCCGGATCAATTGCAGCTCGGCCAGGAAATGTTCAACTGTGGAGGATTTGCCTAAGCGCATATGCACAAGTTAAGGTTTACAGATACCGGAACACCTGTTGCCGGTAGGCTTCAAAATCGCTTTCTGTGGTCAGGGTGTCAAACCGGTCATGGCTGCCATCCGCTTTTTCCCGGACAAGTATCACCGCTGAACCGCCGATGATAGTCCTTCTGGCCCGGTCAAAGATGGTCTCCAGCGCCTGCAGGTCCCTGATGGTTTGCAACTCTTCCACCTTGTTGACAGGTATGATATACTCCTCCATAACGAATGGTTATTTTTTTTGTTGTGATGGTGTGAACAGGATCAGTATGCCCATCAGGACAAAAAGACCGATCACGTAGGCGAGCCCGATCCGGAGCCCCCACTGGTCGGCTATATACCCGATCATAGGTGGTCCCAGGAAAAAGCCCATATACCCGATGGTGCTCACCATGGCGATGCCCGCCGAAGGCGTGAGCCCTTTAATATTTCCCGCAGTGCTGTAGATGATGGGCACTACGGTGGCCAGGCCAATGCCCACCAGGAAAAAGCCGGTGATGCTGGCCCAGCTATTGGCAATAAGCAGGACCATGGACAGTCCCGCAATAGCGAGCAGCACATCTGCTATCAGTAATGTTTTCTTCCCCAATGCATGGGTCAGGTAATCGCCGCCCAGCCGGCCGATGGTCATGGCGGCGCCGAAGATGCCGAAGGCCAGGGCGCTGAAGGATTCCGTACTGCCTACCACGGTATGCATAAAGATGGCGCTCCAGTCGGCAATGGCGCCTTCGCCTGTCATACCGCAGAAGCCGATGATGCCCAGGGGCAGGATGGCCAGGGCTGGCATCCGGAAATGAGCAGCGGCGGGCGAGGGATCACTGCCTGCGGCCGGCAGCTGCAGCAGGACCAGCCGGGAGCAGACCAGCAGGCCGGTAAGCGCCGCCAGGGCTACCAGCACCAGGTGCAGCGGCAGGGAAATGCTGAAACGGGAGAACAGCGCGGCCACCCCTGCGCCGGCCGCCATGCCGATGCTGAACAGGGCATGGAAAGAGGACATGATGGGTTTTTTCCAGGCCCGCTCCACCAGAACGGCCTGGCCGTTCATGCTGACATCCATAGCGCCGGAGAACATGCCGATGCTGAAGAACAGGCAACGGGCCACCCATAGATTGTCTGACAGCGGCATCAGGGGTACGCTGCAGCAAAAGAGCAGGCCGGTGATCAGGGTCAGCCGTTCGTTGCTGAATTTATGGGCAATCCACCCTGCAATGGGCATGGCTACCAGTGCGCCCAGCGCAATGGTGAACAGCAGGGTGCCCAGGGTCCCATTGCCAATGCCATAAAAAGCTTTGATGGAAGGCAGCCTGGCCGTCCAGTTGCCATATAAAAAGCCATTGGCAAAGAATAGAACGATTACGGCGATCCTTTTGTGGACAACCACTCTTTTATCCGGTATATTGATAGCTATTGCAGATGAGCTGTGCATGGGTCCGTTCAAGCGCCTCTTTTTTTGCAAATGTCCGGTGTAGCCAGGTTTTTTCCTGTTAAAATGATAAAAAATTTCCGGACAGGGCAATTATCGGGGCAAACAACAAGGGTTGTCACCTGAGCGCTGGAGACAGTGGCGGCATCCTGGACCATCCCTCTGGCTAACAACATTGATTGTCGATTGAGTACAGGATGTCAAACGATATAGTTCTTTTCTAGTTATCCTGATACCTTTATAAGGTCATTTTTGTGGCTGCGGCACTACTTTTTGTAGTAGCGCGGCTACAGGTTCTGACGAAGTTCCCGGCATTCGCTGTTTATTCCGCCGCTTTGCTGGAAGTGTCTGCGGCATCCGGTAATTTTGCCCGGAACGAAAACCTTTGTTGCCCACTACCCGCTTATCCTGGCAGTAAGCAACTCCTCCGTAACAAGAACACCCGGTATGAACAGATTGCCTCTCCGGCTCTCATGGGCCAATAGTCTATTGCTGGTATTATGCATTGTTGTGCTGATACTGATCCTTATTCTCAACAGTACCAATAATGGCATTTCCAGGAATTACCGGTCGTCCATTGATGCGCTCTCCAAAGAGGATACCAACCTGGTGATCCTCCGCAATACCTACGAGGATATTGTGGTAGCTGAAAATCATTACCGGGCTTACCTGGCTTCTTTTGATACCACGCACCGCAGCCTGTTTGAGAACAATATGGCCAGGGTGATCATCAACCTGGAGCTGATCAGCCAGCAACACGATAGCTTTGCCAGCAATCTTAAAACGGAACTGGCAGGTAAGCTGAAGATCGCAGAGACCATCTCCCGCCTCAAAGGCATGGCAGATTCCTTGCTGGTGCAGGCCCGTGGCGGAACCGGCAAACTGCACAGCGCGCAGCCCATGCTGCTGGACCGCATCTCTTCTTCCCTGATCAGTAAAAGTTTTTTCCATTCGGTAGATACGGTGAAGGCAGTCTCTGTCAATCAGAAGCAGGGCTTCTTCTCCCGGCTTTTTGGTAAAAAGAAGGACAGCACCCTGGTGCAATACAATAAAGGACAGGTGGACAGCACTGCCGAAGCGGAGGCCAAAACCGAAGAGCTGCAACAGCAGCAGCAATACGATGCGCTGGCCCTGGAAGTACAGCGGTATTACCAGGGGCTGGTGAACCGCCAGATGGCGCTCCGCAAAAAGCTGGACCAAAATGAAAAAAGCCTGGCAGCCGCCAACCTTAGTATTATCAATGAGATCAACGCCGGTATCCGCGAATTGCTCCATACTGCCGAGCTGGGGCAGAAAGCCAGCAAGGAGGAGGCTTCAGAGTACCTGCGTGGGTTCCAATTGCATAAAGACCGCATCCTGCTGTTCTCCTTCCTGATCATTCTCCTGGTTGCCGTCCTGCTGGGCGCCAGCATTTTCCGGCTCAATAAATATGAGCAGACTATCCTGAAGGCCAAGAGTGAGGCCGAAAGGCAGGCACAGGTCAAGACCCGTTTCCTCAACAATATGAGCCATGAGATCCGTGTACCGCTGACCTCCATCATGGGCTTTACGGAGCAGCTGGAGAAAAAGAATGCCGATGAGGAAGCGGCCAGCTATATCAACGCCATCCGAAATTCTTCCGAACACCTGCTCACTACAGTGAATGATATCCTCGATTTTTCTAAACTGGAAGCCGGCAAGTTCCAGCTGGGTAAAGAACCTTTCTCCCTGAAGAAAACACTGGAGGAAGTATTGTTCAATCTCTCCGTGCTGGCAGAGAAAAAACAGCTATCCCTGCAGCTGAAGGCCGGCTTCGATGAGCGGCTGGTGTTACAGGGCGACGCTTTCCGGTTAAAACAGATCCTCTATAATTTTATCAGCAACGCCATCAAGTTTACCGAGAAGGGAGTGATAGAAGTGAAGGCGGAAACGGTTGCCAAAAGCAAAACGGAAACGGAAGTGGTCATTGCCGTAAAGGATTCCGGTATCGGTATTGCGGCCGACCAGCTTGAGTTCATATTTGAAGAATTTGCCCAGGTGGGGAGCGATAAGGTGTCCCGTAAATATCATACCCGTGGCACGGGCCTGGGCCTGTCCATCTGTAAAATGCTGGCGGAACTGCAGGGCGGCACGGTGAGTGTGCAGAGTGAACTGAAAAAGGGTTCTGTCTTCACCGTGAAGATTCCCTATACCATCAGCCAGGAGGCGCCTCAGTCGCAGCCGGTAGTGAAGCAGCCCGAGCAACCCAGGGATCCGCTGCGCAATAAAACAGTACTGCTGCTGGAAGACAATGACGTCATCGTACTGCTGGTGACCTTCCTGCTGAAGAAATTCAATATGCAGTATGATGTGGCCATGGATGGACAGCAGGCGCTGGGCCTGTTGCAGCAAAAACAATATGACCTGCTGCTTACGGATATTAATGTGCCGGAGATCTCCGGTTCCGAGCTGACCACAATGATCCGCAGCAACGCCGATCCGGTCAAAGCAAGGATGCCCATCATTGCACTCACGGCTGATGTTACCGAGGGCGACCTGGCCCGCTACAAAGAAGAAGGTTTTACCAGTGTGCTGAAAAAGCCATTCAGGGAAGAAGATATGGTGAATGCGCTGACGGTGGCGCTGTCAGCGGCCGGGACAGAAAAGAAGCAGATAACTACTATATAGGTGTCGGCATTCAATTGAGGCTCCCTGCAATTCTTTACAGGTCCTGGTATTTTCCTTTTTTTCTGACAACCTCATGGCCCCAGTTATTGATAGCTTCCAGGACAGGAACAAAAGTGCGTCCAAAGGCTGTTAATTTGTAGACGACCTTTATGGGAGGCTTTTTGCCATGCACTGTTCTCGAAACCAGGCCATCTTCTTCCAATTGCTTCAACTGCAGGCTTAATGTCATTTCTGTAATGGCCGGCATTTCTTTTCTAAGCTCGTTGTAGCGTTTTTCACTATTTTTTAAATAATACAATATCACTACTTTCCATTTTCCGCCAACCAGGTCCATTGCCAGGCTTGCCGTGCAATGATATATTTTTCCACTTAACGCTACATTTTTTCCCATGATACTGAACTATCAATTTAGATAGTTATTGCAAATCTATTCTACTAAAATTAGTTTTGCAACTATAAAAAATATAGTATGTCTTTAATTATATTGGCACATCCCCATTTCGATAGTTCAATTGCTAACAAAACCATTATTGAAGAATTGAATATTAGCGACCTGAATATAGAAATTAGAAATCTTCATGACTTGTATCCTGATTTCTGCATCGATGTGATAGAGGAGCAAAAGGCATTATTACGGCACCAGACCACTGTTTTTCAATACCCTTTTTTCTGGTATAATATGCCTGCTATACTGAAACAATGGTTTGATGCTGTATTCATTCACCAGTTTGCTTATGGATCGGAAGGGGATAAACTGAAAGGAAAGAACTTTCTGCCAAGCTTTACGGTAGGTTCCTTTGAAGACCAGTATACCACATTAGGAAAACACCATTTCCGGATCTATGAATTCTGTAAAAACCTTGAGCAGACAGCCTATTACGCTCAAATGAATTATATCAATCCTGTTTACATGCATGGGACTTCGGGCGTTTCGGGCTATAAAGAATCGGTAATAAAGGAAAAAGCAAAAAGCCATGCAGGTAGATTGATTGATTGCCTGAAGGAATTGGACCATAACCAGCCGGAGCCCGCTACAAAGAAGAAGGATTTACCAGTGTGCTGAAAAAGCCGTTCAAGGAAGAGGATATGGTGAATGCGCTGACGGTGGCGCTGTCAGTGGCCGGTGCCGGATCTGCAAAAACCAGCCGGGTATCTTAAAAGTCGGGCAGGGTAGATTGGTCTTTACTGTGGATTTTTCGGTGCAGAGGCGGCGCTGGAAAGAATATGATTAATATCATATTGTTAAAATCCTATTAGCGTATATTTTTCCGTAAGTTGGCTAATAGAATTAACCTTAAACCTGACCTCATGACCTATTCATCCCTTCCCATGCAGGCTTCCCCGCCATGCTTACGCTATCATTTATTCAGTAGTCCTGTACATACTTATTGTTAACTGATTTCCCGCTATTTCGCGACTTATACCTCCTGTTCCGAACGTTTTTTTATGAGAAAATCTTTCCTTCTTGTCATGTTCCTGCATGCTGTTGCAGCCATGTATGGACAAAATGATTCTTTACCAGTCTTACCCAAAGCAGTTCCCATTGTGCCAGCCGCCGCTGAATCCGGAGGTGGCAGCATAGCGCTCCAGGTAAATCTGCCGGAGCTGGTGCCGCCCACACCAGATGCTGCCGCCCTGATACGCGTGGGTATGGGAGCGCTTAATAAGAGTACTGGTGCTGTGACAGTCAATGTACCCTTGTATGAGTTGAAACTACATGAGCTTTCTTTACCCATAGGCCTTAGTTACAGCAGCCAGGGATTTAAGGTGGATGAAGCCTGTTCCCGGGTAGGTTCAGGATGGGCCTTCAATGCCGGCGGGGTGATCACCCGTTCTGTCCTGGGGCGTCCGGATGAGTTCAATAACCGGGCGGTATTGCCCGCTAACCAGAATGACCTGACTGCGCTGACCAGTGATAATTATTACCTATTCAATAACGCGAGTAATGAGGACCCTACTGCAACCTTTGATGCCCAGCCGGATGAGTTCCGGTTCAATTTTGGAGGGTACAGTGGCAAATTTGTGCTGGATGCGGGTTTTAATGCCGTGGTAATTGCTCACTCCAATCTTAAAGTAAAAGTGATGCGTTCCTACCAGGCCATAGACAGTATACTGATCACCACGCCTGATGGTATCCGGTATGCTTTTGGGGGTAATAATGCAGTAGAAACCACGCTGGGTACTAATATGCGTTATAAAACAGCTACCAAAACTGCTTTCTACCTGCATCGCATAACCTTGCCTTCAGGTGAATCTGTTCAACTGTATTACAGCACCATTTCTACCCAGTCTAATGCCGGCTTTACAGAAAGTTATGTATTAGGCATGGGCGGAGGGACTGTTTGCGGCAGCTGTCCGGAATTGTACCAGTTTGAAAGTCATACTACCCTTCGTCAGTATATTACTTATAGAACGGTTTTGCTGACCGGTATATACAGCCCTGACGGACATACCATTAATTTCCAATACAGTCCCAGATTGGATCAAACCAATGAATATTTCCTGGATGGAATGACCGTTGCAGAACATGGCCAGCAGGTAAAGAGCTATGCTTTCCGGTATTTTGTCCGGCAACCAGCTACCTTGAACCTGAATGGACTTTTCTTTCTGACCAGCCTGGTGGAGTTTGGGCGGAACAGGGGTTCAGAACCTGAATTGCCGGTAAGGGACAGCCTGGTGCATGCGTTCAACTATTATGACATGGCCTTGTCAGGAGGCAATTATCTGTCGGCCGATCATTTCGGGTTTTACAATGGGGCCAATAACGAAACCGCCATACCGGCATTCCCGGAATATCCTGACAGGGCGGGGGCTAACAGGGAGTTCAGCTTTGAACATACGCAGCGGGGCGTACTGCAAAAGATCATCTATCCTACAGGAGGAACAGAAGAATTTTTGTACGAACCAAACAGCCTGAAGGTTGTTCAGTCACGTGACGAAACAAAAGAGTTTGTGGTGAGCAAAGGTGGGCAGGGCACCAACCATACTAATTATTCAACGGCCCGGACTCCTTATGTGAGGACCTTTACGCCGGTCCGGACGGAACAGATACCTATTGTTTTAAAATCTTTCATCAGGACCAATTACACGGGGACTACGTATGCCCCTTCATCAGGAACCAAAGTGGCATTTTTTAAGATCACGGATGTTACAACCAATCAGGTGGTCGCTAATAATACATTAATAACGCTCCAGCAGGTTGCAGACCAGCTGAATGCGGTAGCAGGACACACCTATAGTATTTCTTTGGAAACAAGAGGCCCTGAATACATACATGCCCATGCGATCCTGACTTACCATCCCAATGCCATTACAGTAACTGATACACTGAATAAACCTACTGGTGGTCTAAGGCTGAAAGCGATCCGGAAATATGATCCTGTCGCCCGGAAAACAGCAAACAAATATTACACCTATGGCTCCCTGCAGGATATGCGCTGGTCATCGGGCATAGGTCAGTTTACAGCTCCTTATCGCTCAACCAGCCAGAGTATCAGCCAGGGTACCAATACTTTTTGTTACCAGATCTGTGAACACCTGGTATATAGCGCCAGTTCGGGGTATAACCTCTTTAATTTTGATGGTAGTCATATCTATTATACCCATGTGATAGAGTCGGATGATCCTGAATTCCGCAATGGAGGCATGGAAACAAGGTTTTATGGTCCCAATAGTGGGAATGCCGGACTGCTGCTGCGGGGGCAGGTTTTTCCGGGGCCGACCGGCATTCGTACAGCCACATTAAATGGTATGACTTACCAGGAAAAGATTTTTGATAAAGATTTTAAGGTCAGAACAGAGAAGACCTATAACTATGGGTTTGTATCCTCGGGAGATCGTGTGCCTGGTTTGATGGTAAAGCGAAATTACGAGGCCGTCCTTACCCAGCCTCTGGATGAATGGGATTTCCATCCTTTCGACGTTGTCTATTATCTGCATGAGCCAGGCTGGATTCAGCTTCAGTCCGTAGTGAATAAGACTATTACAGATGTTAATGGGGAAATGCAGGAGGAAGAAACCTATGGCTATGGCGGCCTGCAAAATGTCAATGTCAGCAGTGTGACTACTGTCAACAGCCGGCAGGAAACAGTAGTGATCCGGAAGAAATTTGCCACTGATTTTGCTGGAGATCTGATAGCTGATCAGATGATCAGCCGGAATATGATTGATCCGGTATGGGAAGAAAGCATGACCAACCAGTCAGAGGAAGTGGCCAGGAAAGTAATCACTTACCAGGATTATTTCCAGAATGGCAAAGTGATCAGGCCGCAATCGGTAAAATTGAAGCAGTCGCCCGGTGCAGCGCTGACAACGGAACTCGTATTCTCCGCTTATGATGAACTGGGAAATATACGGGAAGCCTACAAACAGGATAACATACCGGTAGTATATCTATGGAATGAATGGAGGTCTAAACTGCTGGCCAAAGTAGAGAATGCCCTATTGTCGCAGGTAGCATACAGTAGTTTTGAAGGAACGGCGGCAGATTCCTGGCAGTGCGTTGGCAATATTATAGCCGGAGGTCTTACGGGTAGCAAAGCCTACAGTGGCCAATTGACCCGGCAGGTGCCGCAAGGTAATTATGTGGTTACGCTTTGGAGCACCGGCACAACAGCAACCGTTAATGGTACAACGGGTGTTTTGATGAATACAGCTGGTAACTGGCAGCTGCTGGAATGGAAACTCAATAATATAAATACAGTAACAGTCACCGGCAATAGCCTTGATGAGGTCCGGCTTTATCCTTCCAATGCGGTAATGACCAGCTTTGCCTATACACCTGCTGCCGGGCTGGCCAGCCAGTGTGATGCCAATAACCAGGTATTGAGCTATGTCTATGATGATTTTAACAGGGTTGTACTTGTCAGGGACCTGGATCAGTATGTGTTGAAACAATATCAATATGTATATGGCGAACCATTGCCGGCCTGCGCCAGTACCAGTGCCAACTGGGTTGCTACCGGTGTAAAACGATGTGCCAGCAATAGTAATAATAACAATACAGGCATTGAAGAACAGGAAGAAGTTGATCGGAATAACTGCAGTGTTACCTATTTACAGGTTCGCTGGGTGTCAATGGGCATTACCGGCAATTGTGTGGTAGTGCCTAATTGTACAGGGGAGGATAAAAAAGTAATTAACGGAGTTTGTTATACCGGCCAGAAACTGTTCACCGGTGAAGGGACATACGATAAGAATACTGGTGTTTTTAGTTGCCAGTATTATTATTTGTGGGGTATTGATAATTCTCAGTCGGTATTTTATAATCAAGCCAACAGCACTCCGTGCTTCCAGACTGTTCCCTGGGACTAAAGTCATGCTGCCCGCTAATCTCATAAACCTTTCCATTCTCTGATATATGAACATAAACCTTATTAGCAGACCCTTCCTGGTGTTTTTCTTAACTATCCCGTTGATAGTGTCTGCCCAGGTGCAGCCCGAAGCCTACCCTGGGGGTACTAAAGTGAACTTCGTTCGCACCTGGACGGCTACTGCACCGATAAATAATGCTACTGTTTTTCTGTCAAAACCGGTAGCTGATGTAAAGCAAACGACCCAATATTTTGATGGACTTGGCCGCTCTTTGCAGACTGTGGCTAAGCAACAATCCCTGCCAACAAATGGGCCTGCTGCGGATCTGGTGGCCCCGGCATATTATGATGCGTTTGGCCGGGAGAACTTATCGTTTCTTCCTTTTGCAGCTAACAATACCAGCGGTTATCCAACAACTGATGGTTCTTTCAAACTAAATCCTTTTCAGCAGCAGTCGGTGTTTGGTCAGGGGCAATATGCTGGTGAAAGTTGGTATTACAGTGAAACTAAGTTTGAGCCTTCACCCCTGAACCGGGTAAACAAAGTGATGGCGCAGGGCAATAGCTGGGTAGGTGCTGGCCGGGGAGTGAGCAGTAAATATTGGGTCAATACAGTGAATGATGACGTAAAGATCTGGACAATTACGGAAGTGCCGGGTGGAATGGGAAATTATGTGGTGACCGGTGCTTATGCAGCCGGCCAGTTAACGAAGATTGTAACGGAGAACGAAGCCAATAAACAGGTCATTGAGTTTGCCGACAAGGACGGACAAGTGATCCTTAAAAAAGTTCAATTGACTGCTGGTCCTGACAATGGTTATGGAACCGGTTATACAGGCTGGCTCAGTACTTACTATATCTATGATAAGCAAAACCTGCTGCGGGCAGTGGTCCAGCCGGTAGGCGTGGAGCAATTAAGCGGGACGCTGGGCTGGGCGCCAGATGCCACATTGCTGACCGAACAATGCTTTCGGTATGCGTATGATGATCGTCGCCGGATGATCAGCAAAAAGGTGCCGGGCGCTGGTGAAGTATTGATGGTGTATGATGTTCGGGATAGATTGGTATTTACGCAGGATGGCAATATGCGAGCTGATGCGGGCAATACCCAATGGCTGGCTACGCTTTATGATGAATTGAATCGATCCGTAGTCACGGGACTGATCAATTTTAACAGTGACAGAAATTCATTACAACAGTTGGTTACTGCCCGGACACAGGGTAATGGTAATTATCCCACAGAAGGAGTGCTGGTGAACAGGATTCCTATACCGGAAGGGATAACGCTGGATGTGCTGACAGTTACTTATTACGATGATCATAGCTGGACAAATGGTTTATCCGCTGAGTTAAAGAATTTCACGAATACGGGTATTGATCCTTATAAGGAAGCTGTCTCCAATAGTCTTGCTCCTTACGGGCAGGAGATTATAGCAGCTTCGCTTACAAAGGGAGTTCCTACTGGTACAAGGGTTCGGGTATTGGGCAGCAATCCAGTAAAATACCTGATTACAGTAAATTTTTATGATAGAAAGGGCCGCCTCCTGCAAACGCGGAGTGAGAACCTGTCAGGTGGCATTGATATATTGACCACACAGTACAATTGGGCAGGCCTGCCGCTGGTGGTGGTTCAGGAACACCAGAAAGCTGGTGCAAACCTGCATATTGCTACGGTGGTTACCCGGATGACCTATGATGTTTTGCAACGGGTAACGGAAGTTGAAAAGTTGGTGCATACCAGTCTTGTGGATGAGCAGCAGTCGCCGGCACAGTGGCGCACAATAGTAAAGAATGAATATGATGCGTTGGGACAGCTCAAGAAGAAGGAGCAGGGCCAGCAGTTGGATGGTGCGGGTGCTTTAACGACGAATGCGCTGAGCAAACTTGACCACGCCTACAATATCCGTGGCTGGCTGATCAGCATCAATGAAAATTACCTGAAGGGGGTGGATGTTACAGACCGCTACTTTGGGATGGATCTTGGTTATGATCGGAATGGCTTTGAAGGATCCTATGCCAATCCTCAATATACCGGTAATATCAGCGGTACTATCTGGAAGAATGCGGGTGATAGCAAAAAACGTAAATACGATTTTACCTATGATGCTTCTAACCGGTTGACGGGCGCAGAATTTGGTCAATATAGTGGAGCTGGCTCAGTTGTTACCTATGATAAAAGCGGTGGTGTTGACTTTAGCGTGAGCAACCTGGGTTATGATGCCAATGGCAACATCCTGAGCATGTGGCAGAAAGGTCTGAAAGGCGTAACCAGTACGGATATAGATAAACTTTCCTATTCTTACTACGCAGGCACTAATAAGTTGAAGAATGTGATTGATGCCAGTAACGATGTACAAACCAAACTGGGCGATTTCCGGTCCTCGCAGGTCTATATGACCGAACTGGGAACCAAAACGGTGGCGGCTATTGACTATGCCTACGATGCCAACGGCAACCTGCTACAGGATCGTAATAAGGATATCTATCAGGCGGGGAGTGGCAGCCAGGGCATTGAATACAATCACCTGAACCTGCCTCGTAAGATCAACGTGCAGGACAAAGGGACAATTGAGTATACCTACGATGCAACAGGGGTAAAGCTGGCGAAGAAGGTAACTGATCAAACTGCCAGTCCGGCGACTATTATAACCACATTGTACCTGGCAGGTTTTGAATATAAGAACGATACGCTACAGCAGCTTTCCCATGAGGAAGGACGGATCCGTTTTGAGAAAGCCAAAGAGAGTACCTGTGCTGTAGGGCAAGGACCGGCCAGGTTGGTATATGATTATTTTATCAAGGATCACCTGGGCAATACCCGGATGGTACTGACAGAAGAAAAGGATAAAGATTGTTATCCTGCCGCTACGGTTGAGCCGGCCAGGTTGGCTACGGAAAAGCTGCTGTACAATATTGCCGATGGCCGTATTGTGGATAAAGCAAGTATAGGCGCTACAGAAGCCAGCCTGGAAAGCAAGGTATATCGGACGCATGGCGGTGTTGCCGGAGAGAAGACCGGCCTGGAGCTGGTGCTGAAGGTGATGGGTGGGGATAAGGTCTCTATCCGAGGTGAATCCTTTTATACCCTTCCGGGTGGTAATGCTGGCACTTCGCTCAACATAGCGCTGGAAGACCTGCTGGCCAGCTTTGTAGGTAGTGGCCCTGTCTCCGGTAAGGGTATTACAACAGGCGGTATTACTGGATTGCCTGGAAATGCGACTGCCTTGCAGGGCTTTCTGAACCAAAACAATCCGGGAAGCAATACGGCTAAAGCTGCTATTAACTGGATTTTGCTGGATGAACAGTTTAGGATGGTGAGTGCTGATTTTGACGGGGTGCAATCAGGCGGCGGATACAAAAATCACACGAAATTCATTAATACACCGGTCACTATAACCAGCAGCGGATATTTGTATATTTATGTGAGCAATGAGAGTAATCTACCCGTGTTCTTTGATAACCTTCAGATCAGCCATGAAAAAGGCGCGATCCTTGAAACAACTGACTATTATCCCTTTGGGCTGACAATGGCGGGGATAAGCTATAAAGCAATAGGAGAGGTTGATAATAGAATGAAATATAACGGTAAAGAGCTACAGGAGAAGGAGTTCAGCGATGGTAGTGGCCTGGAATGGTATGATTATACTGCGAGAATGTATGATGCACAAATAGGAAGGTGGTATGTCGTTGATCCTCTAGCGGATAAAATGAAGCGATATTCTCCTTATAATTACGCCCTGGATAACCCATTACGATATATTGATTCAGATGGAATGGCAGCAGAGGAGTGGAGAAATAAAGATGGAAAATTAGTATATGATCCAAAAGCAAATCACGGAAAGGGCGGCTATACAAAAGATGCTACAGCACAAGATAAAAAATTGGGTGCCGCCTTGCAAAAAACAGAAACTGGAAAGATACAGTTTGATAAATTGGTTAATTCAGGACGGGAGGTAAAAGTCAGCTTTGAGGTGGGAAAACACAAAGATAAAAGCGGTAATGAGACAACAGTGGTAGGACTTGCAGATAACGGCAAGTTGAGGATCAATAAGGATTCAAAAGGAGAGGCTGTTAGTGTGGAGGTGCTGGAAGGTTCAAAAGTTCAGATTTTCTCTGGAATGATAAATGAGATGGTAGCTGATCAAGAAAAAGGAGAGGTATGGTCATTGTATGGTAAATCGATTGAAGGATTAAATTATATGGAAATTGCTGCGGCCGCTTTTGGACATGAAATAGAGCATGTTACAGATGAAAATATCATTACTGTAGAAAATAAAGGGAAAAAAGAAGGAGAAAAGGTGCCTACGATGGTTTCTAACAAGATTATTGATGAAACAAATAATTTAAAAAGGAAAAAGAAATGAAAAAAATATTTTGCCTCGGAATAGCAGTTAGCTGCTTTATATATAATGTAAGTGCACAAAAGATAGATGACGACCCTTTAGTCGATAGTATTAAGGCCGAAATAACTCGCTTCTTTATAGGCGAGGGCCTTTTAGATAAGGGCAAAGTGAAAGGGAGCCTTGATTATGTTTATGTCTCAGAAATTAATAAAAAGCGATCAATTGGGTATGATGCCAATGGTATTTACCGGATTGGTATCCATAGAAGCCACTCCCCTGAATATATAATGATTAAAGAAGATGGAAAATATGTGATATTGGGTTTTGAAAAATTTAGTAAAGTTTTGAAAGAAGTAATATTTTATTCAGAAAGAAATAAATGTGATTCAGAATTGCTAATTAGCTATGTAGAATCCGTGATTGAAATTTACAAATATAATAGTAAGAGTAGCAACTTTAAACTAAATCAGTCCCGCTAACTTTGACTTAGATTGTAAGACCAAAATTCAGAAATGCCGTTTATTCTGGGAGGGGATTATCATGTTGAGAATTTGTACGCGGCAATTTTCCCATTATATATTCAGTCTTCTGCAAATATTGCTCGGCAAGTCTATGATTTGCCAGACGGAACTAACTATAAATTACTCATCAAATAGCTGCGTCTTATAGTTCGGAATCACAACCATTACAGAATGGCCGTGGTTTGTAAATTTATGATGGCACTAATAGTGAGAATGTCGATGTAGGTCCTTTCAATAGTAGTACGATGAAAGAAATATTGATATTATTGTTTTGTTGCGGGATAGTTAGCTGCAATCGTAGCTTTTTCGAAACAAAAGATAACAGGATAACTTTTAAAAAGCAGATGAAGGTTATCCAAGGTGCTGAAAGGGAAGGTTCAAGCGTACTGGTGGAGGAGTATAGAAACGCCCTATACTTTTTAAGTCTGGTAACAGGGATAGCTACTGACGCAGATTACAGCAGTACTTTTGGATATGGTAATAAAGAAGACTATCAGAGAAATATGCGCGATTGGAAAGATTGGTACAAAAGGAATAAGTATAGGATAACAGATAAATATGTTGATAGTGTTTATAAACGAGTTGGTCTCAAGTACAAACTATAGGCAGAGGTCAGCGTATATAAAAGTGGACATTGTTAAAATAATGACATGATATACTAAGGCCTTATGAAAGCACTACATTGTTACGGAGTTTTAGTTTGATAAATCCTAATATTTATGTCTTTATATAATAATGCCCTGTTTCCTGAATATATTTTTAATAAAAGACTAAGTATATTATTTTTTGATTTTTATGCCTGTTTTTCGACGGAATTTATTTTGACCTTCAAAAAGTATCTTGAAAAAATAGGGATCAGTAAAATAATAATCAGGAATATTGAGCCTGAATTGTTGCAGTTTAATAGGACGATTGAAACAGCTGATCTGCCAGATAATTTTGAACAGGCGGTCAAATCCATCATGAGTCAGAATTACATTGATTCAGAAGTGAGCTTGTATATGATGACAGAGCTATTTGAACTTACGGATTCGCTTACGAACGCTTCCTTTAGTTTGGTGCTCAACAGAGCTTATGATGTTGGAGTTTTCGGAACACTCAAAAATTCGTTTACCGAATTATTTGATGAATTTGAAATAAAAGATGTACGAAGTTATCTTTCTGCTTTACAAGGAGTTCATTATACGGATGCTTTGGATAACAAGCTAAAAGTGAATTATTCTTAGCCCCGGTTTGCTATAATCATTGGTTTACATTTACAACGGCAACCTCTTACCGATAAAATATGATTATTTGGCTACAAAACTGGTTTTTACAACATTGTGACGGTGCATGGGAGCATGAGCATCAAATACAAATTATGACTACTGATAATCCTGGATGGTCAGTAATAATAGACATTACAGATACTGAAGCTGAGGGTACAACCGTTCCCTATACACTCATTGAAAATGAAGAAGAGGATTGGATAGGTTTTTTATTCGATGGGATACAGTTTAGGGGTGGATGCAGTGTTCTTAATCTGGAGAAGTTAATTGAAAAATTTAAAGAGCGAATTGTTTCATTGTAGCCTTTCGTACATAATCTTTACCTATTTCACCTACAATCGTTCTCTTTATTGTAATGCCAAAAAGATGAAATTTGCCTCTTTAGTATTTTTTTCGATAGTAATTGTAGTCAATCGAAGTTGCAATTCGGAAAAGTTCCAGGAATTAATATA
This sequence comes from Candidatus Pseudobacter hemicellulosilyticus, assembly GCA_029202545.1. Lineage (GTDB taxonomy): Bacteria > Bacteroidota > Bacteroidia > Chitinophagales > Chitinophagaceae > Pseudobacter > Pseudobacter hemicellulosilyticus. The sequence continues at coordinate 3,677,962 of CP119311.1, forward strand.
CGGCAGTTCTTTTTATTTCTAATACCCTACTGTTTTAGCTTTGGTGAAGCCTGGAAGTATGCGGGTTCAAAATATACGTAATATGCTTAATGCTATTGTAGTTCAAGACTTCTTCAAAGAGCTATCAAAATCCGGTCAGTTTTCATCTTATGGGGGTAAATGC